>NZ_JAQZSH010000006.1:0-12160 GCF_053902585.1 Longispora urticae
TCTGCCCCCCGGGTGCCGGACGGGCCGCCCCCGTCCGGCACCACCCCTATGGCTGAAGGAGGCCAGCACCTCATGACGACTTCCACTGGCAACGTCGCCCAGTTCACCACTGTGGACGACGCGCCGGACGAATCGTGGTTCATCACCTTCATGGACCGCGCGAACGCCCTGCCCGAGTACGCGCGCGCCCGGCAGCAGCTGGCCACCGACATGGGCGACCTCGCCGGCGCCACGGTGCTCGACGTCGGCTGCGGCACCGGGGACGACGCCCGCGAGCTGGCCGCCCTGGTCGGCGCCGACGGCCTCGTGATCGGCACCGACCTCAGCGCCGCGATGATCGAGGTGGCCCAGCAGCGCAGCGCCGGCTCGGACCTGCCCGTCGAGTTCCGGGTCGACGACGGCCGCGCCATCAGCTTCGACGACCAGTCCTTCGACGCCGTCCGCGCCAAGCTGATGCTGATGCACTGCGAGAACATCCCCGCGACGGCCGCCGAGCTCGTCCGGGTCACCAGGATCGGCGGCCGGGTGGTGGCCTTCGACTACGACTTCGACACCACCACCATCGACCACCCGGACCTCGCCACCACCCGCGAGATCATCCGCACCCTGTCCGACGGGCACAACAGCTGGTGCGGTCGGCAGCTCCGCCGCCGCTTC
Organism: Longispora urticae; assembly: GCF_053902585.1. Taxonomy (NCBI): domain Bacteria; kingdom Bacillati; phylum Actinomycetota; class Actinomycetes; order Micromonosporales; family Micromonosporaceae; genus Longispora; species Longispora urticae. The sequence continues at coordinate 658 of NZ_JAQZSH010000006.1, forward strand.
CTCGAACTCGGCCTCGCCGACGTCACCGTCGCGCCGCAGACCGTGCTCATGCCGTTCGAGTTCTACCGGATGGTGACCGCCGGCCGGCTCGCCGCCGCCCAGGCCTCGGGCGACCTCGAGCTCAGCACCGAGCAGCTCACCGCCTGGTGGGAGCCGCTGATCGAGGCCCAGGTCAAGGGCCAGTTCTTCCAGTCCATCACCGGTTTCGTCGTCGGAGGCACCCGTGTCGAGTAAGCCGACCCTCGTCCTCGTGCACGGCGCGTGGCACGGCACCTGGTTCTGGGAACCGTTCGTCCCCGAGCTGCGCCGGCACGGCCTCGACGTCCAGCTCGTCGAGCTGACCAGCCACGGCACCGACCCGGCGACCGTCGGGGACCTGCGCTCCGACGTCGCCCTCGTCCGCGAGACCGTGCGGGCCATCGACGGGCCGGTCGTGCTCGTCGGGCACTCCTTCGGCGGCGTGGTGGTCACCGAAGCGTCCGCGGAACTGCCCAACGTCACCCAGCTGATCTACGTCGCCGCGTTCCTGCCCCAGGTCGGCGACTCGATGCGCGCCCTCACCGGGGGCGGCAACGCGCCGTGGATCGAGTTCAAGGACGGGCTGATCAGCGTCGCCGCCGGCTGGGGCGCCAAGCTGTTCTACAGCGACGTGGCCGCCGACGTGGCCGCGGCCGCCGAGGCGCGGTTGCTGCCGCAGTCCGCCGCCTCCTTCGGGCAGGAGGTGCTGGCCGCCGGGTGGCAGACGATCCCGGCGACGTACGTCGTGACGACCCAGGACCAGTCCGTGCCGACCGGGCTGCAGCGGGACATGCTGGCCAGGGCCGGGATCACCGATGTCGCCGAGTTCGACTCGGGGCACTCGCCGTTCCTGAACCACCCCGCCGAGCTCGCCGACCTGCTGCACTCCCGGCTGGTCTGAACGGGGCTGGCCCGTCGGAGCGCCTCCGGCGGGCCAGATCACAAGCTCTGAGAGGGTTACGCCGACCGACCGACCGGGCGCGCGGCGGCACCTCGACGGGGTCGGCCGTCCGGGTCGGCGCCGGCCGGTTCCTCGGTGCCCAGGTTGGCGCCCGGACCCGTCCGGCCGCGGTGGGCCCGGTCGGTTCGGGTGAGGCGCCCAGCCGCGGGGGCTTCGGTCCCGGCTAGGAGCTCAGGTTCTCCGTGATCCACGTGGCGACCAGGGCGGCCAGGGTGCTGTGCGAGTCCCGGGTCAGATGGACGCCGTCCCCGCCGACCCGGGCGACCGTTCCCGCGTCCGCGAACGCCGCGCCCCGGGCCGCCGCCACCTTCCCGATCTCGGCCGCCAGCTCCCGCGACACCGCCACCGAACCGGCGTCGAACTCCCCCGCGCCGTAGACCAGAGCGCGGTCGTCGCACGGGGCCGGGGACAGCACCAGCACCCTCGGCGGCCGGCCGTCGTGGTCCGCCCCGTACTCCGCTATGTCGTCCAGCAGGCCGCCCACCGCCGCCGCGATTCCCGCGGCGGTCCGGCCGAACAGGTGCTTCACGTCGTTGGTGCCGAGCATCAGCACCACCAGGTCCAGCGGGTCGTGCGAGTGCAGGGTCGGCAGCAGGTGCGTCCGACCGTTGCGGCCCGGCCGGTCGGCGTAGTCCACGTCGGTGGTCCGCCCGCCCAGGCCCTCCTCGATGAGGTAGTACCCGTCGCCGAGCAGGTTCTGCGCCTGGCCGGTCCAGCGGACGTCGGCGGGCCAGCGGCCCAGCTCGGGCTCCTCGGCGCGCTCGCCGTGCGTGTTGGAGTCGCCGTAGCAGAGCACCGTGATGGCGTGCGGATTCGTGATCATTTCGCCGATGCTACCCACGGCCGCCCCGGTACCGGGGCACGTCCCACGGCCCGGGACCGGCTCTCACCAGTCGGCGGCGCCCTCGAAGGAGGTCGGGGTCGGGGTGTAGCCGAGGAGGGTGCGGGCCCGGGTCAGGTCCAGGGTGCGCTCCATGGCCAGGTGGCTGATCGCGTACCTGGTCAGGCGGGGTGGCCTGCGCGCCCCGACCAGTCGGAAGGCGCCCTCCAGCGCGCCCGCCAGCGGCCACGCCAGGGCCATGGGCAGGCCACGGACCCGGACCGCCAGGCCGCGCGCCGCCAACAGGTCCCGCAGCGCCGCCCCGACGGGTACGGGCCCGGCGTCGGCGATGTTGTACGCGCCCCCGGGAGCACCGGGCCGGCACGCCAGGGCCACCGCGCGCACCAGGTTGTCGACCGAGGTGAGCGACTGGGCGGCCCGGCCGTCCCCCACGATCCACAGGGTGCGGCCCCGGATCGCGCCGAGTACCCGGGGGAGCAGGGTCGGGTCGCCCGGTCCGTACACGGCGTGCGGGCGGAGCACGAGGGCGTCGGGCCGGGCCAGGACGAGGAGCTCGGCGGCGGCCTTGGTGGCGGCGTACCCGGTGAGGAAGCTCTTCGCGGGGGCCTCCGACTCCGCGGCGTGCACGGTGGGGCGGAACGGGTCGTAGACGCTGGCCGTGGAGACGTGCACGAACCGCGCGTCGGGGAACGTGGCCAGCGCGTGCCGGGTGCCGTCGACATTGGCCCGCCGGGCCGGCTCGACCGGGCCCCAGTCGGTGACGGCGGCGGCGCAGTGCACGACGGCGTCGACCTTCGGCGGGTCGGCCATCGGGCCGGTGGTGATGTCCCATTCGCGCCGGGTGAGGGCGACGACGTCGTGCCCGTCGCCCCGGAGCCCCCGACACACGGCGCCCCCGACGAACCCGCCGGCCCCGGTCACCGCGACCCTCACCCCCGCACCCCGCCCACCAGCCGGCGCATGGCCTCCCGGTCCGGTTTACGGGTGCGGCCGACCGTGGGGATCGCTTCCACCAGCACGATCTCGTCGGGCAGCGCCGAGGCGTCGATCAGGCGCGGCAGGCCCGCGCTCAACCGGGCCACGAGATCGCCGCCGTCGGTCGGGCCGCCCGAGGAGGCACGCCCGCCGCCCGAGGGGCCACCCGCAGGGGCCCCGGACGCCACCACCGCCAACACGATCCGCTCGTCCCCGATCTCGTCGGGCACCCCGACCAACGCGGCCTCGCGTACCCCCGGAAAGGTGTTGATCGTGGGTTCGTAGAGGCCGGGGTACACGTTGGTCTTGCCCCGGATGATCATGTCCTTCTTGCGGCCGAGCAGGACGAGCCGGCCGTCGTCGAGGGTCGCCAGGTCACCGGTCGCGTGCGCCTCCAGGCGGGGCTGGCCCAGATAGCCCCGGCACAGGTTCGGCCCGGCGACGACCAACTCGCCGTCCTCCGCGATCGCCACCCGGACCCTGGGCAGCGGCTCGCCGATCAGGTCGCCGGGGCCGGTGTGCGCGAGCTTCTCCTCGGCCGTGGCGATGGCGATGGGCAGGATCTCGGTCATGCCGTACACGGCGAGCAGCTCCGTGCCGGGGAACGCCTCGCGGGCCCGGCGCAGCAGCGGGGGCAGCACCGGGGCGCCGCCGATCAGCAGGTGCCGGAGCCCGGGCGCCCGGACCCCGGCGTCGAGCAGGACGGCCAGGTCGGCGGGGACGCAGAACGCGTGCGTGGCCCCGGCGAGGCCCTCGGCGTAGCGGACCGGGTCGGCGGCGGGGGCGAACCCGTAGGGCGGCATGGTCCAGTGCGCGCCGGCCACCAGCGCCGGGAGGCCGAGCATCAGCTGGTCGGTGTGCACGGTGTCGCCGGGGCCGAGGCGGCAGCGGGTGGCGAGCAGCGCCAGCCCGGAGCCGAGCGAGGCCCTGGTGTGCACGACGGCCTTGGGGGCGGCGGTGCTGCCGGAGGTGAACACGATGAGCGCCTCCTGGTCGCCGAGCCCGGCCCCCACGGCACCGCCCGGCCCGGTCGGGGCCACCGACCCTCCGGACACCGCGCCTCCGGCCGCCCCACCCAGGGCCGGGTCCGCCTCCCCGCCGCCGCGCACAGCCCCACCCGCGCCCCCGGCCGCCAGCTTCCGCGCCGACAACGCCCCCTTCGGCACCCCCGGCAGCCACCGCCCCGCATATACGTGCCGCACCGGCAGCTCCCGATAGCTCGGCAGCAGCAACCCCCGCCGCCGCGCCACCCCCCGCCCGTACCGACTGGCGGCGTACAACAACGACTCCGCCGCCGCCCACCGCGGCCCCGCCAACGCCAACCGCGCCGCGAACAGCTCCGGACCGGTCCCCGGATCGGCGAACACCACGGTCCCCCCGGCGGCCACGATCCCCAGCGCCAGCACGACCCCGGCCGCCTCGGGCCGCACGGAGAACAGCACCCGGTCCCCGGGCTCCAACCCGGCCGCGACCAGCCCGGCGGCGGTCGAGCGCACCCGGCGGGCGAGCTCGCCGTAGGTCAGTTCCCCGATCGCCAGCGCGTCGGGCGCGGCGTCGGCGGTGGTCAACACTGCTGCCACCAGGTCCATCACAGGCTCCGGATCATGAGTCGGGAGTAGCCGGGGATCAGTACGCGCTTCGCCACGGCCCGGGACGTCACGGTGAGCCGGTCGGTGGGGGCCAGCGCGCGGAGTACCGCGTCGATCTCCGCCCTGGCCAGTGGCGCGCCGAGGCAGAAGTGCGCGCCGGCCCCGAACCAGAGCTGCCGGATGTCGGGGTCGGCGGGCCGAGACGGGTCGAAGGGTTCGCGGCCCCGGGCGGCGAACAGGGTGGCGATCACGATCCGGTCCCCGGGCCGCACCGCGACCCCGCCGACGCTGCCGGCCTTCGCGACGCTGCGCAGCATGACGGGCGACGGCACGGTGTACCGCAACCCTTCCACCACCACACTGTCCAGATTGGACGGCGATACGGACACCCCGGTGTCGTGGCACAGCGCGACGAGCCTGGGCAGGTACGACACCAGCGTCTCGGTGCCGGTGAGCACGAACGCCCCGACCGCGCCGTGCGCCTCCTCCTCGGTGAGCCCGAGTTCGCGCATCCTGCCGGGCACGGTGGCCGGGTCGCCGGTCCGGTAGGCGCGGATCGCGGGCGCGGTAAGGCCGCCGAGTTCGGCGCGGGCGTGCCGGATCTGCCGGTCGGTGAGCCGGGGCCGCCCGAGCCGGACCATGGACGTGATGGCGGCGCCCCGGGAGTAGGCCTCGGCGACCCGGTCGGCGGGCAGGCCGACGAGTTCGCAGATCACGGCCCCGGCGCAGTCCTGCACGACCCGGACCAGATCCACCTCGCGGCCATCCGCCAGGTCCGACCGCAACCGGGCCAGGGGAAGCGCCAGCACCCGGTCGCACAGGTCGCGGACATACCCGGGCGTGAACAGCCCGGACAGTTTGCGCCGGAGCCGGGTGTGCGCGTCGCCCTCCATGTTCAGCAGCACCGACGGGCCGAGCACGGGCGTCCACAGGTCCGACGGCGAGCCGGGCCCGGTCTTCGTGAACGTGTCGGAGTCCATCAGCACCTGGCGGGCTAGCACCGGATCGCTGACCACGACGCCCACCCGGGGCACCCGGCGCACGGGCCCGCTGGCACAGATCAACCGCATCATCCGGTACGCGACGGGATGCGCCCCCGTCTGCACCCTCTCCTCCCAGGCGGTCACCGGATGTCCACGATCTCGGGCTTGTACCGGTGGTCGGCGTACCACGCGAGGGTCCTGCGCAGCCCCCACGCGTGCGCCCGCCGCACGGACCCGCGCACCCGGACGTCGCGCCGGTACGCGTAGGCCGTCGTCAGCCGGCGCACCGCGTTGACCAGCGCCCGGTCCTCGTGCAGCTCCTCGATCCTGGTGCGGGGGAAGCCGCCGGAGCGCTCGTACATGTCGGCGGTGATGGCCATGTTGCAGCCCGGCGCCATGATGTACGGCCCCAGGTACTCGGCCCCCCGGTTGCCCTTCCGCAGCTTGCCGAACACGACGGCCACCTCGACGGCGGCGAGCAGCAGCCCCCGGCGCCACGCGCTCACCGGCACGTCGTCGGTCCGGGGGATCAACTGCCCGCCGACGAGGTGGAGCCCTTCGGAGAAGCACCGGCGCACGCTCCGGGTCCAGTCCGGGGCCGGCAGGCAGTCCGCGTCGGTCCGGGCGAGCAGGGTCGCGCCGTGGGCGATCGCGTACCGCATCCCGGTGTCCGCCGCCGCCCCGGTGCCCTTGACGGGTTCGTGGATCAGGTGCGCGCCGGGGAAGTCGAAGGCCCGCACGACGGTCGCCGTGCCGTCGGTGGAGTTGTTGTCGACGACCACGAGGGTGAAGTCGCGGTCGAGCTGCGCGGCGAGCGCCTGCAACGTCGGCAGGATGCCCCGCGCCTCGTTGTAGGCCGGCACCACAACCCAGAGGCCGCCGCTCCCGCTCACAGTTCCACCGCCATCACACCCATGCTCACGCCACCGGCCAGCCCGATCAGGCACACCCGGTCCCCCGGCCCCAGCCTGCCAGCCTCCCGGGCCCGGACCAGCTGGAACGGCAGACTGGCCGACGCCAGGTTCCCGTGCTCGGCGAGGGTCACGACCAGCTTGTCCGCCGGGATCCCGAGCCGTTCGCGCAGGATCTCCAGGTACGGCAGGGACACCTGGTGCACGGCCACCACCGCGAAGTCGTCCCAGCCCAGCCCGAGCCGCCCGAGCGTGTCCAGCACGATCTCGGCCCCGAACGCGTCGAACGCGTCCTTGAGCGCGGCCCCGTCGAGCCGGAAGTAGCTGTACGCGGGGTCCCGAGGGTGCGCGGAACCGCCGGCCGGCAGGGTGCCGACCTGCCATGCCTCCGAGTGCGCGGAGAAGCCGGAGCCGAGGACGCCGGGCCGGTCGGAGCGCTCCATCACGAGCGCGGCCCCGGCGTCCGACAGCGTGTACCCGGGCAGCGCCGTCAGGTACTCCTTCAGGTCCGGTACGTCCCACCGCACGGCGCGCGACGGGGCCTCCCCGCTGGCGATCAGCACCCGCCGGTACCCCCCGGCCCCGATCAGCGCGTCGGCCACCTCGACCGCGTTCAGCACGCTGTTGCACGCGTTCTTCACGTCGAACACCGGGCAGCTCAGCCCCAGTTTGGCGGCCACGATGTGCGCGGTGGCCGGCTCGACCATGTCCTGGCTGGCCGACGCGAAGAGCAGCAGGTCGACGTCGGCCGGGTCGGTGCCGGTGTCGGCGAACAGCTTCCGCGCGGCCTCGGCGGCCAGGTCCGACGCCTGCCAGTCGGCGGGCATCACGTGCAGTGACCGCACGCCGGTCAGTCGTTCGACCAACCCGGCCGGTGGCCGGTACCCGGTGATCCGGTCCGTGACCTCCCCGCTGGTCAGCGTGGTCTCCGGCAGGTGCACCGCCATGCCCGTGATCCGAGCGCCCATTGTCACCCTCCCCTGTCTGCTGGAATCGTCCGTCACCAGCACGCACACAGGAAGAGCCCGGCCCCTCTTGTCAGGACCCCAACAGTCTGCTAAAAGACCCCCATCCGGGTACCGTGGCCCGGCGGCGTCAGGAAGCGGGCAGCTCCCCTTCGAGGACGTGCATCGCCTCCACGGCACGGAAGCCGAACCGCGCGTTGATGGCGAGCATCGCGTCGTTGGTGTCGGCGGTCCACGAGTGCAGGTGCCGCACGCCCGGGTGCAGGGCCGCGAGCTGGCGCATGTTGGCGACCTTCGCCAGGACCCCGAGCCGGTGGCCGCGGTGCGCCCGGAGCACGAACGTGTCGTCCTGCTGGGCGTGCACCCCGTCGGCGTTGACGAAGATCCGGGTGTACCTGGCCGGGGTGCCGTCCGCGTCGAGCACCAGGGTGGTGAGCAGGCCCCAGCCCTGGGCGGCGGTCTTCGCGTCCCCGGCGAGTACCCGGTCGGCGTCGAAGGTGTCCGGCTCGTGGTCGCGTTCGCCGGTCGGCACGTCCTGTTCCATCAGGGTGCGCAGCCGGGCGAACACCGCCGCGCGCTCCCGCCCGACCGGGCCCGCCCAGGACTCGACGGTGTACCCCGGGGCGGCCCGGCCGGCGAGCGCCGCGAGGTCGGCGTCGTCGACGGGCAGGTCCACGAGGTACCGCTGCTCGGACAGCACGCTGCGGAGTCCCCTGGCCAGCGCGAACCTGCCGCCCGGGTACGACTCCAGCGTGTTGGCGCGCGGGACGTTGAGCTCGGTCGACAGCCGGCTCCGCCCCGCCTCGGCGGCCGCCCGGACCATGGTGTCGAACAGCGCCGCGCCGACGCCCCGGCCGCGGTACGCCGGCGGGACGTTGAGTTCCAGCTCCGCCATGTGCGTGTTGGCCCGGGCCGGCAGGTCGAGCAGGGCCGCGCCGAGGCACACGTCCCCGGACCAGGCCCCGTACGCGTGCCGGGTGTCGTTGGTGCGCAGTGAACCGAGGACCGCGTCGGCGGCGAAGAACGTCGGGGCCTCCCGGAGGGCGACACCGCCGGCCCGGAACGCCTCGTACCAGGCGGAAGCTGTGTTCTCGTCGTGCGGATCGAGCCGGCGGATGTCCATCCGCGCACCCTGGCCCACAACTCGCCGCCCGGCAACCGAATTGCGCGTGATGTGCCCCGCCCGGGCCCGGACGGGGCAGCACCGGGCCGCCACCTGCCGTTACCGTTGCCCGCGTGACAAGGCACATCGCGTTCGAGAAACTGCACAACTTCCGCGACCTCGGCGGGTACCGGACGACCGACGGCAGCACCGTGCGGTGGGGGCGGCTGTACCGTTCCGACTCGCTCGGCAAGCTGGCGGGCGCGGACGTGGACACGTTCACCGCGCTCGGGGTGCGTACCGTCATCGACCTGCGGTATCCGTTCGAGATCGAGGCCCGGGGCCGGGTGCCGGAGACCCCGGGGCTGGCGTACCACAACCTGAGTGTCGAGCACCGGCCCTACAGCCAGCCCAAGCTCGGCCCCGAGGTGCAGGTCGCGCCGTTCCTGGCGGAGAAGTACGCGGAGGTCGCCCTCGACGGCGCCGCCGAACTGCGGACCGTGCTGGAGCTGATCGCCGCCGACGCGAACGCCCCGGTGGTCTTCCACTGTGCGGCGGGCAAGGACCGCACCGGGATCGTCGCGGCGCTGGTGCTCGGCCTGTTGGGCGTGTCCGAGGCGGACATCGCGGCCGACTTCGCGCTCACGAACCTGGCCACGGACCGTTCCGTCGCGGACTACGTCGCCAGCGGCCGCCCCCTGACCTGGCCCGGCTACGGCCAGGCGCCCGCCGAGCTGATGAGCCTCTTCCTCGCGGACCTCACGAGGACGTACGGCTCGCTGCCCGACTACGTCCGCGACCACGTCGGGCTCGACGACGGCGTGGTCACGGAACTGCGGGCGCACCTGCTGACGGACACGTCAGACCGCACCGCCTGACCCCATAGCGGTACCAACGCTGAGATATCGACAGACTTCCCTAAATGGATTGCGCGCGGGGGCTCCACCGCTCTAAGTTGGAGCCCCAATTACGCGCTCATATCTCACACGGGGGAGACTCTTGCGCATACTTCGCGGTGCCATGACCGCTGCCATCGCACTGGTAGCTTCTGCCGCAGTTCTTCCGGCTCCCGCCCTGGCCGCACCGGCGGCGCCGACCGCACCGTACAACGCGCTGGTGCTCGCCGGTCCGGCTTCCGGCAACTACATGTTCAACGGGAGCCGCGTCTTCGACGCGAGCACCGCGAACGTGACGTTCACCCCCTGGGGGCCGAGGGCTTCAACGTCGGCGCCGTCCCGGTCCGCGGTGACAGCGTCGGCGGCGAGATCGTCGCCCCGCCGTCGACCCCCTGGCAGGTCGGTACGACGTACCAGGTGAAGCGGTCCGCCGAGGGCGCCTACGCCGGCATGGACATCAGCTCCGGCTCGCGCGGCTGCAACCAGACCTCCGGTTCCATCAAGGTCCTGGAGGTCACCCGCGCCGCGGGCGTGATCGCCTCGTTCGCGGCCGACTTCTCCTACCAGTGCGACAACAGCACGCCGGTCACAGGTCAGGTCCGGTGGAAGTCCACGGTCGGGTACAACGGGCTCGAGGTCGGGCTCACCTCGATCGAGCTCGGCACCCAGGAGGTCAACGTCCCGGGCGCCCCGCACCAGGTCGTCGTGACGTCCCTCGGCTCCGGCTCGACCAAGCTCGGCACGGTCGCCGTCACGGGCCAGCACCCGGCGGCGTTCCCCGTCACGGCGGACACCTGCTCCGGCGCGACCCTCGCGAACGCCGAGACGTGCACGGTCACGATCACGCCGCTGACCGCGCTGCGGGGCCCGCAGAAGGCCCAGCTGTCCCTCCCGAACGTCACCACGGGCGGCACGCTGACCTTCGACTTCTCGCTGTACGGGAACGACCCGTGGGCGGGCAACAAGGGCACGTACACCACGCTGAACCCGAACCGGATCCTCGACACCCGGTACGGCAACGGCGCACCGGCCAGCCGGGTCGGACCGGGCGGCATCCTGCACCTCCAGGTCGGCGGCCGCGGCGGGGTCCCGTCGTCCGGCGTCTCGGCGGTCACGCTGAACGTGACGGTCACCGACCCCACCGAATCGGGCTTCCTCACCCTGTTCCCGAAGGGCGTGGCCCGCCCGACGGCGTCCTCGCTGAACTTCATGCCGGGCTGGACCGGGGCGAACTCGGTCACGGTCAAGGTCGGCACCGACGGCGGGGTGGACATCTACAACCACTCCGGCCAGACCCACATCATCGCCGACGTCCAGGGCTACTACGCGGACAGCGACCAGGTGTACTCGATGGGCGGCCTGTTCCACCCGATCACCCCGACCCGGCTCATCGACACCCGCGCGGGCGGCAAGCTCCCGTCGAACTACTACCTGCGCACCGGGCTGAACTTCGGCACCGCCAACCCGCACATCCGCGCGTACGTCGTCAACGTCACCTCGACGGAGTCGATCGGCCAGGGCTTCCTGACCGCGTGGAACGGCCGGGAGTCGGACTTCCAGTCGACCTCGACCCTGAACTTCCAGCGCAACGAGACCGTGCCGAACCTGGCCGTCGTCCCGACCGCGGACTGCTGGGGCTGCGGGCCGGCCGAGGGCTGGCCCGTGATCGGCGTGTACACCCAGACGACCACGCACGTGATCGTCGACATCGTCGGCTTCTTCGACGACGGCTACTACTCGGGTGACGGCCTGCGGTTCGACGCGATCACGCCGACCCGGATCGTGGACACCCGTGACGGCCTCGGCGCGCCCGGCGCGCTCGGCCAGGCGACCACGACGAAGGTCACGGCGCCCGGCAGGGTGCTCGACACCGCCGGTGGCACGACCTACAGCCTGGCGCTGAACGTCACGGCCGTGAACCCGTCGATCCCGACGGTGCTGACCCTGTGGGCCAACGGCATCGCCGGCCAGAACAAGCCGGGCGTCAGCAACCTGAACCCGCAGCCGGGCAAGGTGACGCCCAACGCGGCGGTCACCGCGATCGGCCCGTCCAACGCGTTCAACGTGTACAACCACGGCGGCAACGTGCACCTCGTCGTCGACGTGGTCGGGCGGTACTACTTCCACGTACCGAGCGGCAACGCGCTGGCCCGGGGCGCGACCGCTCCGACCACCGGCGTACAGCCGTTCACGGTCGGCTTCAAGGCCGTGTCCTGACCATCGCCTGAGGCGGCGCCCCCGGGGTACTCCCCGGGGGCGCCG
>NZ_JAQZSH010000007.1:0-171732 GCF_053902585.1 Longispora urticae
TCACCTGGTAGAACATGCCCATCAGCGAGCCCAGGTCGTCGCCGCCGAACGGGTCGCCGTTGCCGTCGAGCTGCCCGTTGAACGCGGCGATGTCGGTGTTCATCGTCTGGGCGGCCAGGTTCATCCGGTCGCCCGACATCATGATCCCCTCGGGATCGATGCTCTTCTCAACCATGTGTCGTCCCCCTCCGTCAGGGCTCGCGGATGCTGCCCATGATGTCGGTCAGATTCCCGGTGTACCGGCGCATGTGCTCCACGCTGAGGTTCTGCAGCTCCCGGGCCCGCCCGGCGAGCTGGTCGAGCCCGTCGAGGCCCCGGGCCTCGCGCCGCCGCCCGTCGAGCGCGTCGAGCGCCGCGTTGACGGCGGCCAGCACGGCGTCGGCCAGGTCGAACGAACTGAGCCGCACCGACCGCGCCGCCAGCTCCAGCCCCGTCACCTTCGCCGCCGCGTCGACGGTCGCGGTCACCACGCCGTCCGGGTCGGACCCGGTGCCGGTCGGCGGCTCGGACTCCTCGGGGACGTCGAGCGCCGCCCGGGCCGTCCGCAGCATGTCGGTCGCCTCCGCGAACAGGTGGCTCGCGCCCTGCGGCCCGGGGTCGCCCCGCAGCCCGGTGCGGTCGCCGACCTTGCTCATCGCCTCGGTGAGCGCCGAGCTGAGCATCTGCAGCATCCGGCTGCTCTGGTCCTCGACCTCGCGCAGGCCGCCGAGCAGGGCGTCCATGTCCGGCATCGGGTCGGTCGCGGCAGGGGCCCGGGCCCGCAGCGCCTCGAATGCCGCGTTGACCGCCTCGGTGAACAGCGCGGCCAGCTCGGTCGGGGCCTGGCGCAGCAGCCGGGGCTCGAGCGTGATCGCGCTGACCCGGCCGGACCGGGCGGTGACCCGGACCCCGCCGTCGGCGCTCTCGCCGACCGCCTCCACCGGGTCCCCGGAGCCGTCCGTGCCGCCGGCCCGCAGCGCGGCCAGGGCGCGGAGCTGTTCGTCGATCCGCTCGGTGAAACTGTGATCGTCCTGCGGCGTGATCATGCCGGTACCCCCAAGTGCGTCACGGGCGCCCGTCTTCCCCCGCGGGACGCCCGGCAAGATCATACAAAGCCGGCGCCAGGGGTCCTGGGCGCGTGGACGCGGGCTACCCCGGCGGCGTCGGGTGCAGTTGGCGCCGGAAGAGCCGCATCAGGCAGAGGTTCTCCGCGATCGTCATCGACGCGTACGGCCCGTGGTGCTTGGCGCTGGTCTGCCCCGTGCGCAGCGCCTCCTCCGCGTTGGCCAGCGCGAACCGGATCTCCGCGAGGTAGACGCCCTCCAGGAAACAGGGCGGCTCGTCGGCGGCGATCAGGGCCGCGCCGATCTCCCACAGGGTGCGGCGGATGTTGCCGGACAGGAACAGGTTGCGGGCGGCCAGGGCCCGGGAGTAGAGCCGGACGTACAGCGTGAAGTGCGCCGGGTCGTCCAGCACGAGGGGCAGGATCCGGCCGTCGCCCAGGTCGACGTCGACCTGTTCGGGGTGCAGGCCGCGCTCGACGACCTCCCGACAGACGTCGTGCACGTCGGTGCCCTTGATGGTGGTCCTCACGACGTCACGTCCAGCACCCGCAGCAGGTTCCCGCCGAACAGGTCCGGCATCCGTTCCTCGGGCACCCCGGCCATCGCCGCCATGATCCCCATCGACTGCAGGGACACGGTGCTCGACGAGTAGGGCTTGTCGGAGCCGTACATCACCCGGGACGGGTCGACCTCGCGGAGGACCTGGAACAGGTCGTAGACCCGGACGACCGAGGTCTCGAAGTACACGTTGGGGAAGGGTTTGAGCACCCGCAGCGCCCGGGGCATGTCGATGAACGAGGCGTGCCCGAGGATCAGCTTCAGGTGCGGCAGCGCGGCGGCGACCGTGGCGACGTCGTGGGAGATGGCCGGCATGCCGTAGCCGGTGTGCACGAGCACCGGCAGCCCGTCGTCGGCCGCGCGCCGGTAGATGGGGCGCACGAGGTCCGAGCCGATCTCGAACTCCTGCGCGCGGGGGTGCAGCTTCACACCCACGTGCCCCCGGGCCAGGCACAGCTCGTACTCCGCCTCCCACGGCCCGTGCGGGTTCAGCCGCATGAACGGCAGCAGCCGGTCGGCGTGCGGCGCGCACTCGGCGAAGATCCGCTCGTTGGGGACGTGGAAGTCCTCGCCCTGGTCGGGGTCGTTGAACGGGAACACGACGGCCCCGGTGACGTCGAACTTGGCGAGGTCGGCGAGCAGCCCCTCGGCGTCCAGCGTCTTGCCGTCCGTGTCGGTGCCGAGGTGGGTGTGCGCGTCCCAGATCGGGGCGTTCTCGACGGCGGAGGCCGTGACCTGACTCAGGTACTCGTAGGAGTCCATCGCCATGCCCCCCTGGGGAATGGCCCGCAGGTCGAAGTACCGCTCGTACGGGATGCGCATCGCAACATTATTAGCTACGTCACAGCGGAAGTCGCGGCGGGTGGCGGGTACCAGATGCGGCTTTTGACCGGCCTGAATGAACTGGGACGGGGCCGGTAGTCTGGAGCGACGCGGATTCAACCACCACCAAGGGATGACCTGACGTGTTCGACACGCTCTCCGACCGGCTCTCTGGCATCTTCGCCCAGCTCAAGGGCAAGGGGCGCCTCAGTGACGCCGACATCGACCGCACTGCCCGGGAGATCCGGATGGCGCTGCTCGAGGCGGATGTCGCCCTGCCCGTGGTCAAGTCCTTCATCCACCAGCTCAAGGAGCGCGCCCGGGGCTCCGAGGTCTCCAAGGCCCTCAACCCGGCCCAGCAGGTCATCAAGATCGTGCACGAGGAGCTCGTCGGGGTGCTCGGTGGCGAGGCGCGCCGGCTCCAGTTCGCCAAGCAGCCCCCCACGGTGATCATGCTCGCCGGCCTCCAGGGTGCCGGTAAGACGACCCTGGCCGGCAAGCTCGCCCTGCACCTCAAGGGCCTCGGCCACCAGCCGATGCTCGTCGCCGCCGACCTCCAGCGGCCCAACGCCGTCCAGCAGCTCCAGGTGCTGGGCGAGCGGGCCGGCGTCGAGGTCTACGCGCCCGAGGTCGGCAGCGGCGTCGGCGACCCGGTCCAGGTGGCCCGTGACGCCCTCGAGCACGCGAAGCGCCACATGCGCGACATCGTCATCGTCGACACCGCCGGCCGGCTGGGCATCGACGAGGAGATGATGGCCCAGGCCGCCGCGATCCGCGACGTGACGAACCCGGACGAGGTCCTGTTCGTCATCGACGCGATGGTCGGCCAGGACGCGGTGGCCACGGCCGAGGCGTTCCGTGACGGGGTCGGCATCACCGGCGTCGTGCTGTCCAAGCTGGACGGCGACGCCCGCGGTGGCGCCGCGCTGTCGGTCCGCAACGTGACCGGCCAGCCGATCATGTTCGCGTCCACCGGCGAGAAGCTGGAGGACTTCGACGTCTTCCACCCCGACCGGATGGCGTCGCGGATCCTCGGCATGGGCGACATGCTCACGCTCATCGAGCAGGCGGAACGGGTCTTCGAGGACGACCAGAAGGAGAAGATGACCGCCAAGCTCATGGGCGGTCAGGACTTCACCCTCGAGGACTTCCTCGACCAGCTGCTCGCGGTCCGCCGGATGGGCCCGATCTCCAACCTGCTGGCGATGATGCCCGGCATGAACCAGATGAAGGACCAGATCGCCGAGGTGGACGACAAGCACCTCGACAAGGTCACCGCCATCATCCGGTCCATGACCCCCGGCGAGCGGACCGACCCGAAGCTGCTCAACGCCTCGCGCCGCACCCGGATCGCCAACGGCTCCGGCACGTCCGTCACGGACATCAACCAGCTCATCACCCGGTTCACCGAGGCGCAGAAGATGATGCGCCAGATGGGCGGCATGATGGGCCTGCCCGGCCGGGGCAAGGCGAGCTTCACGAAGTCGCAGAAGAACAAGCGCAAGGACGCCAAGAAGAAGGGCGGCGGCGCGTCCGGGGCCCGGGCCAAGGGCGGGATGCCGACGCTGCCCCCGGGTCTGCCGCCGCAGCTCCCGCCGGCCGGTGGCATGCCGGACCTGCCCCCCGGCTTCAAGCTGCCGAAGATCGACTTCAACAAGTTCAAGAAAGACAAATAGCATTTATCAGTACGTGTGCCCGGCCCCTGCCACCCGGTGGTGGGGGCCGCTAGATTGAGGGCCATGGCCCTACACGTGCGTGGTGTCGTCCTGCCCGACGACGAGGTCCGGGACCTGTGGCTGGTCGGCGACCGGGTCACCTATGAGCCGGTGCCCGACGCGACGACCGTGGTGGACGGCGGGTTCATCCTGCCCGGCCTGGTGGACGCGCACTGCCACCCCGGCATCCGCCCCGGCGGCGGCCCGGTGGACTCCCTCGACGAGGCCCGCGGGCTGGCCGCCATCGACCGCGACGCCGGGGTGCTGGCGATCCGGGACATGGGCTCCCCGTTCCCGTACGCGGAACTGGACGACGCCGAGGACATGCCCCGCCTGGCCCGGGCCGGCCGGCATCTCGCCCCGGTCAAGCGCTACCTCCGGGGGATCGGCGAGGAGCACGAGGCCGACACCCTGCTCGACGGGGTCCGCCGGCAGGCGGCGGCCGGCAACGGCTGGGTGAAGATAGTCGGGGACTGGATCCAGCGCGACACCGGGGACCTGGCCCCGTCCTGGGACGCCGACGTGATGCGGGCCGCGGTCGCCGAGGCCCAGGCGGCGGGCGCGCGGATCGCGGTACACACCTTCGACGAGCAGGCCGTGCGGATCTTCGTCGACGCCGGGGTGGACTCGGTGGAGCACGGCACCGGCCTGTCCCTCGACCTGATCGACACCATGGCGGCCCGGGGCACCACCCTGACCCCCACCATGATCAATATCGACACGTTCGAGGGCATCGCGCGCCAGGCCGACGGCAAGTTCCCGGTGTACGCGGCCCACATGCGCCGCCTGCAGCGCGACTTCCCGTCGGTGGTGGCCGCCGCGTACGAGGCCGGCGTGCAGATCTTCATCGGCACCGACGCGGGCGGCGGGATCAGCCACGGGCTGGCCGCCGAGGAGATGCTGCTCCTGCACGAACGGGCCGGGATGAGCGCCCTCGACGTGCTGGCCGCGGCGTCGTGGAAGGCGCGCGAGTGGCTCGGCTTCCCCGGCCTGGTCGAGGGCGGGCTCGCCGACCTGGTGGTCTATCCGGCCGACCCCCGGCGCGACCTGTCCACGGTCCGCGAGCCGGTCCGCATCATCCTGCGGGGCAGGGTCCTCCGGTAGCGGCGGCGCTCCGCACCGCCTACCCGCCACCGCGTGGCCCACCACCACCGCCCGCTGTATCTTCGTCCCGGCCCACCACCTCGCGCCCCGGGCCCCGGCTCCCCGGCGCCCGTCCGTCCGTCGAATGGAGGCGGCATGCCCCTGACCTGGGTGACCTCCTTGGTCGGCCCGTTGATCCTCGTCCCCGAGTCGGCCTGCGCCGACTGGCCCGGCGCCCCGGACTCCCACCCGGACGGCACCAGCGACCACGACCGGGCGGGCGAGATCGACGGATACGTGGACGTCATCGACCTCCACGACACGCAGGTCCTGGTACTGGGCGAGGAGCAGTTCCGGACCACCTACCTGCCGGCCCACCGAACGCTCGTCCGCCTCGGGGCCGCCGACGGCGACGTCGACCTCCCCGCGCTCGTCGCGGAGCTCCTGCCGGGCGCGGTGTGGACGTCCGCCGTGGGCTGGACCGTCACCGAACCCGTCGTCCTGTTCGACTCCGTGTACGGCGGCGCCGAGCTCGCCGGGGAGGAACACCTGCGGATCGACCTGGCTCCGGGCGAATACGTCGCGGAGGGCGCCTGGGTGGAGGCCCGGGGCGCGTGCCTGATCCTGGTGCGGCTGACCCCGCGCGGCGCGACCCCCTGAGTCACCGCCGCCCCGCCAGCGACACCCGCCTACCACCCGCCCCGGAACGACGACCGGGGATGACCGGGCGCATGCGCGCCCCCGTCATCCCCGGCCAACCCCAGGGGCGGTACCGCCTGCGCGGCCCACCCCTGAGAGCGTCCCTCCCGCGGCTACGCCGCCTTACGAGCCTTGCTCAGCCGTCGCAACGCGAACCCGGTGACCACCAGGAACCCGGCAAGCCCCAGCAACGTCGGCACCAACGGCCCCCCGCCGGTCACCGGCAGCTCGGGCGTCGGCGGCGTCGTCACCGGCGCGCTCGGCGTGACACTGGCGGTCGCCGACGGAGACGCGGTCGTCGAAGGGGACGGCGACGTGGACGGCGACGGGGTGGTCGACGGCGAGGGCGACGGGGACCCCGAGGGCGAGGGCGTCATGGACGGGGTCGGGCCCGACTGGGACCCCGACCCGTACAGCTTCGCGACCCGGATGTGCTCCGGCCCCACCTGGTCGGTCACCGTGAGCGTGCCGGAGCGCGGCCCGCCCGTCGTGGGCTTGAACGCGACCTTCACGGTGCAGCTGCCGGCCGGCCCGGGGACCGACGTACCCGTGCAGGTGTCGTCGCTCTTGATGAAGTCCCCGGCGTTGGTGCCGCCGATCGTCACGGCGGTGATGGCGTAGGGCGCGTTGCCGGTGTTGGTGACGGTGAACGTCTGGGTGGGGCTGGTGGTGCCGACCTGGTGGCCGCCGAAGTTGTGGCTGGCCGGGGCGAGGCCCACGATGGGCGCCGCCTTGGCTCCGGGCACGGCGGGGGCGGCGACGGGTGCGGTGACGGGTGCGGCGACGGCCGGAGCCTCGCCCGCCGCGGTCGTCATGGCGAAGGCGGCCAGGGCCGCGAACACCCCGACCGCGCCGGCCACCTGGGCCTGCACGGACAGGATGGGGGTACGTGTCCTCATTGTTCTCCTCGGAGCATGTGTGCGGGCTGCGCGAGGTGTGCGACTTCCCGTACTGAAAAAGTCTTCTCGGGCCCGAGTGTACGGATCATTAACGACTAAGTACCCTTAAACGGGTATAAGCGTTTGAAAAGGGGTCGCCGAGGTGACGGCGCGGCCCGCGACTAGGATCGGTGCCCATGGCGCGTGTGCTCACTCCCCGGGCGGAAGACTTTCCCCGCTGGTACCAGGATCTGATCTCCAAGGCCGAGATGGCCGACAACGGGCCGGTGCGCGGAACGATGGTGATCCGACCGACCGGCTACGCGATCTGGGAGCGGATGGTCTCCGACCTCGACGCCCGGATCAAGGCGACCGGCGCGGAGAACGCGTACTTCCCGCTGTTCATCCCCGAGAGCTACCTCAAGCGCGAGGCCGAGCACGTCGAGGGCTTCAGCCCCGAGCTGGCCGTCGTCACCCACGGCGGCGGCAAGAAGCTCGAGGAGCCGGTCGTGGTCCGCCCGACCTCGGAGACGGTCATCGGCGAGTTCATGGCCAAGTGGACCCAGTCCTACCGGGACCTCCCGCTGCTGCTCAACCAGTGGGCGAACGTGGTCCGCTGGGAGATGCGCCCCCGGGTGTTCCTCCGGACCAGCGAGTTCCTCTGGCAGGAGGGCCACACCGCGCACGCCGACGAGCAGGACGCCCGCGACTACGCGCGCCGCATCCTGCACGAGGTGTACGAGGACTTCATGGTCAACGTCCTGGCCATCCCGGTGCACGTCGGCCGCAAGACGAACCGGGAGCGGTTCGCGGGCGCGACCAGCACGTACACCCTGGAAGCGCAGACCGGCGACGGCAAGGCGCTCCAGATGGGCACCAGCCACGAGCTGGGCCAGAACTTCGCCAAGGCGTTCGACATCTCCTTCTCCGCGAAGGAGGGCGGCCAGCAGCTCGCGTGGACCACGTCCTGGGGCGTGTCCACCCGGATGGTCGGCGGCCTGATCATGGTGCACGGCGACGACAACGGGCTGCGGGTGCCGCCGAAGCTGGCCCCCATCCAGGCCTACGTCATGGTCGTCAAGGACGGCGAGGGCGTGTCCGAGGCCACCGACCGGGTGCTCGCCGAGCTGCGCGCCGCCGGGGTCCGGGTGCAGGTCAACGACCGGACCGACACCCCGTTCGGCCGGCGCGCGGTGGACGCGGAGCTCAAGGGCTACCCGGTCCGGATCGAGATCGGCCCGCGCGACATCGCCGAGGGCAACGTGACGATCGCCCGGCGCACCGACGGCTCCAAGGTCGCGGTGACCGTGGACGGCGTGGTCAAGGCCGTGCTCAACGCGCTGGAGTCCGACCAGCAGGCGCTGTACGACCAGGCGCTCGCCGCCCGCGAGGCCCGCACCAGTGACGCCGGCACGCTGGAGGAGGCGATCGAGGTCGCCGGTTCCGGGTTCGCGCGGATCGCGTGGGACAAGGTCGGCGTCGAGGGCGAGGCGAAGGCCAACCAGTCGGCCGTCAGCGTGCGGTGCCTGGTGCGCGAGGACGGCGGCGTGCCGCTGAGCCAGGACGAGCCCGGCCTGACGGCGTACCTGGCGCGTTCCTACTAAGAACGTCATCTGGTTACGGTGGGCCCCGGCCCGGTGCCATCGGCGCCGCCCAGGGGCACCGAGCACGGAGCACGCGGGGGCGGCCTGACGGCCGCCCCTCTGGCTATGGTGGGCCGATGCCCCACGAGATCCGGATGTCCTTCGGCGGCGTCGTCTGCCAGATCCTCCCCGTCCGCCCGGTGCTCGACGACGGGCGCGGCCCGCTGCTCGCCCTGCCCGGCGGCACCCCGGTCCGGCGGACCCTGACGGACCCGCCGCTGCGCGAGATCCCCCGCGACGAGTGGCCGGAGGGCGGCTTCCCCCTCCAGGACGACGTCTGGTTCGGGAACGGCGTGCTGATCTTCCAGCCGCACGGCGCGGACCACGCGGTCTGGTGGTTCTTCACCGACGCGGGCGAGTTCGCCGGCTGGTACGTGAACCTGGAGACCCGCAGCCCCGACGGCACCCACGTCACCGACCAGGAGCTCGACATCTGGGTGGAGCCGGACCGGACCTGGGAGTGGAAGGACGAGGAGTCGTTCGCCGCCAAGACCGGCGATCCCCGGTTCTGGTCGGCCGAGGAGGCCGCCGATATCCGGGCGGAAGGGAATCGGGTCGTGAAACTGATCGAGGCGGGGGAGTTCCCGTTCGACGGAACGTGGACCGACCTGCGTCCTTAGAGTACTTTCCGAATGCATGATGAAGAAGATCGTCGTGACCGCAGCGGTCGCCGCCCTGATCCCCCTGTCGGGTACGGCGGCCCAGGCCGCACCGCACCGGACGTACGCGTGGGAGCTCAACTCCACCCCCACCACCTCCCGGCTGCGCGGCCTGGCCGCCGTGAACTCGCACATCGCCTGGACCTCGGGTTCGGGCGGCCGGATCCTGCGCACCACCGACGCCGGGCACAACTGGGCCTCGGTCGGCCCGGCCGGCGTGGAGACGCTCCAGTTCCGCGACATCGAGGCGTTCGACGCGAGGAACGCGGTCGCGCTGTCGATCGGTCCCGGCACGGACTCCCGGATCTACGTGACCGCCGACGCCGGTCGCACCTGGACGAAGTCGTTCCAGAACACCGACGAGAACGCCTTCTACGACTGC
This sequence comes from Longispora urticae, assembly GCF_053902585.1. NCBI lineage: Bacteria > Bacillati > Actinomycetota > Actinomycetes > Micromonosporales > Micromonosporaceae > Longispora > Longispora urticae. The sequence continues at coordinate 9,483 of NZ_JAQZSH010000007.1, forward strand.
GCCGCCTTCGGTGACCGCCAGCACGGCCTGGTGATGTCGGACCCGGTGGACGGCAAGTTCCGGTTCCAGTCGACCTCCGACGGCGGCCGGACCTGGTCGCTGGTGGACCCGGCCGGGATGCCGCCGGCGCTGGCGGGCGAGGCGGCGTTCGCGGCCTCCGGTACCTGCCTGGTGGCCCGCGGGCAGGACTACTGGCTGGCCACCGGCGGCGGCGCGTACGCCCGGGTGTTCCACTCCTCCGACCACGGCCGGAACTGGACCGTGGCGAACACCCCGGTCCGCAGCCTGGAGTCGGGCGGCATCTTCTCCCTGGCGTTCCGGACCGCCACCGAGGGCATCGCGATCGGCGGGGACTTCGCGGCCCCCGACCGGGCCGGCCAGCTGCTCGCCGTCACGCACGACGGCGGCGCGACGTGGACCGAGGTCACCGACACGGCCCCGAAGGGGTACCGCTCGGGCGCGGTCTGGACGGGCGCGGAGTACATCGCGGTCGGCCCCACGGGCAGCGACTACTCGGTCGACGGGATCACCTGGAAGCAGTTCGACGCGGGCAGCTTCGACGCGGTGTCGGTGGCCGACGGGAAGCACGTCTGGGCGTCCGGCGAGCAGGGCCGCGCCGCCCGGCTGGTGATCCGGCACTGAGCCGTACTGTCCGATCCACGTCACCGATCGGACAAAGCGGCGCGGCGGGGGAGCGGGTCCGATCGTCCATCATGGATCCATGACGAGACGGCGCGACACGCTCCCCGCCTTCGACGGCGCCGCCGAGCTGATGGACCTCCTGGGCAGCCTGTACGCGCCGCCGCCCAACCTGCGCTGGCGACGGTGGCGGCGCAGGATGCCGGTCGTGCACCTCGTCCGGGGCCCGGCGAACGCGGACCTGCTCGACCGGGTCAAGCTCCGGTTCTCCGAGCAGATCCCGACCGCGCGCCTCCAGCTCACCGCGGACGACGGGGACAACCTGCGCGCCGTGCTCGCCCATCTCGTGGAGCTGCTGGCCGGGGCGCGGGCCTCCGGCGGCCGGCTGCGGTTCCGCCGGCACCAGCTGGTCGAGTACCTGCTCCAGCCCCTGCCCCAGGACGGCACCGCCGACGCGGCCAACCGGGACCGGCTCCGCAGGCGGCTGGTCCGCTGGCTCGGCGCGGTCGACCAGGCCAAGGAGGCCGTGCCGAAGGAGTGGCTCCGGGTGCTGGTCGGCGCCCTGATCACCCCGGCGACGGCGGTCGCGGCGGCCCTGGTCGGCCGGTTCGGCCGGCACGCCCGCTGGCTGACCACCCAGCCGTACCTGAACCCGGCCGGGGCCGCCGGACTGACCGGGTTCAGCCGCCAGCTCGGCAACGCCCGGCACGTCGAACGGCACCCGGTCCAGGTCGAGCAGCTGCTGGTCGCGGCCTTCCTCGCCGACCTCAGCGCCGCGTCCACCCGCCGGCTGTTCGGCTGGACCCGGCCCCGGTGGCGCCGCCGCCCGGTCGCGCTGCTGATCGACGACCTGACGCGCGCCCCGGTCGGGCCCCGGCTGCTCCAGGCGCTGCTGGACGAGCGCCGCGCCGCCCCCGGCGACCCGCTGCTCCTGCTCGTCGCCGACACCGAACCCCTCGCCGAACCCCCGGGCGAACTGGCCATCGCCGCCCCGGCGCTCCGCCAGCAGCTCGACAACGGGGTGCAGGGCCAGGAGATCGAGACCCTGTCCGTGCCCGACGCGGTCGCCCCGGTGACCGAGGTGCCGTTCACGCTGCGGGAACGCCGGCTGTGGCCCGGCTGGGTCTGGCCCACGGTCGCCGGGGTCCTGGTCGTGGCGCTCCTGGGCGGGGTGGGCGGCACCTGGCTGACGGACCGCCGGACGTGGTCGGCGGAGCACTGCGGGCTGGCGGGACCGGTCGACGGCGTGGACGTGCTGACCGTGGGGCGCGAGTGCGTCGGGGTGTCGGACGGGTCGTACCCCTTTGTGAACGATCTTGATCTGTCGAAGGCCCAGGCGGCGTCCGTCCTGGGCGTCCGGCGGGCCGAGATCGACCGGCTGCGCACCGTGCAGGCCACGATCGGCGCCCGCAACGCCGAGATCGTCGGCAGCGGCCGGCCCTACGTGACGATCGTGCACATGACCGCCATCTCGGTGTCCAGTCCCTCCGGGGCCCTGCTCAAGGGCGCGCGCGAGGAACTGGAGGGCGTCGCCGTCGCCCAGCGCGAACTGGTCGAGTCGGGCACGCCGATCCGGGTGCTGATCGCCAACGCCGGCTACCGGATGGGCCACGCGCCCCGGGTCGCCGACCTGGTCGTCGCGCTGACCGCCAGCCGGGGCGTGGTCGCTGTCACCGGCATGGGCCAGAGCCTGGCCCCCACGAAGGTCGCGATGGGTCGGCTCCAGGCCGCCGGGCTGCCGATGGTGGGCAGCGTGACCTCCGACGACGAGCTGCCCACGCTGTACCCGCTCTACCACCAGGTCGGCCCGGCCAACCGGCGCGAGGCCTCGGTCGCCGCGGCGTTCGTCAAGGTCAGACTCCAGGCGACCACCATCCGGGTGTACGCCTCGGGCGACCCCGCCGACACCTACAGCGACAACCTGGCCAGGGACGCCGAGGAGGAGTTCGCGAAGGCGGGGCTCACGGTCGAGCTCCCCGGCCAGGGCCGCTACCGCACCGAGGCGGCCCCGACCCTGCCGCTCCCGACGGCCGCCCAGCGCGGGATCGACGCGTGCGGGAGCGACAGCCTGCCCTTCTTCGCCGGCCGGGAGGCGGAGCTCAGCGAGTTCCTCAGTGGCCTGTCGCAGAGCTGCCCGTCGAAGCGGGTCCGGATCCTGGCCGGCGACGACGCGACCCGGTTCGTCCTGGACGGCAAGCTCGCCGGCTTCCCGAACGTGGAACTGCGCTACATGTCGTTCGCGAGCAGCGCGGCGCTGGCGACCGGCGGCGGGTTGACGGGCTGCCAGCCGGCCCGGTTCTACCAGCTCTACCAGGAGCTGTTCGCCCGGCAGTGCGACGACGCGCTCGACGGCCGGGCGCTGATCGGCCGGGACGCGGTGATGGTGATCGCCCAGGCGGTGTCCCGGATCCAGGCCAACGGCGCCCAGATCCCGATCAGTCCGGGCGAGATCCGGTGGGGGATCTGGCGGATCGGGGACCCGAAGCCCTTCGTGGGCGCGAGCGGCCTGATCGACTACGCGCACGCCCCTACCGGACAGGTACCCAGGAACAAGGTCGTTCTGGTCATGCTCGCCCAGGTCGGGCAGCCCCGGCCGACCCTGGAGTGGCAGTGCGGCACGCTCGACGACGCGCATCCGGCGGCCAGGGGCTGCCCGGTGGAGTGAGAGGGCCCGCTCTCTCCGCGGCCCGGGGAGTGGGACTGCCCACGCTCTCCCCGGCCCGGGGAGTGAATCGGCCCGCCCGATGGCGCTGATCGCGGAATGGTCTGGCAGAATGGTCGGCTGGTAACACTGTCGTGTCGGCGCCCTCTAACCCCGGCACGGCGGCAGTCCACCCGAGGAGCCAGCGCCAAACCCCACTGGTGCGAAGCCACTCAACCGAAGCTACCGCTCAGGAGCAGTTCTACCGTGGCTACAAAGATTCGTCTTCTGCGGATGGGCAAGATCCGCAACCCGCAGTACCGCATCGTCGTCGCCGACTCGCGCACCAAGCGCGACGGCAAGGCGATCGAGTTCCTCGGCATCTACCACCCGAAGGAGGAGCCCTCGCTGATCGAGGTCAACTCCGAGCGGGCGCAGTACTGGCTCTCCGTCGGCGCGCAGCCGAGTGAGCCCGTCCTGGCGCTGCTGAAGCTCACCGGTGACTGGCAGAAGTTCAAGGGCCTCGAGGCCCCCGCGCCGCTGAAGGTCGCCGCCCCGCGCGCCGACAAGAAGGCCGCGTACGAGGCGGAGTCGAAGTTCGCCGCCGGTCTCGCCGAGGCCCCGGCCCCGAAGGCCGAGAAGAAGTCGGCCAAGAAGGCCGCCGAGAAGACCGAGGCCCCCAAGGCCGAGGCCGCCCCGGCCGTCGAGGCTGAGACCAAGACCGAGGAGCAGGCCGTTGTTGCGGACGCAGGCGCGGACGCCTGAAGTGCTCCGCCCCGCGCTGGAGCACCTGGTCAAGGGCATCGTCGAGCACACTGACGACGTCAGGGTGCGGATGGTCGACTCCCGGCGCGGTGCGCGCCTGGAGATCCGGGTGCACCCCGACGACCTCGGCACGGTGATCGGCCGCGGCGGTCGTACCGCCCGCGCGCTGCGCACCGTCGTGGGTTCGATCGGTGGCCGTGGGGTCCGGGTCGAGATCGTCGACGCGTACTAGGGAAGTCAATGGTGGCGTCGGGTGTCAGCCCGGCGCCACTTCTCTTTTTGTGGCAGGAGTGCACGCGATGTTGTTGATTGTGGGGCGGATCATCCGTCCGCACGGGATCCGTGGCGAGGTCGTCGCGGAGCTCCGCACGGACGACCCCCAGGATCGCTTCATACCCGGGACGGTGTTCACCACCGATCCGGTGGCCCGGGGTCCGCTGACCCTGGAGTTCGCCCGCCAGCACACCACCGCCGGCAAGGCCCGGCTCCTCCTCGCCCTGGAGGAGGTCAACGACCGGGACACGGCCGACAGCCTCCGCGGCGTGTTCCTCGGTGTCGAGGTCGAGGACCTGCCCGAGATCGACGACCCGGACGAGTTCCACGACCACCAGCTGGTCGGGCTCGCGGTCATGGTCGACGGCGAGAAGATCGGCGAGGTCGTCCGGGTGATCCACGGTCCCGCGCACGACCAGCTGGTCGTCCGCCGGCCGGGCACCCACGACGCGCTGGTGCCGTTCGTGGCCGCGATCGTGCCGGAGGTCGACGTGGCGGGCGGCAGGGTCGTGGTGACCCCGCCCGGCGGGCTGTTCGACCTGTGAGAGTCGACGTCTTCACGATCTTCCCGGACTATCTGGCCCCGCTGGAGCTGTCCCTGATCGGCAAGGCCCGGGGGACCGGCGCGCTGGACCTGCGCGTGACGGACCTGCGGGACTTCACCCACGACGTGCACCGCACGGTGGACGACACCCCCTACGGTGGCGGCCCCGGCATGGTGATGCGCCCGGAGCCGTGGGGCCAGGCGCTGGACACCGCCCTGACGCCTGAGAGCCTGCTGCTCGTGCCGAGCCCGGCCGGTCGGCGGTTCGACCAGGCGATGGCGCACGAGCTGGCCGCCGAGTCGCACCTCGTCTTCGCCTGCGGTCGCTACGAGGGCATCGATCAGCGGGTGCTGACGGAGGCTGGGGGCGTCTGCCGGGTCCAGGAGGTGTCCCTGGGCGACTACGTGCTCTTCGGGGGCGAGGTGGCCGTCCTGGTGGTCCTGGAGGCCGTCACGCGGCTGCTGCCCGGGGTCCTGGGCAACGCGGACTCGCTGCTGGAGGAGTCGCACGCGGCCGGCCTGCTCGAGGCGCCGATGTACACGAAACCGGCCGAATGGCGCGGGCATGGGGTCCCGGAGATTCTCCGTTCGGGGGATCATGCGAAAATTGCTCGATGGCGGCGTGACCAGTCGCTGTTACGTACGGCACAGCAGCGGCCTGACCTGCTGAAACGAAGTTACGACACGCTTGACAAGCGTGATCTCGCTGCCCTGTCCGAGGCCGGATTTCAGGTATCAGCCCAGGATGTGGCAGAGTAGTGGGGTTGCTTCTGGCAGCCCCAAACCGTATTGACCGACCCGCGCGCCTATGCGCGCCTTGAGCACGAGGGAAGCAGCAGCGATGAACACGCTGGACACCCTAGACGCCCAGTCTCAGCGGACTGACATCCCGCACTTCCGCGCCGGCGACACGCTCAAGGTGTCTGTTCGGGTCGTTGAGGGCAACCGTTCCCGGGTCCAGGCCTTCCAGGGCGTCGTGATCGCCCGCCAGGGCGCCGGCCTGCGGGAGACCTTCATCATCCGCAAGGTCAGCTTCGGCGTCGGCGTCGAGCGGACCCTGCCGATCAACAGCCCGGTGATCGACAAGATCGAGGTCGTCACCTATGGTGCCGTCCGTCGCGCCAAGCTCTACTACCTGCGCGAGCTCCGTGGCAAGAAGGCCAAGATCAAGGAGCGTCGCGACCCGAAGCCGGTCAGCTAGCCGCTTCGAGATCGTCTGACATAGGCTCTCTCCCGTGAGCGAGCCCGAACGACCGTTTGATCGCCCCCGTGGTTCACGTGAACCCGGGGGCGATCGCCGTGCCGGCATCAGACAGCGGATCAAGGAGCGGCGTCAGCAGATGCCGTGGTGGCAGGAGATGCCCCTCCTCTTGATCATCGCCTTCTGCATGGCGGTGCTGCTCCGCACCTTCCTGGTGCAGGCCTTCTACATCCCGTCCGGCTCGATGGAGCCGACGCTGATGATCGGCGACCGGGTGCTCGTCAACAAGGTCGTCTACGACCTGTGGCAGCCCGAGCGGGGCGAGGTCGTGGTCTTCCAGGGCACGGACAAGTGGGCGCCCGAGGTCGTGGCCGCCCCTAGTTCGGGGCTGTTCGGCCGGATCGGGCGCGGGTTCGGCGACCTCGTCGGGTTCAGCGAGCCCAGCGAGAAGGACTTCATCAAACGCATCATCGGGGTACCGGGTGACGTCGTCGCCTGCTGTGACGCCGAGGGCCGGGTGACGGTGAACGGCAAGGGCCTCGACGAGCCCTACGTGGCCGACAACTCGCTGCTCCAGGAGTCGATCCCGGGCCAGGAGTGCCGGTCGCGGAAGTTCCCGAAGGTGACCGTGACCCCGGGGCACGTGTTCGTGATGGGCGACCACCGCGCCGTCTCGCAGGACTCCCGGTGCAACGGGCAGGTGCCGATCGACAAGATCATCGGTCGGGCGTTCGTGATCGCGTGGCCGGCGGGCCGGTGGGGTTCGCTGTCGGTGCCGGAGACCTTTTCCGGGGTACCGAAGCTGAACGCCCTCCGGTTGGAACCGCGACACGTGGCCATGGCTCCCTTGGGTATGGGTCTGTTAATTCCGAGCATGGCGGTGTCGGTGCACACAGCACGGCGTCGGGGACGTAGGCTCCCTTGGTGATTGCCGAGGAGACCAGTAAGAAGAGTTCTGGATCGTTCTGGCGTGAGCTGCCGTTCCTCCTGGTCGTGGCCGTGGTCGTGGCCCTCCTGGTGCGGGGGTTCGTGCTCCAGACGTTCTACATCCCGTCCGAGTCGATGGAGATGACGCTCGTCAAGGACGACCGGGTCCTGGTGAACAAGCTGGTCTACGACTTCCGTTCCCCGCACCGCGGCGAGGTGATCGTCTTCGAGGCCCCGCAGGAGTGGCGGAGCAACCCGGACGAGAAGGACTTCATCAAGCGCGTCATCGGGGTCGGCGGTGACCACATCGTCTGTTGCGACAACAACCGGCTCACCGTCAACGGCGTGCCCCTGGACGAGTCCGCCTACGTCTACGACCAGCCGGGCGTGGAGCGCGACTCCAGCCCCGACCCGTTCGACGTGGTGGTGCCCAAGGGCCGGCTGTGGGTGATGGGGGACCACCGTTACCACTCGGGTGACTCCCGCGAGCACTACGTGCGCAGCAGCCACGACGCGACGGCGGCGACCATCGCGGAGAAGTCGGTGGTCGGCAGGGCCTTCGTCCTGTTCTGGCCGTTCGACCGGGCGAGGTGGTTGTCCGTGCCGGACTCCTACGACAAGGTGCCCGACCCACCGTCATGATCTCTCCGACCCGTGGGGTGATCCGCCGCGACGGCGGGCTCTACGCCCTCGAGAAGGCCCTGCACCGCCGCGGGTTCGCGGCGGTGGCGGGGGCCGACGAGGCCGGCCGTGGTGCCTGCGCGGGCCCGCTGGTGGCCGCGGCGGCCGTGCTCGGCGGCACCCCGGTGCCCGGGCTCGCCGACTCGAAGCTGCTCACCCCCGCCGCCCGCGACCGGGTGTTCGACGAGGTGCTCGCCCACGCGGTGTCCTACGCGGTCGTGATCATCGAACCGGCCGACATCGACACGTACGGGCTGCACGTCTGCAACATCGCCGGCCTCCGCCGTGCGATCGCCGGCCTGGATCTGCGGCCCGACTACGCGCTGACCGACGGCTTCCGGGTCGACGGCACCGGGATCCCCGGGTTGGCGGTCTGGAAGGGCGACCAGGTGGCCGCGTGCGTCGCGGCGGCGAGCGTCCTGGCCAAGGTCACCCGGGACCGGATCATGGTCGACCTCGACGCGTCCTACCCGGAGTACGGTTTCGGGGTGCACAAGGGCTACGTGACCCCGGTGCACGCGGCGGCGCTCGAGGAGCACGGCCCGTGCCCGGAACACCGGCGCTCGTACGCGAACGTGGCGCGAGTTTCGGACAAAAAGTACGCTAGCGCCTAGAAGGTGCCACGATCGGCGTGGCGTCGGGGGTCGACGCGCGATCAGGGGGCTACGTGAGTGAGAATGTCGGCATGGACGGCGGTGGACGATGAGTGCTGAGGATCTCGAGAAGTACGAGACCGAGATGGAGCTGCAGCTCTACCGGGAGTACCGCGACATCGTCCGCCAGTTCTCCTACGTCGTGGAGACCGAGCGCCGCTTCTATCTCGCCAACCAGGTCGACCTCCGGGTCCGCAACGGCGACGGCGAGGTGTACTTCGAGGTGGAGATGCAGGACGCCTGGGTCTGGGACATGTACCGGCCGGCGCGCTTCGTGAAGAACGTCCGGGTGGTCACGTTCAAGGACGTGAACATCGAGGAGCTGGAGAAGCCGGACATCTCCCTGCCGAGCGAGATCTGATCTGACCGGAACGACCCGGGCCCGTACGGGGTCCGGGTCGTTCCGCGTCTCCGTCCGGCTGGGTGTGGGCGTGTCGGGTTTCAGAGCAGGCCGGCGAGTTTGTAGAGCACCAGGGAGCCGGCGACCGCCACGTTGAGGCTCAGCCCGGTGCCGACCATCGGGATCTCCACGCACGCGTCGAGCAGGTCCAGGGCCTCGGGCGGGATGCCGGTCTGTTCGTGGCCGAGGACGGCGACGGTGCGCTGCCGGGCGGCCGGCAGATCGGCCAGCCGGACCGCCTCGTCGGCCAGCTCGACGCCGAGGACCCGCGTACCGGCGGACCGTTCCTCCGCCAGCCAGCGCAGCGGGTCGCGGATCCGGTGCGTACAGGTCGGTCGGCGCAGCGTGTTCCCCCTGGCCAGCGCCTCGTCGACCCAGGGGAACGGCGGCACGGCCAGGCAGGCGCCGACCGCGTCGCAGGTGCGCAGCAGGGTGCCGAGGTTCGCGCCGTGCAGGGGCCAGAGCGGGGCGGCGATCAGGTGGCCCCAGCAGCGGTGGGCGGATCGGCGGCGGGCGGCCCGGAGTTCACGGCGCGGCCGGACCCGGATCGCGGGGCTCACCGGGGGTGGGCGGCTCCGCCCGGGGTGGTGCGTGGGTGCATCGGGGGCGTGCTTCGCGGCGCACGCGGGCCATCACCGGGGGTCGGGGTTCGCCGACAGTTTAGGCGGCCGGTTGGTGGGGGCGGGAGGAGTTTCTTCGCGCCGGGGTGACCTGCTCGCCGGGGCCGCGGGTGTGGCTTTCGGGTCGACCTGTGGGGCTCTGGACCGATGTCGGTGGGCGCGCTGCCGGGTCCGCCGTTTCAGCTCACGGCCTCCACCTGGGGTGATGCCCTGGGAGTTGTCCACAGGCGGGGTGGTTGTCCACAGGCCGGCCCGGGTGCGCGCGGAGAGCCGGCATCGTTTGTCGCGTTCGACCGGTCGGGTCGGTGCGACGGAGGTGGGGCGCGTGGCGGCGAAGGACGGCGTGGGGAAGTACGGCGAACGGGTCGCGGCCCGCTACCTGCTCGACGCGGGCATGGTCCTGCTGGAACGGAACTGGAGATGCCCCGAGGGCGAGGTCGACATCATCGCCCGGGACGCGGACACGCTCGTCTTCTGCGAGGTCAAGACCCGCAGCGGAGACTCGCACGGCACGCCGGCCGAAGCGGTGACCCCGACGAAGGTGGCCCGGCTCCGCCGGCTGGCGAAACGCTGGCTCGCCGTGACGCGACTGTCCACAGTCGAGATCCGGTTCGACGTCGTGTGCGTCCGGCCCCGGCGCAGCGGCCCCGCAACGGTAGAACACCTCCGGGGAGCCTTCTGATGGGGTACGCGAGGGTGCACGCCATCGGCCTCAACGGGGTGCGCGGCTACCTGGTGGAGGTGGAGGCCGACGTGCGCGCCGGCCTGCCGGGGCTGCTCCTGACCGGCCTGCCGGACACCGCCCTGAACCAGGCCCGGGACCGGGTGCGCGCCGCCATCGTCAACTGCGGCGAGGAGTGGCCGTCCCGGCACGCCGTCGTCAACCTGCTGCCCGCCTCGCAGCCGAAGTCGGGTTCGGGGTTCGACCTCGCCATCGCGGTCGCACTGCTCTGCGCCCAGGGCGCGCTGCCGGCCGCCGTGGTCGCCGACACCGTGTTCCTCGGCGAGTTGGGGCTCGACGGCCAGGTCCGGCCCGTCCGCGGCACCCTGCCCGCCGTGCTGGCCGCCGCCCGGGCGGGGATGCGCCGGGTCGTCGTGCCCCTCGGCAACGCCTGCGAGGCGGCCCTGGTGCCCGGGATCCTGGTGAAGGCCGTGGACAGCCTCGGCCGGCTGATCGCGTTCGCCCGCGGGGCCGGCCAGCTGCTGGACCCGCCCACGGAGACCCGGGCGGCCCCGGCCCGCGGGCCCGACCTGGCGGAGATCGCCGGCCAGGAGGACGGTCGCCGCGGGCTCGAGGTCGCCGCCGCCGGGGGACACCATCTCGCGCTGTTCGGCCCGCCGGGCGCGGGCAAGACGATGCTCGCCGAGCGCCTGCCCGGCCTGCTGCCGCCGCTCGACGACCAGGCGGCCCTGGAGGTGACCGCCGTGCACTCGGTGGCGGGCGTCCTGCCGCCGGACGGCCCGCTGATCCGGCGGGCACCGTTCCAGGCCCCGCACCACACCACGAGCGCGGCGGCCCTGGTCGGCGGCGGGAGCGGCCTGGCCCGGCCCGGGGTGCTCAGCCTCGCCCACCGGGGCATCCTGTTCCTGGACGAGGCCCCGCTGCTCAGCGGCACGGTCCTGGACACGCTGCGCCAGCCCCTGGAGTCCGGCTGGGTCCGCCTGGCCCGGACCCGGGGCACCACGGAGTACCCGGCCCGGGTGCAACTGGTCATCGCCGCGAACCCCTGCGCGTGCGCGAGCGGGGCGCTGGTCTGCCTGTGCAGCTCCCTGGCCCGCCGGCGGTACCTGGCCCGGATCTCCGGCCCGCTCCTCGACCGGATCGACGTCCAGCTCAGTCTGCGTCCCGTCACGCCGGCCCAGCTGATGGTGGACACGGTGGCGGAGAGTTCCGCGACCGTGGCGGCCAGGGTCAGGGCCGCGCGGGCCGCCGCGACGGAGCGCTGGGCCGGCCGGGGCTGGACCGCGAACAGCCAGGTGCCCGGCCCGGAGCTGCGGAGCGCCCCGTGGCGGCTGCCCCTCTCCGTCGGCCAGGACCTCACCCGGTACCTGGAACTGGGGCTGCTGTCAGCGCGGGGGTACGACCGGGTGCTCCGGCTCGCCTGGACCCTGGGTGACCTGGGCGGCCGGGTCCGGCCCGACAAGGGAGATGTCCGCGAGGCAATCCACCTACGACTGAGGAGCACATCATGACCGTCACCCTGGCCCGGATCGTCCTGGCGAGCCTGGTCGAACCCGGCAACGCCGTCCTCGCCCGCCTCGTGCGGACCTCGGGGCCGGTCGAGGCCCTGCGCCGGCTGCTCGACGGGCCCGACGCCCCGGACGACGTGGCGAGCCTGGCCCTGGCCGCGCGGGCCCGGCTCGGCGACCGGGATCCGTGGCGGCTCGCGGAGGAGGCCCGGGAGTCCGCCGAACGGTTGGGCGCGCGCCTGGTCACCCCCGAGGACGCCGACTGGCCGACCCGCGCCGACGACCTGGCCCGGATGAGTCGCGGCGCGGCCACCGGCATCGACGTCGACAGCCAGCCGCCGGTGTGCCTGTGGGTGCGCGGCGCGGGGTCCGTCGCCGAGACCGTGGACCGTTCCGTGGCGGTGGTCGGCGCGCGGGCCGCCTCGCAGTACGGGCTGTACATGGCCACCGAGCTCGGCTTCGGCCTGGCGGAACGGGGCTGGACGGTCCTGTCCGGCGGCGCGTACGGCATCGACGCCGCCGCGCACCGGGGCGCACTCGGCGCGGGCGGCCGCACGGTGGCCGTCCTGGCCTGCGGCATCGACACGGTGTACCCGGTGGCCCACGCCGGCCTCTTCGAACAGATCGCGGCCGAGGGGCTGCTCCTGTCCGAGTGGCCGCCCGGCGCGACCCCGCACCGGACCCGGTTCCTGGTCCGCAACCGGCTGATCGCGGCCCTGTCCCGGGGCACGGTCGTGGTCGAGGCGGCGGCGCGTAGCGGGGCCCGGAGCACGGCCCGCCGAGCCTTCCAGCTCAACCGGGTGCTGATGGCGTGCCCCGGGCCGGCGACGTCGGCGACGAGCGAGGGCAGCAACGCGGAGATCCGCGACCACCACGCCCGGCTGGTGACGACGCCCGACCAGATCCTGGAGGAGGTCGGCCGGATCGGGGAGTACGCCGCGCCGCCGGTCCGGGGCCGCACCACCGAGCGCGACGGGCTGGACGCGTTGACGGCGCGGGTGCTCGACGCGGTGCCCAGGGGGCGGGCGATCTCCGCCGCCGAGATCGCGGTGGTGGCGGGGGTGTCGCCGACCGACGCGCGGCGCAACCTGCCGGCGCTGGTGGCGCGGGAGCTGGTCGTGGAGGACGAGCAGGGGCGGTTCCAGACGCGGCGGCGTCCGGTGGCGCGCCCGGCGGCGTAGGTGCCCGCGTGAGAGGCCTTGACCGGCGGTTCCGGGCACGGAAGGGGCGGCCAGGGCCTGGCTCGGGGGTGCTGGGCTCGGCGGGAGGCCAGGGGCCGGGCCTGGTGGCCGGGGCCCGGCTCGGACGGCGCGAGCTGCGGGCCGGTGCGTGGCGGCCAGGCGGCTCCAGGGCTCCGGGGACCGTTCGCCTGACGGGGACCGGGTGTCACGGCGGGCCTGGTCACGAGCGAGCCGTCGTCTCCCGGGGCGGCGCCGAGCGTGCGGCGGGAACGTCCGGCGTGGAGGAGCGGGCGCTAGGGTCGGGGGGTGAGCACCGCCCACGAGAGCCACGCCGCCCTGCCCGAGGCCATGCGGGACGCCGTGGACGACTTCGCCCGGCACCTGGCCAGCGAGCGGGGCCGGTCGGTGCACACCGTGCGGGCGTACACGGCGGACACGGTCTCCCTCCTGGCACACGCCGCGGCCGCCGGGCAGGACGCTGTCGCGGGGCTGGACATCCGGGTCCTGCGGGGCTGGCTGGCGGGGGTCCGCGAGGGCGGCGCGGCCCGGGCCAGCCTGGCGCGCCGGGCGGCCGTGGCCCGGGTGTTCTGCGCGTGGGCGCACCGCACCGGCCTCCTCGACGTGGACCCCGGCCAGCTCCTGGCCAGCCCTAAGGCCCACCGCGACCTGCCCGCCGTGCTGCGCGCCGAACAGGCCACCGAACTCGTCGAGGGCGCCGCCGACACCACCCCGGCCGGCCTGCGCGACCGCCTCGTCCTCGAACTCCTCTACGCCACCGGCATCCGGGTCAGCGAACTGTGCGGCCTCGACCTGGACGACATCGACCGCGAACGCCGCGTCCTGCGGGTCCTCGGCAAGGGCGCGAAGGAACGTGCCGTGCCGTACGGGGTCCCCGCCGAGCTGGCCCTCAACGCCTACCTGGGCCGGAGCCGCGCGGCCCTGTACCGCACGGAGAAGCCCGAGAACAGGGCACTGCTCCTCGGTGACCGGGGCGGACGGCTCGGCGTGTCCAGCGCCCGCAGGATCGTCGAGCGGGCGGCGGACGACGCGGACCTGCCGCACCTGTCGCCCCACGGCCTCCGGCACGCCGCCGCCACCCACCTGCTCGACGGCGGGGCGGACCTGCGTTCCGTCCAGGAGCTCCTCGGGCACGCGTCGCTCGCGACGACCCAGATCTACACCCACGTGTCGGTGGACCGGCTCCGCCAGGCCTACAACCAGGCCCATCCCCGGGCCTGATGGGCGCGCTACGCCCAGGTCGTGGAGACCCGCCCGGGCCCTGACGCCCCGCGTCCCCGCGTCCCAATGTCCCCCGCGTCCCAGCGTCCCCGCGTGAGACTTTCCCCCGTACCCCTGTGCCGGACCCCCGCCAGGCCCTAGCCTCAGGGTCCATGGCGAACCCTCCCACTCCACTGCCCGGTGCCCGGGACCTGTTCACCCTCGACCGGACGACGCTGCAGCTCAACCACGGTTCCTTCGGCGCCGTCCCGAGGCCCGTCCAACGCGCCCAGCAGGCGGTCCGCGACGAGGTCGAGTCCAACCCGATGCGGTTCTTCAGCCGGGTCGCCATCGACCGGGTCGAGGCGGCGCGGCGGACGATCGCGGAGTTCCTCGGCGCCGACCCGGACGGGACCGCCCTGGTCGCCAACGCCACCACGGCCGCGCAGATCGTGTCCGACTCGGTGGCGCTCGCGCCGGGCGACGAGGTGCTGGTGACCGACCACGGGTACGGCGCGGTCACCATGGGCCTGGAGCGCGCGTGCGCCCGGGTCGGGGCGGGCGTGGTGACCGTACCCGTCGCGTTCGCCGCCACGGACGACGAGATCGTCGAGGCCCTGGTCGCGGCGGTCGGACCCCGGACCCGGCTGGCGTACGTCGACCAGATCACCTCCCCGACCGCGTTGCTGTTCCCGGTCGCCCGGATCGTGGCCGCCCTCCGCGCGCTCGGGGTCGCGACGCTGGTCGACGGGGCGCACGTACCCGGCGCGCTGCCGGTGGACGTGACCGCGGTGGGGGCGGACTTCTGGCTGGGCAACCTGCACAAATGGGCGTACGCGCCGCGCGGTACCGCCGTCCTCACCGTCGCCGAGCGGTGGCGGCCCAGCATGCTGCCGACGATCGTGTCCTGGGAGGCGCACCGGGGTTTCCCGGGCGCGATCGAGTGGCAGGGCACTCTCGACTACTCGGCCTGGCTGGCCGCCCCGGTCGGCATCGAGGTGCTCCGTGACCTGGGCTGGGCCGAGGTCCGGGCGCACAACACCGCCCTGGTGGAGTACGGCCAGCGGATCGTCGCCGCCGCCCTCGACGCCCCGACCCCGGGTTCGCCCGGCGTCCCGATGCGCCCCATCCCGCTCCGGCCGGGGCTGGTGGACAGCCAGGACGCGGCCCTGGCGCTCCGGGCCCGCATCGTGGAGGAGATCCGCGCCGAGGTGGCGCTCAGCTACTGGCAGGGCATGGGGATCCTCCGGCTGTCGGCGCAGGTGTACAACACGGCCGACGAGTACGAACGCCTCGCCGAGCGGCTCCCGGCCCTGACGAAACGCTGAGCCACGGCCCGCGGTGCAGACCTGCGGGCCACAGCGCGGGTGACCTGCACCGGGTTGTCCACAGGCGGGTCCCTTGTCCACAGGGGAGCCGGGCGCGGGGCGGGCGACGACGACCCTGGGGGCATGTCGCTCCTCAGCGCACTTCTCGCCCTCCTCCTCACAGCCGCGGTCCCGGCCCCCGAGCCCGGACCCGCCGTGGCACAGTCACCCCCGAACGTCCGCGTCCCGGACGCCGCTCCCACAGCTGCCCGGCCACACCCCGAGGACCCACCCCCATTTCCTGGGTACGGCCGGCCGCGCACGCCGACACCGCGCCCCGCCCAGTTCCCGTTTCCGGGCTACGGCCGACCACCCACTCCCCGCCGGGCACAGTTCGACGACCCCACCCCGGCCTCCGGGTACCGCTGGCCGCTCACCCCCCGCCCCGCCGTCCTCCGCGGGTTCGAGCCCCCGCCCGCCCCCTGGCTCCCCGGCCACCGGGGCGTCGACCTCGCCGGCACCCCCGACCAGCCCGTCCTGTCCGCAGGTCCGGGCACCGTGCACTACTCCGGGATCATCGCCGGCGTCGGCGTCGTGAGCGTCCTGCACCCGAACGGCCTGCTCACCACGTACCAACCCGTGCGGTCGTCCGTCAGGGCCGGGACCGGGGTCGGAGCCGGCACGGCGCTCGGCACCCTCGACCCGGGTCATCCCGGCTGCGCCGCCCCGGCCTGCCTGCACTGGGGCCTCCGCCGGGGCAGGGTCTACCTGGACCCGCTCACCCTCGTCGGACACGGTCGGGTCCGGCTGCTGCCCACCGCCGGGAGGTTAGGCTTCCAGGCGTTGACGTCGACGAAGGAGATGGAACCGTGGAGCGTACCCACGCGGCGCCGCGCACAGCGGTCGTCTGGGCCGTGTTGCGGGCCGAGTTGGAGCGGCGGGCCGGCGAGAAGCTGACCATCGTCGATGTCGGGGGCGGTACGGGCGGGTTCGCCGTTCCCCTCGCGGAGGCCGGCCACACGGTGACCGTCGTGGACGCCAGCCCCGACGCCCTGGCCGCCCTGGCCCGGCGCGCGGCCGAGACCGGCGTGGCCGAGCGGGTCACCGCCGTGCAGGGCGACGCGGACCGGCTCGGCGAGCTCCTGCCCACCGGCGGCGCGGACTTGGTGCTCTGCCACAGCGTGCTGGAGTTCGTGGACGACCCGGTCGCCGTGGCCCGGGACCTCGCGGGGGCGCTGCGCCCCGGCGGCGCGGCCAGCATCGTGGTGGCCAACCGGGTCGCGGCCGCCCTGGCGCGCGCCATCGCCGGCCAGCTGCCGGCGGCCCTGGCGACCTTCCAGGACCCCGCCGGGCGCGGCGGTCCCCGGGACACCCTCCTCCGGCGGTACGACGCGGACTCCGCCTCGGCCCTCCTCGCCCGGGCGGGCCTCGCCGTCGAGCAGGTGCACGGGGTCCGGGTCGCCGCCGACCTCGTCCCGGGCGCGCTGCTGGACACCGAGCCGGGCGCGTACGAGGCACTGCTCCGGTTCGAGCTGGCCACGGCGGCCGTCCCGCCGTACCGGGACATCGCCACCCAGATCCACCTGCTGGCCCGCAGGTCATGACCCCCGGGCCGGCCGGTTCGATCTCCGACATCCTGCCCGGTGTCCTCGCCGCGATCACCGGCGAAGGCCCCGGCCGCCTCGACCTGACCGCCCGGCTCGCCGGCGCGCGCCGGGTCGTGGTGCTGCTGTTCGACGGCCTGGGCTCCCGCGTGCTGCCGGCCGCGGCCCCGGTCGCCCCCGTCCTGGAGGACATCCGGGCCGGCCGGCTCGGCGGCATGACCGAGATCGCCTGCAACTTCCCGTCCACGACCCCGGCGAGCCTGGTCAGCCTCGGTACGGGCGCCCTGCCCGGCGCGCACGGCGTGCTCGGCTTCCGGGTCAACGTCCCGGGTACCGACGAGGTGCTCGACCACACGAAGTGGCGGGACGACCCCGACCCGGGCGTCTGGCAGCCGGTGCGGACCCGGTTCGAGTCGGCGGGGGTGTCCACGGCGGTCCTCGGCCCGGCGGCGTACGAGGGCAGCGGCCTGACCGTCGCCGCGTACCGGGGCGCCCCCTACACCCCGGCCGGCTCCGGCACGCTCGTCGACCGGGTGCTGGCCAGCGACGCCCGCCTGGTCTACGGGTACCACCCCAGGGTCGACACGGCCGGCCACCTCTTCGGGGTCGGCTCGCCCGAGTGGCTGGCCGAGGTGGCGGCGGTGGACGCCATGCTGGGCCGGCTGGTCGACGAACTGCCGTCGGACACCGCGCTCGTGGTGACCGCCGACCACGGCATGGTCAACGTGACCGACGAGGACCGGATCGACTTCGACGCCGTCCCCGAGCTGCGGTCCGGGGTGCGGGTGCTGGCCGGCGAGCCCCGGGTGCGGTACGTGCACACCCTGCCCGGCGCGGAGGCCGACGTCCTGGCCGCGTGGCGCGCCGTCCTCGGTGACACCGCCTCGGTGGTGAGCAGGTCCGAGGCGATCGACTTGGGCTGGTTCGGCCCGGTGCCCGCCGCGCACCGCGCACGCATCGGGGACCTCGTGGTGACCTGTCTCGGCCGCCGGGTCGTGATCGCCTCGGACCTCGAGGCGGGGGCGTCCGCCCTGGTCGGCTACCACGGCTCGGTCACGCCGGAAGAGGTCGGCATTCCGCTGATTGTCGTACCGCCCCGGTAGGTTCACGGCTGTGGGCCGTCATCAACCGCTCCCCGAGGAGCGCGACGTCCGGTTCGGTCCGGGCGCCGACGATGCCGGCTGCCCGATCCTGCACGTCGACATGGACGCCTTCTACGCCTCCGTCGAGCTCCGCCGCCGCCCCGAGCTGCGCGGGCAGCCCGTCATCGTCGGCGGGCTCGGCCCCCGGGGCGTGGTGAGCGCCGCCAGCTACGAGGCCCGCAGGTTCGGCGTCCGCAGCGCCATGCCGATGGCCCGCGCCCGCCGCGCCTGCCCGCATGCGGTGTACCTGCCGCCGGACTTCACCGCGTACAGCGAGGCCTCCCGGACCGTGATGGCCCTCTTCCGCGATGTGACCCCCCTCGTGGAGCCGCTGTCCGTCGACGAGGCGTTCCTGGACGTCTCCGGCGCGGTCCGGCTGTTCGGCCCGCCGGCCGGCATCGCCCAGCGCCTCCGGACCCGGGTCTCGGCGGAGATGGGCCTGACGTGCTCGGTCGGGGTCGCCCCGAACAAGTTCCTGGCCAAGCTGGCCTCCACCCGGGCCAAGCCCGACGGGATGCTCGTGGTCCCGCGGGCCCTGATCCTCGACTTCCTGCACCCGTTGCCGGTCGGCGCGCTGTGGGGCGTGGGGGAGCGCACGGCCGAGGTGCTCCGCCGGTTGGGCCTGACCGTGGTCCGCGACATCGCGCACGCCCCGACCGCGACCCTCCGCCGCGCCCTGGGCGAGGCGGTCGGCCGCCACGTGTACGAACTGTCGTGGGGCCGCGACCCCCGCCGGGTCGTCACGGACTCGGTGGAGAAGTCGATCGGGGCGGAGACGACGTTCGACCTCGACGTCACGGAGCCCGACCTGCTGCGCCGGGCGCTGCTGGCGCTGTCGGACAAGGCGAGCCGGCGGCTCCGGGCGGCGGCCATGGTGGGCCGGACGGTGGCGCTGAAGGTCCGGTTCGACGACTTCAGCACCGTGTCGCGCTCCCGGACCCTGGCGGTGCCCACCGACGTGACCAGGGAGGTCTTCGAGACGTCCTGGTCGCTCTATCAGATCTTGCGGGAGTCTGTGGGCTCCCGCCCGGTTCGTCTGATCGGGGTCCGGGTGGAGGGCCTCGTCGGCGCCGACGGGCAGCCCCGCCAGATGACCCTGGGGGAGCCCGACCGGGGCTGGCGCGAGGCTGACCAGGCCTCGGACGCGGTGACCGCCCGGTTCGGGTCGGCGGCGCTGCGGCCGGCCAGCCTGTTGCGTCCCCGGGGCGGTGGGATGGCCGGGCGGAAACCGGGTAATGAACGTGACCTGAGATCGACTGCCCAGGAAGGCCCTGAAGGTGGCAGGATAGAGGAGTGACAGCGGGTGGAGGTCCACTACACCCCGAGTTGGAAAGTGCGGAATCCGGTCAGGTTTGATAACTGGCCAACATCCGGCTTTCCGAGTCGGTGACCCCCTCGTAGACTGGCCTATAGGCAGCCGAACGGCTGCGCGGTCCGCCGACCCGCCCGGGTCGGCTCGATGACCGGGGAGGAGTGCCGTGCCGCTCTCCGAGCACGAGCAGCGACTGTTCGAGGAGATCGAGCGGTCGCTCGCCGATGACCCCAAATTCGCCTCGGCGGTGCGGGCCAGTGACCCGGGCTACCGCAGCCGGCGTCGCCTGGTCGCCGCCGGCGGCCTCTTGGTCATCGGCCTCGCACTGCTGATGTATGGCGTGGTCAGTAAGGTCCCGTTGCTGGGTGTCGCCGGTTTTGTGGTGATGCTCGGGTCCGCGGCCTACGGACTGCAGTCGCAACGCCGGGCGCACCGCCCTGAGCTGCGCGCCGTGGGTGGTCAGGCCACGCGCCGGACCCGCACCCGAAAGTCCTCCTTCGTCGACCGTCTCGAGGAACGCTGGCGTCGTCGCATGGACGACCGCTGACCTGTCGTGCACGGGGCCCGGCCGGGTAGTCCCGGCCGGGCCCCGACGCGTCCCCACGACCTCCGCGCACCGGGCACGACGCCGCCCGCGGCCGGCCCCACCCCGAAGATCCAGGTCAAACGCAGCAGACGGTTACGCCGCGTCCCTCATCCGACACGCATCGGCACGCGCCCAGCGTGGCCGGCCCGTGGCCCGGCGCGCGCGCACGAAACGGCCCCCACACCGTCAGGTGCGGGGGCCGCCTCACGTACCTCTCAGCGCGTCCGGAACAACTTCCGCGGCGTCAGGTGGTGGTGCAACTTCGCCAACCACTCCACCGTCGCGAACCCGGCGTTCCCGGTCGCCCGCCGCCACCGTTCCATGGTCGACGGCGGCAGCAGCACGGCCGTGATCCGCACGCCCCGACCGGAGTCCTTCCGCAGCCCGGCGCGCACGGCGTCCAGCGCGGACCGGATGCCCTCCCCGGCGAGGGGCTCCCGGGCGTACCGGGCGCGTTCCTCGGCCGTACCGAGCAGCTTGGCCCCCTCGGCGGCGGCCCCGGTGAGCAGCCCGGCGAAGGCGCGCTCGCCGACGTTGCGGCCGGTGAGCCTGGCCGTGAGGCCGCGGGGCGTCTCGATGGCGTCGCTGTCGAGCCCGTAGTCGGTGAGCAGGTCGCCGAACTCGGTCCACGCCTGGTGGGTGTTCTGCCGGATGACGTCGGGGTCGGTGGACGTGGTCCACGCGAGCCGCCGTCGCCGGGTCAGAATCCGGGACAGGGCGGGGCTGAGGAGCAGGGCGAGCAGGAACAGGGCGCCGACCAGGTAGTACGGCCACTGGGCCGGCTTCTCGGCAGCCGCGCCGGCGGCGGGGTCGTTGCCGCCGTCCTTGAACCCCGGGTCGGGCTTCGGCGCGTTCGGGTCGGCCTCGTCGGTCGGGCCGGTGGACGGGCCGCCGTTGGTCGGGGTCGGGTTCGGCCGGCTCGGGTCGGGGGCCCAGGGCAGGGCCACGGAACCGGCGACGAGGGCCGACGGGGTGGGGTCGAACGGCACCCAGCCGTAGCCGACGAAGTACACCTCGACCCAGGCGTGCAGGTTGTAGTTGGTGACCTTCCAGGTCTTCGGCGAGCCCGGGACCTGCGTGCCCTGGGTGAAGCCGGTGACGACCCGGGACGGGATGCCGGCCTGGCGGACCATCCAGGCCATGGCGGAGGCGTACTGCTCGCAGTACCCCTTCTTGTTCTTGAGGAAGTCCTCGATCAGGCTGCCGCTGGTACCCGGGTTGGTGCTCAGGGTGTAGCTGAACCCGTTGGTGTCGGAGAAGTTGTTGAGGATCCCGAGCACCTTGTCGTACTGGTTCGTCGCGCCCTTGGTCGCCCGCAGCACCTCGGAGGCCACGTACGCGTTCTGCGGCACCCGGGTGAACAGCTGTACGGCGGGGTCCTCGGGGCTCACGTCGGGGGCCCGGCGGAGCACGTCGGCGGTGAACGCGTACTCGACGTAGCTCTGGGTGTACTTGGCCCCGCGCGCGTTGTTCCCCTTGTTCGAGAACGCGACCCCGGTGATCGGGTCGTACTGCCAGCTGCCCTTGACCTTCTTCGCGTCGACGGTGCTGGCCCGCGGGTACAGCGGAAGGTACGGGGTGTCCAGGGTGAGCACCTCGACGGAGGCCGTGTGCTGCTGGCGCTTCACGTCGGACGGCATGCCCTGGCCGGGCTCGGGGAGCGAGCCGAGCGCCTTGGGGGTGTGCGGGTTGGAGGGCCGGAAGCCGGAGTCGGTGACCTCGTCGGCGACCGCGAGTTTCAGATACCCCGGATTGGGGTTGTCGGTCGTCATCCGGGCCATGTCGACGGTCCCGTTGCGCGTCAGGAAGCCCCGGAGCTGCGTGATCGGGTTGACGATGGTACCGCCGCGGCCCGAACCGCTCCCGCCGCCGGGCCCCTCGCCGCTGCCGGTGACCCCGACGGTGTTCAGGATGCCGCTGCCGAGGCTCGGCACGAGCAGGGGCAGGGCGACGGCGACGGCGAGGCTGGCGATCCCGAGCCGGCGGCCGGCGGCCCCCATCGGGGACGGCTCCCAGGCGTCGATGTCCTTGCCGTCGCCGCTGAACCGCCGGCCCCAGCGCCGGACCCGGTCGGTGTTGTCGGCGACGAGCAGCCAGAGGTACCCGGTCGCGCCCAGCACGAACGGCCACACCGGGATGCCGCTCTCCATGACGGCGACGGGGACGGAGTAGATGGCGAGCATCGGCAGGCCGGCGAGCGCGGGCCGGCGGAGCGTGACGGCGAGCATGTCGATGAGCAGGGTGACCATGCCGACACCGAGCAGGGTGAGGAACTGGAGCGCCACCCGGCTGGGGGCCGGCACCCCGACCTGCTGGATGTCGTCGCCGGCCGTGCCGAGCAGGTCGTTGAAGTGTCCGATCACGCCCGGGGTGGGCAGGACGCCGAACAGCGCGCCCTCGCCGAACCGGGAGGTCAGGAACAGCAGCAGGACGGACATCGTGATCAGGGGCTGTGCCCACGCGGGGGCGCGCAGGGCCCGGGCGGTGACCGCCGCGCCCACGATCAGCACGACCAGCATGGTCGACAGGATCAGGAGCCAGCCCCAGTGCTCGAAGACCGCGGTGAGGGGCGCGATCGACAGCAGGGACGCGATGCCCGCGATGATCGCCACGTGCCGGCGCTGGGTCATCGCCGCACCCCCGTGGTCGGTGACGGACAGGTGGTCACGGATTCACCCCTGTGGAGACGGTCTCGGCCATGGCGGCGCGGAAGGCGAAGCCCTGGTTGCCCCGGGCGGCCTGCGGCCACAGCGCGGCCAGCCGGGAGCCGTGCTGGACGCCGACGACCCGCCAGCCGGCCCGGAGCAGGGCCAGCGCGCCGGCCTCGTGCGCCTGTTCGGCGGCGGCCCGTTGGCCGGGCGGAAGCTGGAGCCAGGTGGTGCTGTCGAGCAGGAAGGCCACGCAGATCGAGCCGGTACGCCGCAGGCCGGCCAGCAGTTCGGCCTCCTCCGGGGTGATCAGGCCGAGGACGGCGATGACGAGCCCGCCGTCGGACCGGCGCCGGATCCGCTCCATCAGCCGGGTCAGGTCGCCCCGGGGGCCGAGCTTGACGTCGGCGAGGTAGTCGAGCATCGCGCCCTCGCCGTCACCCTCGTTGGCGTCGATGTCGGCGCCGGTGTCGGTGACCATCCGCAGCTTGTAGCCCTCGTGCCGCAGGTGCAGCGCGACGCTGGCGGCGGCGGACACGGACCACTCGAAGCTGGAGGTGGGGCCCTCGCCCCGGTGCGCGGTGCCCCGGGTGTCCACGACGATGGTGGCCTTGGACTCCCACGGCTGTTCCTCGCGGCGGACCATGAGCTCGCCGACCCGGGCCGTGGAGCGCCAGTGCACCCGGCGCAGGTCGTCGCCGTGCCGGTACTCGCGGGTCGCCGCGTCGTCCTCGCCGTGCACGGCCACCGACCGGGCGCGGCTCTCGCCGGACCCCGCGTACTCGCCGGCCAGCCGGATCTCCGGCAGCGCGGTGACCTGCGGGATCACGGTCAACCGGTCGGTGGACGGGAACGAGCGGGTCAGCTCGCACAGCCCGAACGGGTCGGTGAGCCGGACGATGAGCGGCCCGACCTCGTACCGGCCGCGAACGTCGGCGCGCACCGTGTAGGCCACAGTGGACGTCTGGTACGAACCGAGGCGTTCCAGGACGAGCCGGGGCCGGGAGCCGAGAGCGTAGGGCAGCCGGTCCTCCAGCAGCATCGTGCCGGTCGGGATCCGGGACAGGTTCTGCAGCCGGAGCACGACCCGGGCGCTCGCCCCCACCGACGCGCGCCGGGGGTCGAGCACCCGGCTGCACGTCAGCCGGTACCGGGTCCGGGAGATGGCCGCGGCCGCGAGCAGCGGCAGCGTGGCCAGCAGCAGGGCGACCGGGAGCAGGTCCTTCTCGCCGAGCACGATCGCCGACAGCAGGGCGGCCGCGGCCGCCGCGAGGAACGACCGGCCCCGTGTGGTGAGGCCGGCCAGTGCCTCCCGCATCGCTATCGCCGCCTGGAGTTGTGCTGGTCGTTGGTCGGGATCTGCAGCTTGTGCAGGATGTCGGACACGATCGCGTCGGTGGTGCGGCGGGCCAGCTGCGCCTCCGCGGTCGGGATGAGCCGGTGCGCGAGGACGGGCACGGCGAGCGCCTGCAGGTCGTCGGGGAGGACGAAGTCGCGGCCCTCGAGCGAGGCGACGGCGCGCGCGGTGCGCAGCAGCTGGAGGGTGGACCGGGGGCTCGCGCCGAGCCGCAGGTCGGGGGCCTCGCGGGTCGCGGTGACCAGGTCGACCGCGTACTGCTTGATGCTGTCGGCCACGTACACCTGGCGGACGGTGTGGATCAGCCGGCGGATCATGTTCGCGTCGGTGACGGCGCGCAGCTCGTCCAGCGGGTCGGACGCGCCGTGGTGGTCGAGCATCGCGAGCTCGGCGCCCGGCGCCGGGTACCCCATGGCGAGCCGCGCGGTGAACCGGTCGCGCTGGGCCTCGGGCAGCGGATAGGTGCCCTCCATCTCGATGGGGTTCTGCGTCGCGATCACCATGAACGGCGTCTGGAGGTAGTAGGTCGTCCCGTCGACGGTGACCTGCCGCTCCTCCATGCACTCCAGCAGCGCGGACTGCGTCTTCGGCGAGGCCCGGTTGATCTCGTCGCCGACGACCAGGTTGGCGAACACGGCCCCGGGCTTGAACTCGAAGTCGTGGTTTTCCTGGTTGTAGACGCTGACGCCGGTCACGTCGCTGGGCAGCAGGTCCGGGGTGAACTGGATCCGGCGCACCGAGCAGTCGATCGACCGTGCGAGGGCCTTTGCGAGCTTTGTCTTGCCGACGCCGGGTACGTCCTCGATGAGGAGGTGCCCTTCGGCGAGGAGGACGGCGAGTGCCAGCCGGACGATGGCCGTCTTGCCCTCGATCACCTGCTCGATGTTGGCGACGATCGCGGAGGTCGCCTCCTTCAGCTCATCCGCTCCCAGGGGCGGTCCGAGCTCGTCGGCGGTGCGCGGTGTTGTCACCAGGGGCCTCCTCATTCAGTTCAGGAACGGACTGAATTTTTTCAGCTTGAAGGGTTGATGGTGCCGGCGGAACGGCATCAGTTCGGTTACCGTCCGGGCACGGGGAACGGAGCCTACTCGATCATCCTGACCAATGCGACGAGGTCGTGCATCAGCCGTTCGGTCCGCTCCGGACCAAGCGCCCGTTCCATCGCTCTGTGTTGGGACGCCGCACGCCTTTTGGCGCGATCGAGCAGAGCGGACCCCTGATCGGACAGGTACACCACGACCCGGCGTCTGTCCGTCGGATCCTGGTGCCGGTAGACCAGTGCGGAGTCGACGAGCCGATCGACCGCCTTCGTCAGCGTCGGGTGCGGCATCAGCACGGTCTCGGCCAGCTCGCCCATGGGCTGACCTGGGTTTTCGGCCAGGGCACTGAGAATGCGCCACTGTTCCACGGTAATACCGGACTCGGCCAGTGCCGCCGAGAGTTCGCGGTTCGCGGCCCGTTCCGCCGCGCTCAGGGCGTAGGCCAGGTGTGTGCGCAAGTCACTCGCTGGCATGGGTCGCCCCTTTCCCTCACGGTCTGTGCAGACGATACTCGGCTGGTGCGCCCGGATGTGACCATCGTCAGTGACCTGTTGGAAGCCCGACTGTTGGCGCCGGAACCGCACGAGGCGGTCCGGGTCGCGTTGGTCATCCCGCTGTCCGGAACGCTCGGCATGGTCGGCCCCGCGGCGGTCAACTGCGCGACCCTCGCGGTCGCCGAGCTCAACGCCGGGGCCGGCATCCTGGGCCGCCCGGTGGAGCTGGTCCTGGTGGACGGCGGGCGGTCCCCGGCCGAGGTGACCGCCGACGTGATGGGCCTGGTCGAGGCGGGCGCGGTGCGGGCGCTGGTCGGTTCGCACGCCAGCGACGTCCGGATCGCGCTGACCAGGGCGCTCGGCGGCCGACTGCCGTTCGTCTACACCCCGCCGTACGAGGGCGGCGAGCACACCCCCGGCGTCTACCTGTCGGGCGAGACCCCCGAGCGCCAGCTGCTGCCGGTGCTCCGCTGGTTCGCCGAGGTCAGGGGCAGGCGGCGCTGGGCGCTGGTCGGCAACGACTACGTCTGGCCGCGCCGGCTGCACGGTGCGGCCACCCGGTACCTGAAGGACTGCGGCGCCGAGGTGGTCACCGAGCGTCACGCGCCCCGGGGGCTGACGGATCCGGCCCCCTTGTTGCACGCGATCGCCGCGTCCCGGGCCGACGCGGTGCTGCTGACCCTGGTGGGCGCGGACCTGACGCTGTTCAACCGGGCGTTCGCGGCGAGCCCGCTGGCCGGCCGGGTGGTCCGGCTGTGCGCGGCGCTGGAGGAGAACGGCCTGCTGGGCGCGGGTGGCGACGACACGGGTGAGCTGTACGCGTCGATGGGTTTCTTCGCCTCGATGGCCACGGAGGCGTGCCTGGACTTCACGGACCGGTACACCGGGAGCTTCGGCACCCCGGCCCCGATCCTCAACGGGCACGCCGAGGGTCTGTACGGCGGTCTCCGGTTGCTGGCGGCACTCGCGGACCGTGCCCGTTCGCTGCATTCGGCTGAGATTGACGTCACATCGGATGGTGTGTCCATTATGGCGGGGCGGGGAATGCTCACCGTGACACATCGTCATGTGGCGCAGTCCGTGCACCTCGCACGGGCTGACGGACTTTCGTTCGACGTCCTCAGAAGTTTCTAGGGAAACCTTTTCTCTTTTAAGTAACGGGACTACTCTGCCGCGTTATGACTACCCAGCAACAGGGGCAATCCCTCGAACAGTTCGGTTACCCCCAGGAGCTCAGACGGTCGCTGAGCTTTACCGATCTGTTGTTCTACGGGCTCATCTTCATGGTCCCGATCGCGCCGTTCGCCATTTTCGGCCAGGTTTACCAGGCTTCAGGTGGCATGGTCGCTCTCGCCTATCTCATCGGCGCCATCGCGATGATGTTCACCGCGTTGTCGTACGCGCAGATGTCGAAGGCCTTCCCCATGGCCGGCTCCGTCTACACGTACGCGGGCCGCGGGATCGGCGCGCCGGTCGGCTTCCTCGCCGGTTGGGCGATCCTGCTCGACTACATCCTGGTGCCGGGTCTGCTCTACCTGGTGGCCTCGATCGCCATGAACGCCACGATCTCGGCCATTCCGGTCTGGGCCTGGCTGATCGTGTTCGTCGCGGTGAACACCGCCGTGAACTACCTGGGCATCAAGCTCACCGCCACGGTCACCAAGGTGCTGCTCATCGGTGAGCTCATCGTTCTGGCGATCTTCCTGGTGATCGGCTTCGTCGCCCTGGCCCAGGGTAAGGGCAACGGCCGCACGTTCAGCGCGCTGTTCGACAGCGGCGAGTTCTCGTGGCCGCTGATCTTCGGCGCCGTCTCGGTGGCCGCGCTGTCCTTCCTCGGCTTCGACGGCATCGCGATGCTGTCCGAGGAGAACAAGGGCAACGAGCGCCAGATCGGCCGTTCGATGATCGCGGCGCTGGCGCTGGCC
Source organism: Longispora urticae (assembly GCF_053902585.1). Taxonomy (NCBI): domain Bacteria; kingdom Bacillati; phylum Actinomycetota; class Actinomycetes; order Micromonosporales; family Micromonosporaceae; genus Longispora; species Longispora urticae. Next base: position 36,831 of record NZ_JAQZSH010000007.1, read on the forward strand.
GGCCTGCTGTTCTTCGTCCAGACCTGGGTGGCCTCGCTGTTCGTGACCGACCCGGCCGCGCTGCTCAAGAACGGCGACGCCGACGGGGTGGCCTTCTACGGCGCCGCCGAGGTCGCCGGCGGCCACTGGCTGGCCGTGCTGACCGCCGTCACCACCGCCATCGCGTGGGGCTTCGCCGACTCCCTCGTCGCGCAGGTCGCCACGTCCCGCCTGATCTTCGCCATGGCCCGGGACAAGCAGCTCCCGTCGTTCCTGGCCAGGATCAACGTCCGGCGCGGGGTACCGGGCAACGCGATCCTGCTGGTCAGCGCGATCTCGCTGGCGCTGGGCCTGTTCATGAGCACCCGGCCCGCCGGCATCGCCGACCTCTCCTCGATGATCAACTTCGGTGCGATGTTCGCGTTCCTGGTCCTGCACGTCGCGGTGATCTGGCACTTCCTCATCAAGAAGAAGAGCAAGAACTACCTGAGCCACCTGGTACTGCCGCTGATCGGCTTCGGCATCCTCGCCTACGTCGTCTACAACGCGCGGGTCGCCGCGACCCGCCTCGGCTTCGCGTGGATCCTGCTCGGAGTGATTATCCTCATCGGCCTGTACGTCTTCGGCCGCCGGCCGAAGCTCTCCGGTCTCAGCGGTGAGGACAAGTCTTGAACCTCGTGACCTACCGGCCCACGCCGGAGGACTACGCGTACACGTTCGGCGGCCGGGCCCCCGTGGCCCGGCTCCGGGCCGGTGACGCGCTGTCCGTCTACACCGAGGACTGCTTCGGGGGGAAGGTGCTCGGCTTCGACGACCTCCCCTCCCAGGTGTGCGAGTTCCCGTACCTGAACCCGGTCACCGGGCCGTTCCACGTGGAGGGCGCGGAGCCCGGCGACACGCTCGCCGTGCACTTCGTGTCCATCACCCCGGCCCGGGACCGGGCCGTGTCCACCACGTTCCCGCACTTCGGGGCGCTGACCTCGACCTCGCACACCCCGACGCTGCAACCAGCCCTGGAAGAACGCATCTGGGTGTACGAGCTGGACGTCGCGAAGGGGATCGCGCGCTACTCGGCCCGCAACTCCGACTACACCGTCGACCTGCCGCTCGACCCGATGCACGGCACGGTCGGGGTGGCCCCGGCCGCGTTCGAGTCCCGGATGACGATCACCCCGGACGCGCACGGCGGGAACATGGACAGCCCCGAGCTGCGGGCCGGCGTCACCGCGTACTTCGGGGTGAACGTCCCCGGCGCGCTGTTCGCCCTCGGCGACGGGCACGCCCGGCAGGGGCACGGCGAGGTGTGCGGCACGGCCGTGGAGTCGGCGATGAACACGGTCGTCGTCGTGGACGTGATCAAGGGGCACGCCACCCCGTGGCCGCGCTTCGAGTCCGACGCCGCGATCATGGCCACCGGGTCGGCGCGCCCGCTGGAGGACGCGTACCGGATCAGCCAGCACGACCTGGTCACCTGGGTCAGCGGGCTGACCGGCCTGGACACCCTCGACGCGTACCAGCTCGTCAGCCAGGCGGGCGAGGCCCCGGTCGGCAATGTCTGCGACCCGAACTACACAATGGTGGCCAAGATCGACAAGTCCGTCTTGCGGGGGGCGCTCCCGTACGACGGGGTGCACGACAGACTCCGGGCTGCTGCTGCGAGGATCTGAACGTGCCCCTTGGCGATGATCTCTACCTGCTGGCCCACTCCAGCGAAGGCAAACCGTACATCCACATGCCCTCGCTGAGTGTCGGCCTGGCCACTGCCGTCCTGATCGACCTCATGCTCGCCGGCCGGATCGGCGTCAGCGAGGGCAAGGTGATCGGCTACGAACGCCGACCCACCGGCCTGGCTGTCGCCGACAGCGCGCTGGGTGCGATCTTCTCGGTGGCCAACCATCCGCCGAACTACTGGCTGCGGGCCATCGCCTCGGACAGTCACGACCGGATCTCCGGCGCGCTCACGGCCGCGGGTCTGCTCCGCAAGGTGCAGACCCGCAGGCTGGGCCTCGTGCCGGTCACCCGGATCCAGCCCGTCGACCCCGAGCTGGCGGTCCGGGTCCGGGCCCGGCTGCGCTACGCCCTGCGCGGCCAGGACGAGGTCCCGGTCGCCGACGCGGCCCTGTGCGCCGTCGTCGGGATCCTCGGCCTGGAGAGCCGGGTGTTCCTCGACGGCCTGCCCGCCGGCCACCTCGCCGCCGTGTCCGCCGCGCTGCACCCGATGCTCCGGGCGATCCTGTCCGCCGCCGAGCACGAGATAGCGCAGGCGGCGATGTCGGCGTACCGCTAGGTTGGTGCGGGTGGAAGCGTACGAGCTCGACGACGACCCCGCCCGGATCGACCGCGACGCGGCCTGGGCGTTCCTCTCCCAGCACGCGTACTGGGGCACCTGGCGCACCCGCGACGTCCTGGACCGCCAGCTCGACCGGGCCTGGCGCGTCGTCGGGGCCTACGAGCGGGAGTCGGGCCGGATGGTCGGCTTCGGCCGGGCGACCTCGGACGGGGAGTCGATCGCCATCCTGAACGACGTCTACGTGGAGCACGCGCACCGTGGGTCCGGGCTGGGGCGGGCGCTGGTGGAGCTGATGATCGACGGCGGGCCCGGGGCCCAGTTCCGGTGGATGCTGCACACCGCGGACATGCACCCGCTGTACGCCAAGCTGGGCTTCGCGGCCCCGGACCACACGTACATGGAGCGCCCCGCGGCCCCGGAGTTCCGGATCGCCCCGCGGTGACCCGTCCGGCCGGCGGCGGCGAGGCCCGCCGGACCGCCCCCGCCCGACGGTGCCGGGCCCCGGTCGCGCCCTCGGGGTATGATGCCTCCATGACCGGGTTCTTCCTGCTCCTTATCGAGCCGTGCTGACGGGTCCAACCAGCACGGCGCCCCCTCCTGTGTGAGGGGTTTTTTCATGCCTGAAGCCCGGGGACCGGGCGTGACGACGAGTCCGACCGAACACCACAGGTGGAGACAATGAGCGAGACAGACACCCCGGCATTCCGGTACACGGCCGCGATGGCCCAGGACATCGAGCTGCGCTGGCAGGAGACCTGGGCGGTGGACGGCACCTTCCACGCGCCGAACCCGACCGGTGAGCTGGCCGACCCGGGCCATCCGCGCGCGGACGCCCCGAAGCTGTTCGTGATGGACATGTTCCCGTTCCCGTCGGGCGCGGGCCTGCACGTCGGGCACCCGCTGGGCTACATCGCCACGGACGCGTACTCGCGGTTCCAGCGGATGGCCGGCTTCAACGTGCTGCACCCGATGGGCTTCGACTCGTTCGGGCTGCCGACGGAGCAGTACGCGGTGCAGACCGGTACCCATCCCAAGATCACGACCGAGAAGAACATCATCCGGTACCGGCAGCAGCTGCGCCGCCTGGGCCTGGGCTACGACGAGCGTCGCACGTTCGCGACCACCGACCCGGAGTACTACCGCTGGACCCAGTGGATCTTCCTGAAGTGCTTCACCTCCTGGTACGACCCGGAGCAGGACAGGGCGCGCCCGATCGACACCCTGGTCGAGAAGCTGTCCGCCGAGCCCGGCTGGGCGGAGAAGTCGGCGGGGGACCGGCGCCGGGCGATCGACGCGCACCGGCTGGCCTACATCTCCGAGGCCCCGGTCAACTGGTGCCCCGGCCTGGGCACGGTGCTGTCCAACGAGGAGATCACCTCCGACGGCCGCTCCGAGCGGGGCAACTTCCCGGTCTTCAAGCGCAACCTGAAGCAGTGGATGATGCGGATCACCGCGTACGGGGACCGGCTGCTGGCCGACCTGGAGACCCTGGACTGGCCCGAGTCGGTGAAGACGATGCAGCGCACCTGGATCGGCCGGTCCACGGGCGCGCACGTCGACTTCGCCTCCCCGGCGGGGGACATCCGGGTGTTCACCACCCGCCCGGACACCCTGTTCGGCGCGACGTACATGGTGCTGGCCCCCGAGCACGCGCTGGTCGACGCGCTGGTCCCGGACGCGTGGCCGGCCGGCGCCAGCGAGCGGTGGACCGGCGGGCACGCGACCCCGGCGGCGGCCGTCGCCGCGTACCGGAAGTTCGCCTCCACGAAGAGCGACCTGGAGCGGCAGACCGAGGGCAAGGACAAGACCGGCGTCTTCACGGGCGCGTTCGGCGTGAACCCGGTGAACGGCGCCGAGGTGCCGATCTTCATCGCGGACTACGTGCTGGCCGGCTACGGCACCGGCGCGATCATGGCCGTGCCCGCCCAGGACACCCGGGACTGGGAGTTCGCCGAGGCGTTCGACCTGCCGATCGTGCGCACGGTGCAGCCGCCGGCCGACTGGGAGAGCGGCCCGTTCACCGGCGACGGCGTGGCGGTCAACAGCGCGACTCCGGAGGGCTTCACGGGCGGCCCGGCGATCAGCCTGGACGGCCTGGCCGTCGCCGAGGCCAAGGCGAGGATCATCGACTGGCTGGAGGAGACCGGGCGCGGGGTCGGCGCGACCACGTTCCGGCTGCGTGACTGGCTGTTCAGCCGCCAGCGGTACTGGGGCGAGCCCTTCCCGATCGTGTACGACGAGGACGGCTTCGCGCACGCGGTACCCGACTCGATGCTGCCCGTCGTCCTGCCCGACATCGACGACTTCTCGCCGAAGACCTACGACTCCGACGACGCGAACAGCTCGCCGGAGCCGCCGCTGGGCCGGGCCACCGACTGGATCACGGTCGAGCTGGACCTGGGCGACGGGGTGCGGACGTACACCCGCGAGACGAACACCATGCCCAACTGGGCCGGTTCGTGCTGGTACGAGATGCGCTACCTGGACCCGGCCAACGCCGAGGCGTTCGTCGGCGCGGACAACGAGAAGTACTGGATGGGCCCGCGCGCGGACGGCGACCCGGGCGGCGCCGACCTGTACGTCGGCGGCGTCGAGCACGCCGTCCTGCACCTGCTGTACGCCCGGTTCTGGCAGAAGGTCGTCCACGACCTGGGCTACGTGTCCGCCAAGGAGCCGTTCCGCAGGCTGTTCAACCAGGGCTACGTGGACGCCTACGTGTTCCGGGACAGCCGCGAGTTCCCGGTCGAGGCGTCCGAGGTGACCGAGCGCGACGGGAAGTACTTCTTCGAGGGCGAGGAGGTCAAGCGCAGCTACGGCAAGATGGGCAAGTCCCTGAAGAACGTGGTGACCCCCGACGCGATGTGCGAGGAGTACGGCGCGGACACCTTCCGGGTGTACGAGATGTCGATGGGCCCGCTGGACGTCAACCGCCCGTGGGAGACCCGGGCCGTGGTCGGCGCGCAGCGGTTCCTGCAGCGGGTGTGGCGGCTGGTGATCGACGAGGAGACCGGCGCGGTCCGGGTCGGCGACGAACCGGCCGACGAGGAGACCCGCAGGCTGCTGCACAGGACGGTCGACGGCGTCCGGGGCGACGCGGCCGAGCTGCGCTTCAACACCGCGATCGCCAAGCTGATCGGCCTGACCAACCACGTCACCGGGCTGGCCGTCCCGCCGCGCGAGGTCGTGGAGCCGCTGGTCCTGATGGTGTCGCCGTTCGCGCCGCACCTGGCCGAGGAGCTGTGGTCCCGGCTGGGCCACGACGGTGGGCTGTCCTACGTGGACTTCCCGGTCGCCGACCCGGCCATGCTGGTCGCCGACACGGTGACGTACCCGGTGCAGGTCAACGGCAAGGTCCGGGGTCGGATCGAGGTCGCGGCGGACCTGCCCGAGGCCGAGGTCCAGGCGGCGGCGCTGGCCGAGATCGCGGGCACCCTGGACGGCAAGACCCCGAAGAAGGTCATCGTCGTCAAGGGCCGGATGGTCTCGGTCGTCGTCTGACGCCCGCACGTGTGGTGCCGTCACCCCGGACTCCGGGGCGGCGGCACCCGCCACGTGACGGTCCGGGTGGCGCTGGCGGTCGCCGGGGAGCACGGAGAGCCCCGCGGGCCCTCCGGACCCGGAAAGGGGATCTAGCCCAGCGCCGCCAGGCGTTCCCCGCGCAGCTTCGTCGGCCACTCGTCCTGCAACGGCGGCAGCTGCTGGCCGACCACCCAGGACAGCAGCAGGTCCGCGAGCGCGGGGTTGCGGGCCAGCGCCGGACCGTGCAGGTACGTGCCGATCATCCGGCCCGACCACACGCCCTCGGTGGCCCCGTCGTTGCCGACCCCGTGCCGCACCGCAGCCAGCGGGCGGACATTCGGCCCCAGATGGGTACGCCCGCCGTGGTTCTCGAACCCGGTCAGCGGCGGCAGCCCCAGCTCCGGGGTGACGTCGCCGGCCAGCTCGCCGACCGCGCGGGTCTCGCCCCGGTCCGAGGACAGGTCGATCAGCCCGAGGCCCTGGTACCGCTCGCCGTTGCCGTAGAAGCTCGTGCCCAGCAGCTGGTACCCCGCGCAGACGGAGAAGATCGCCGCGCCCCGGCTGACCGCGCGGTGCAGGCCGCCGTCGGCGCGCAGCTTCTCCGCCGCGAGCACCTGGGGCCGGTCCTCGCCGCCGCCGAGCAGGTAGATGTCCGCGCTGTCGGGCAGCGGCTGGTCGTAGTGCACGCCGATCCCCTCGACCGGCAGGCCGCGACGTCGGGCACGCTGCTCGAGGATGAGCAGGTTGCCCCGGTCGCCGTACGTGGAGAGCAGGTCCGGGTACACCCAGACGATGCGGATGGCCTCAGTTGACACGGTCAAGCTCCGCCCGGATGTCCTGGAACGCGGTGTAGTTGGCGATCACTTCGAGTCGCCCGTTGCCGGTACGCGCCAGAGCGGTCCCGAAGTTCGGCACGTGCTCGAACGGCACCTCGTTGATGTCGAGCCGCACGCACAGGTCGTACGCCCGGTCCCCGCTGACCAGCACGTGCCGGCCCCGCAGCGGCGAGAAGTCGACGTCGTACAGCCAGGAGGTGTCCAGCCCGTCGGGGTCCCGCGCGTTGATCGCGAGCAGCACCGGACAGCCCGGCTCGACCATGTCGAGGGCCTCCAGCCAGCCGGCCGGGTTCTTCGCGAGCAGCAGCCGGATCACGTGGTCGCCCTTGACCACCGTCGCGTACCGCCCGGCGATGGAGGCCACCTGCGCGATCCGGGGCAGCGCCTGGGTGGGGGACACCCCGAACCGGGCCGCCACCGCCAGCGCCGTGGCCGCGTTGGCCTTGTTCACCCGGCCGGGGAGCTGGAGCGTCACCTCGTACCGGTTGCCGTCGGGGGCCAGGACCGCGTCCGTGTCGTCGAGCGACCAGGTCGGGGTCGGCCGGCGCAGCTGGCAGCCGGGGCACGCCCAGTGCACGCCCTCGCGGTCGAGGTGCCGGCCGCAGTTCGGGCAGACGAACGAGTCCTCCTGCCAGCGCTGGCCGGCGGCGACCCAGGTCACCTCGCGGCTGGTGGACGCCGCCCACACGATCATCGGGTCGTCGCAGTTGGCCACGATGTGCGTGTGCACGCCGTCGAGCGCCTTCCGCCACGCCTCGGCCATCATGCCGACCTCCATCGCGCGGTCGAGCTGGTCGCGGGACAGGTTGAGCAGGGCCACCACCCGGGGCGTGGTCTGCGGCAGCACCCCGCGCAGGTAGTGCTCGTCGACCTCCAGCACCGCGTACGGCGCGCCGACCGACTGGGCCAGCGCGGTGGTGTGCCCGGTGGGCATGTTCGCGCCGAAGCTGTTCGTGGCGACGTCGCCGAGGACGCCCAGCGCCGCGGCGACGAACCGGGTGGTGGTGGTCTTCCCGTTCGTCCCGCTGACGAGGGCGACCTCGCGCCCGCGGGCCAGCAGGGCCAGCAACTGGGGCTCGACCTTCAGGCCGACCCGGCCGCCGATGACGGACCCGTCACCCCGGCCGGTGGCCCGCGACAGGGCGGCCGCGCTCTTCAGCAGCGTCGTGGCCAGCTTGGCTCTCAGCGGAAGGGGAACCGGTTCGGTGTTCACCCGCCCAGAGTAATCGGGTTGCGCGGCGGCGGATCAACCCGGAGGGTGACCACCGTGCGTGAACTCCTGGCGAACCGACGCTTCATGATCTTCTGGCTGGGCCAGGCGGTCAGTGTGCTCGGCGACGGGATGACCCCGATCGCGATGGCCGCGCTGGTCCTGCAGCACCACGGCCCGTCCGGCTTCGGCATCGCCCTGGCCTGCTACTCCCTCGGCTACGGCGTCCCGATGCTCCTCGGCGGGGTGATCGCCGACCGGTACTCGCGGACCGCCGTGATGGCCGTCGCCGACGTGGTCCGGCTCGGCGTCGTCGTCGGCTACGTCGTGCTCGCCGGCCGGGCCCCGCTCGCCGCCCTGGGCGCGCTGTCCGCGCTCGGCGGCTTCGGCGCGGCCCTCTACACCCCGGCGTTCCGCGCCTCGCTCGCCCAGATCCTGCCGCCCGAACAGCTCCGGCAGGCCAACGCGTTGCAGGGCATCGCCAACAAGGGCGCGTTCGCGGTGGGCGGCGCGCTCGCCGGGGTCCTGGTGGCCACGGTCGGCGCCCGGTGGGCGTTCGCGGTCGACGGCGCCACGTTCGCCGTGTCGATCGTCACGTTGCTGGCGATCCCGCTGCCCCGGGTGGCCCGGTCCGAGGCGGCCCAGGGCGTGTTCCGCGAGGCGGTGGAGGGGATCCGCGCGGTCTGGAAGCGGCCGTGGGTGGCCGTGATCATGGCCCAGGGCACCGTGCAGGTCGTCATCGGTTTCGCCCCGTTCACGGTGCTGCTGCCGATCGTCGCGCTGGACCGCTACGGCGCCAGCGGCTACGGCACGCTCGCCTTCTTCCAGGGGGTCGGCAGCATCCTGGGCGGGCTGCTCATCCTCCGGTACCGGCCGAGGCGCCCCGGGGTCACCGGGATGCACGCGCTCGCGCTGTTCGCGCCGATGTGCCTGTTCCTGGCGGTGCCGGTACCCCTCTGGGCCTATGTTCTCGCGCAGTTGCTCGGCGCCGCCGGCATCTCGGTCTTCTTCGCGCTGTGGACCGTGGCGTTGCAGCGGGAGTTCCCCGCGGAGCTCCAGGGCCGGGTGTTCTCCCTCGACTCGCTGCTGACGTTCGTCCTCAACCCGGTCGGGCTCGCGGTCACCCCGGTCCTGATGGGCCTCGTCGGGATCCCGGCCCTCGCGGTCGGCTCGGCGGCGGCGATCGTCGTCTGCTCCTACGCGGTCCTCTTCGTGCCGGGCGTTCCGGGCTTCCGAACCCCTCCACATCCCTCCACCGATGGATTGACAGCCGCCCGCGAGGAGTCTCGAACCGGCTGAAATCCAGTGAATTCTGAGGGTTTGTGAAGGCGCGACACGCTGTCGATTAGCCGACCGCAACCGGCGGAAGCGTTCTGCCCTCCACCTCCCTCCACCCCCTCTGACCTGCGTGTTTACCCCCTCTTCAGGATCGATGTACGCCGTTTCGCCGTTGCAGGTGGAGGGAAGTGGAGTATGGTGGAGCGCATTGGTGGGGTCGGGAGGCCCTGCTGACCGCTCCATCCGGGGGGAGGGAGATGTCGGATGTTTCTCGGCACTCACACCCCGAGGCTGGACGAAAAGGGTCGGCTGATCCTCCCGGCGAAGTTTCGCGACGAGCTCGCTGGAGGTCTGGTGATCACGAAAGGGCAGGAACGCTGCCTCTACGTGTTTCCGATGGCCGAGTTCCGGCGGATCGCGGAGCAACTGCACGAGACGCCTATGACGCACAAGGCGGCTCGCGCGTACAGCCGGGTGTTCTTCGCCAGCGCCCACGACGAGGTGCCCGACAAGCAAGGTCGGGTCACCGTCCCGGTCCACCTGCGGGGTTACGCGGGCCTGGACAGGGAACTCGTCGTGATCGGGGCCAGCAGCCGGGTCGAGATCTGGGACGCCACAGCGTGGACGTCCTACCTCGAGGACAGCGAGGACGATTTCGCTGACATCGAGGAGGGGGTGTTGCCCGGGGGGCTGTAGCCACGCGGGCTGGGGCGGTGCCGCTCCCGGGACACACCGGGGCGCGTCGCGAGCTCCGTGGATATGCGGTGACCGTGCCGCGAGATTGCCTGGCGCCACTTCCCCGGCGCCAGGAAATCTCGCGGCACGGAGCCGCTGAGGACAGGGTTAGGGGGGCGAGATGAAGGACAAGTCAACGCGACGTCGGCCCGGGGGGGTCCCGGCGGAGCACACACCGGGTACGCACGTGCCAGTCCTCCTCGACCGGATCCTGGGCCTGCTCACCCCGGCGTTGGAGGACCGCGACGCGGTCTGCGTGGACGCCACGCTCGGTCTCGGTGGGCACACCGAGGCCCTGCTCACGACTTTTCCGCGGCTGACCGTCGTGGGGCTCGACCGGGACCCGGAGGCGCTGCGGCGTTCCGGTGAGCGCCTGGCCGGCTTCGGCGACCGGTTCCGCCCGGTGCACGCGGTGTACGACGAGTTCACCGACGTCCTCGCCCGGCTCGGCTACGAGCGGGTGGACGGCGTGCTCTTCGATCTCGGCGTGTCCTCCCTGCAGCTGGACGAGGCCGCCCGCGGCTTCGCCTACGCGCAGGACGCGCCGTTGGACATGCGGATGGACCCGACCCGGGGCCGTACCGCAGAGGACATCGTCAACGACTACTCAGCCAAGGAGCTGAGTCGCATCCTCCGCGTCTACGGCGAGGAGAAGTTCGCATCCAGGGTTGCCGCCGCGATTGTTCGCGAGCGGGACCGTGAGCGACTGACCTCGTCGTCCCGCCTGGCCGAACTGGTGCGCGAGTCGATTCCGGCCGCGGCACGTCGGACAGGTGGGCACCCTGCGAAAAGGACCTTCCAGGCCCTTCGCATCGAGGTCAACGAGGAGTTGTCCGCACTGGAGACGGCTATGCCGGCGGCGCTGGAAGCGCTTGCCGTCGGCGGTCGGATAGCCGTGCTGGCGTACCACTCACTGGAGGACCGCATCGTCAAGCGAGAGCTGACGAAGCGCGCCCGCTCGACGAGTCCGCTCGACCTCCCGGTCGAGCTGCCCGAGGGCGCGGCGGAACTCCGGCTCATCACCCGGGGCGCGGAGCCGCCCACCGAGGCCGAGATCGCGAGCAATCCGCGGTCGGCCTCGGCGAAGCTCCGCGGCGCGGAACGCATACGTGAATCGGCGGCACGACGCACCGAGGCCACCAGAGCCGAGGGACGTCGTACCCACATGCCAACGCGGAGCCCCGGGGGGCGGTTCCGCGAAGGGGAGGAACAATGACCCACGCCGAGCGTCGCGAGGTGGTCCGATGACCGCCACAGCGCGCAACATCCCGTCCGAAGACGACTTCACCGGTACGTCCACCCGTCGCCCGACCCGGGCCGGGGTCTCGGCCCAGGGCGGGTCGGCCCCGGCGCGCCGGGGCGACCGCAAGCTGACCCTGGTCACCGACGCCGACTTCGACTTCGAGCCCGTGGCTCCGAAGCGCCAGAAGAAGGCCGAGGTGATCGGTCGGGTCGACGTCGACCCGGTCACCGTCGGCACCGCCGCGCTCAAGCCCGAACGACTGCCGGAGGAGACCCCGGCGGCCAGCCGGACCCGGGCCGAGGCGCTGCGCCTGGCGCCGCCGGCCCCGGTGACGGTCGCGCGGATGCCGTTCGTGGTGCTCACGCTCGTCCTGATCGTGGGCGGCATCGTGGGCCTGCTGCTGCTGAACACGCAGATCAACCAGGACGCCTTCAAGCTCACCGAGCTGCAGAAGCGCCAGGCGGAGCTGCAGACGGCGGAGCAGCAGCTCAACAAGGAGCTGGCGGACCGGGAGGCCCCGGGTTACCTGGCCGCCGAGGCCGCCCGCCAGGGCATGGTGCCGGCAGGCACGCCCGCGTACATCACTCTGCCCGACGGCCGGATCCTCGGCGTTCCGCAGCCGGCAGGGCAGCCGAGGAGGTAGCACGGTGGCAACGGATCGCGGCAGGCCCAGAGACCAGCCGCGCGACGACAACGTGGTGCCGCTCCGCCGGGACCGGAGTCCGATCTCCGACGCCCGGCGGTACACCCCTCGGGGCAGGACACTGAAGGAAGCCGGGGACGCGGAGAACACCGAGCGTCCCCGGCTCCGTGTCGTCGCCGACGAGGAGGCCACCGCCCCGCCCCGGCCGCGCCGCCGGGCGGACGCCGGGCGGGAGGCGGACGAGGCCACCGACGCGCGCCGGAGTTCCGGCGCGCGTCGCGCCGCCGAGGCCGACGACGCGGCGCGGTCCGCCCGCGAGCCCGGGCGGGGTCGCGGCTTGGGTCGCGAGGGGGAACGGGACGGCGAGCGCGCCGCCCGACGCACCGGCGAGGCCAGGACCACCGACCGCCCCGCGCGCCCGTCCCGGACCGCCGACGCGAGGACCACCGCCGCGCCCCGCCGCGCCGGCGACGCCCCGAAGAGCCGCGGTACCCGCAAGGCCGTCGAACCGCGCCGGGACGGCGTGCGCCCCCGCCCGCCGGCCGAGCCCCGCCGGCTCGGCAAGCTCGTCAGGTTCTTCACCACCGACTCCACCCGCCCCACCCGGCGGAAGCGGCTGGCCGACCCGCGCCGCCGGCTCCGGGTCAGCGTCGCGATGATCCTGCTGCTGTTCGCCGTGCTGGGGGGCCGGCTGATCCAGCTCCAGATCACCGACGCGGCGGCGTACGCGGCGGAGGGGCTCAGCGACCGGCTCACCCGGCTGATCGTGCCGGCCCCGCGCGGCGGCATCTTCGACCGCGACGGCAAGGTGCTGGTGCACAGCGTCGAGGCCCGGTTCGTGTACGCGGACCCGACCCTGATCGCCGACCCCGGTGCGGTGGCCGACGCGCTGTCCCCGCTGCTGGGCGTGTCGCGTACCGACCTGTCGGCGAAGTTGCAGCCGACGAAGCACGAGGACGGCAAGCCGAACCAGTACGTGATCCTCCAGCGCGGCCTGGACGTGGACACCGGTGACCGGATCTTCGGCCTCAACCTCAAGGGCATCGTCGTCTCCCGGGACACCCGCCGCGAACTGCCGGGCAGCGACCTGGCCGCGAACATGGTGGGTTTCACGGGCCAGGACGGCCGGGGTCAGTTCGGGCTGGAACTGGCCTACGACAAGGTGCTCTACGGCCAGGACGGCAAGCGGGAGTTCGAGACGAGCCGGTCGGGCCAGGTGATCCCGAGCGGGTTCAGCCGGACGATCCCGGCCCGGCCGGGTACGGACCTGCGGCTGACCGTGGACCAGGATCTGCAGTACGAGGCGCAGCGGCTGCTGACCCAGGGCGCGGCGAAGACGGGCGCGGCGTTCGCGTGCGCGGTGGTGATGGACTCCCGGACCGGCGAGGTGCTGGCGATGGCGAGCACCCCGACCTACAACGCGGCGAACCCGCAGGGCCCGCCGCCGCCGGACTCGTGCACCCAGCAGGTCGTCGACCCGGGTTCGGTGCACAAGGCGATCACGATCGGGGCGGCCCTGCAGGAGGGCGCCGTGAAGGCGAACGACCTGGTCGGGGTCACGCCGGAGATCCGCAAGGGCACGCTCCAGGTCCGCGACACGCACCCGTACACCGGTCAGTTGACCCTGCCGGGGATCCTGGCGTGGTCCAGCAACGTGGGGTCCGTCCACATTGCCGAAAAACTCGGACCGCAGAAGTTGTACGAGTACCAGAAGAAGTTCGGTCTGGGCGCGTCCTCCGGCGTCGGTCTGCCCAACGAGGCGCCGGGCATCGTGGCCGATCCGGTCGACTGGACCTCGGAGAGCGAGGGCTCCATCCCGATCGGCATGGGGGTGTCGACGACGCCGCTCCAGATGGCCGGGGCGTACGCGACGATCGCCAACGACGGGCTGTACGTGCAGCCGCATCTCCTCAAGGCCACGGTCGGCGCGGACGGCAAGGTGAAGCCGGCCGCGAAGCCCGCCCAGCACCGCGTGCTCGACCCGGTGCACGCCCAGGAGCTGCGCACCGCGTTGGAGGCGGTGACCACAGCGGACGGCGGTACGGGCCACTCGGCGGCGATCCCCGGTTTCCGGGTCGCGGGCAAGACGGGTACGGGCGCCTACAACGGCAACTACCGGCAGTACGAGGTGCAGTCCTTCATCGGGATGGCCCCGGCGGAGGCCCCCCGGTACGTCGTGGCGGTGTTCACGTACACGCCCGGCAAGGAGGGCAGTTCGATCTGCGGTTCGGTGTTCAAGGACGTGATGAGCTTCACGCTCCGTAAGTACGGAGTACCCCCGAGTGGAACAAACCCGCCAGAGTTCCAGCTACACGGATAAAACACTGTGCGGAGGAGATCACGGAGGGCGTGGTGGTGCGTCGGGCCACCGGCCGGTGCGGGTAGGGTACGGGGCCGTGCCAGGCTACCCACGACCTGAGAACGTCCGCCCCTGTCCGCTGGCGGAACTCGCCGCGCTGGTCGGCTCGACGCCCCCCGTCCACTCCGTGCCGGTCACCGGCGTGACCCTCGCCAGTTCGGAGGTGCGGCCCGGTGATCTGTACGCGGCGCTCCCCGGTGCGCGCCGGCACGGTGCCGAGTTCCTCGCCGAGGCGCGGGCTGCCGGCGCGGTCGCGGTGCTGACCGACGCGGCCGGCGCCGACCGGGCCGCCGAGCAGGGCCTGCCCGCGCTCGTGGTGCCCGATCCGCGCGCGGTGCTCGGCACGGTCTCGGCCCGGGTGTACGGCGACCCGAGCGCGCGCCTGCTGATGCTCGGCGTGACGGGTACGGCGGGTAAGACGTCCACCTCCTACCTGCTGGAGTCGGGCCTGCGCGCCGCCGGCCACGTGACCGGCATGATCGGCTCGGTGGAGACCCGGCTCGGCGACGAGACGATCAGCAGCGTGCGCACCACCCCCGAGGCCCCGGACCTCCAGGCCCTGCTGGCCCGCGCGGTGCAGCGCGGCGTGACGGCGGTGGCGATGGAGGTGTCCAGCCACGCGCTGAAGCTCGGCCGGGTGGGCGCGGTGCGCTACGCGGTCGGCGGCTACACCAACTTCGGCATGGACCACCTGGACCTGCACCTCACGGTCGAGGACTACTTCGCGTCCAAGGCGAAGCTGTTCGACGGCCGGTCGGCGCGCGCGGTCCTCAACCACGACGACCCGGCGCTGAAGGCCCTGCTCACGGCCGACACGGTCACGTACTCGGCGGCGGGGAACCCCGAGGCCACCTGGTACGCGACGGACATCGCCGGCTCGGGCTACGAGCAGACCTTCACGGCGGTCGGCCCGGCCGGCCCGGTGTCGGCGGGCGTGCGCCTGCCGGGCCGGCACAACGTGGCCAACGCCCTGCTGGCGATCGCGATGCTGGTGGAGACCGGGGTGGACCCGCAGGTGGCGGCGCACGGCGTCGCGGCGTGCACCGGGGTCGCGGGCCGGCTGGAACTGGTGGTGGACAAGCCGGTCCTCGGCGTCGTGGACTACGCGCACAAGCCGGACGCGGTCACCGCGGCCCTGGCGGCGCTGCGCGAGGTGACGGCCGGCCGGCTGATCTGCGTGATCGGCGCGGGCGGCGACCGGGACCGGGCCAAGCGGCCGGTGATGGGCGCGGCGGCGGCGGCCGGGGCGGACGTGGTGGTCGTGACCGACGACAACCCGCGCACCGAGGACCCGGCGGTGATCCGGGCGGAGCTGATCGCGGGGATCCCCGCGACCGGCGGTCTCGGCGGCCCGGGCTCCTGCTTCGAGGTCTCGGGCCGTCGGGCCGCCATCGAGGAGGCCGTCCGGATCGCCGAACCCGGCGACACGATCGCGCTGCTGGGCAAGGGCCACGAGAAGGGCCAGGAGGTCGCGGGCGAGGTACTGCCGTTCGACGACCGGATCGAGTTGGCCGCCGCCCTCGGCGAGCGGTTCGGTACCACGACCGGGAGGACCGAGTGATCGCACTGACCCTGGCGGACATCGCGCGGGCGGTGGAGGGCACGCTCGTCGGCGGCGACCCGGAGACCCGCGTGACGGGCCCGGTGGAGCACGACTCCCGCAAGGTCGTACCCGGCGGGCTGTTCATCGCCTTCCCGGGGGAGAAGGTCGACGGGCACGAGTTCGCGCCGGCCGCCGTGGAGCGGGGCGCGGTGGCCGTGATCGGGCAGCGGCCGGTGGACGCGCCGACCATCGTGGTGGACGACCCCCTGCGCGCGATCGGCCTGCTGGCCACCTTCGTCGCGCCCCGGCTGGGGGCCACGATCGTGGGGGTGACCGGCTCCTCGGGCAAGACGACCACGAAGGACCTGATCGCGCAGGTCGTCGCCGAGCTGGGGCCGACGATCGCCCCGGCGGGTTCGCTCAACAACGAGCTGGGTCACCCGTCGACGGTGCTGCGGGCGGACGAGGACACCCGGTTCCTGGTGCTGGAGTACAGCGCCCGGCACATCGGGGACATCGACTACCTGTGCCGGATCGCCGGTCCCCGGATCGCGGCGGTGCTGAACGTGGGCACCTCGCACATCGGCGAGTTCGGTTCCCAGGACAACATCGCCACGGCGAAGGCGGAGCTGGTCGAGGCGCTGCCGGACACCGGCCTGGCGATCCTGAACGCCGACGACCCCCGGGTCCGGGCGATGGCGCCGAGGACCCGGGCGCGGGTGCTGCTGGTCGGCGAGGCGGCCGACGCGGACGTGCGGGCGGAGGACGTCACGGTCGACGACCGGGGCCGGGCGGCGTTCACGCTGGTCACGCCGGAGGGCAGTACCCGTGTGGCTCTGGGGGTCTCGGGGCGGCACCAGGTGGGCAACGTGCTGGTCGCCGCCGCCGTGGGCCGGGAGCTCGGGCTGTCGCTGGCACAGCTGGGTGACATCCTGCCCCGGCTGCGGCTAGTCTCCGCCAGACGGATGGACGTGTTCGACCGGCGCGACGGGGTCACGGTGATCGACGACTCGTACAACGCCAATCCGGCCTCGATGTCGGCGGCCGTGCGCGCGCTCGCGGACATGAGCGGGAAGCGGCGCAGCTGGGCCGTGCTGGGCTACATGGCGGAACTCGGCGCGGAGGAGGTCCCCGGCCACGAGTCGGTGGGCCGGCTCGCCGCCGAGCTGGGCGTGGACCGGCTGGTCGCCGTGGGTGACGGGGCGGGTCCGCTCGCCGACGGCGCCGAGATGGTGGCCGACTGGGCAGGAGAGGCTGTGCGGGTGACGGACCAGGAGGCGGCGATCGCGCTGTTGGACGGGGCACTGAGCCCCGGTGACGTAGTGCTGGTGAAGGGCTCGCGGTACCGGACCTGGCAGGTCGCGGACGCGCTCAGGGAAGGGTTGTCGGCGTGAGGGCCGTCATCGCAGCGGCATTCGTCGCGTTCGTACTGTCGCTGCTCATCACACCGCTCGCGGTGCGGGTGTTCCGGGCGTTGAAGGCGGGGCAGCCGATCCGGGAGATCGGTCCGCAGACCCACCTGGGCAAGCGGGGCACCCCGACGATGGGTGGCGTGGTCTTCATCCTCGCCACGGTCATCGCGTACGGGGCGGGCCACCTGGTGCAGCTCAACATGGGTGCCAAGGGCGGCCGCGAGGACGGGTTCACGATCACCGGCCTGGTGCTGCTGGGCCTGTTCGTGTGCTGCGGCCTGGTCGGGTTCCTGGACGACTGGATCAAGGTCCGGAAGAAGAACTCGGCGGGCCTGAGCAAGAAGGGCAAGCTGTTCGGCCAGATCGCGGTCGGTGGCGTGTTCGGCTGGATCGCGCTGAGCTTCCCGCGCACCGTGCACGGCTACAAGGACTTCTCGCTCACGGTCGGTAGCGAGAACCTGTCGCTGGTCCGGGACATCGACTGGCTGTACACGGGCAAGGTGGCGGCGATCGTCATCTTCATCTTCGTGATCATGTCGATGAGCAACGCGGTGAACCTGACGGACGGGCTCGACGGCCTGGCCACGGGCGCGTCGATCCTGGTGCTGATGGCGTACACGATGATGGCGTTCTGGCAGTACCGGCACTGGTGCCCGGAGTACCCGGCGGCCAAGGCCGGCGCGTACTGCTACGTCTCCCGCGACCCGCTGGAGATCGCGATGGTCGGCGCGGCGGCCGCGGGTGCCCTGCTCGGCTTCCTGTGGTGGAACACCTCGCCGGCCCGGATCTTCATGGGCGACACCGGCGCGCTGGGCCTGGGCGGCCTGATCGGCGGCATGGCGATGGCCACCCGCACCGTGCTGCTCACCCCGATCCTGGGCGCCCTGTTCGTCATCATCACGATGTCGGTCGTGCTCCAGGTGATCTCGTTCCGCACCACGGGTAGACGAATATTCCGGATGTCACCGTTGCAGCACCACTTCGAGCTCAAGGGCTGGAGTGAGGTCAACATCGTGGTCCGGTTCTGGATCATCGCGGGGCTCGGCGTGCTCATCGCGCTGGGCGTCTTCTACTCCGACTTCCTGAGGGCGTACGGCTGATGGGTCCGGAAGTTCCCTGGCGGCCCGAGGGCCGCAGGTTCCTGGTCGCCGGGGCGAGGGTGGCGGGCATCGCGTCCGCCGAGGCCCTGCTCCGGCGCGGCGCGCGGGTCACGGTCCTGGACCGGTCCGCGGGCGACTGGGTCGACCGCCTGACCGCCGCCGGCGCCGAGGTGCTGGTCGGCGACGAGCCGCCGAAGGACCTCCTGGACCGGGTCGACGAGCTGGTGGTCTCGCCGGGCTTCCCGCCGCACCACCCGCTGGCGGTCGCGGCCATCTCCCAGGGCATCGACGTGTACTCCGAGCCCGAGCTGGCCTGGCGGTTGCGCCCGGAGAACGCGGCCCCGTGGCTCGCGGTCACCGGCACGAACGGCAAGACGACCACCACGACGATGCTGGTGTCGATCCTGCGCGCCGCCGGGCTGCGCACCGAGGCGCTCGGCAACATCGGCGTGCCCCTGGTCGACGCGGTGACCGGCGACCTGGACGTGCTGGCCGTGGAGCTGTCCAGCTTCCAGCTGCACTGGTCGAGCACCCTGGCCCCGCAGGCCGGCGCGTGGCTGAACCTGGCCGACGACCACCTGGAATGGCACGGCGACTTCGACGCGTACGCCGGCGCCAAGCGGGCCGTCTGGCGCGGGCCGGTCGCGGTCGGCAACCGCGACGACGCGTACGTGGCCCGCGAGCTGCGGCGGCACGGGGGCCGGGCGATCGGGTTCACCCTCGACGCGCCCCGGCAGGGCGACCTGGGCGTCGTGGAGCACATGCTGATCGACCGGATGGGCGACGGCGACGCGCACGAGATCGCCGTGCTGGACGACGTGAAGCCGTCCGGGCCGCACAACGTGGCCAACGCGCTGGCCGCCGCCGCCCTGGCCCTGGCGCACGGCGTCGACCGGGAGGCGGTCCGGGCGGGGCTGTCCGGGTACACGCCCGAGCCGCACCGCAACGCGCCGGTGGCCACGGTCGACGGCGTGCTGTACGTGGACGACAGCAAGGCCACGAACCCGCACGCGGCGTACGCGTCGCTGCGCTCGTACCCGAAGGTGGTCTGGGTCGCGGGCGGCCAGCTCAAGGGCGTCGACGTCGACGACCTGGTCGCGGCGGTCGCCGACCGGCTGTCCGGGGCGGTGCTGATCGGGATCGATCGGGCCGAGTTGGCCCGGGCGCTGGCGCGACACGCCCCGGACGTCCCGGTCGTCGATGTGCCGAGGACCGATGATGGGGCCATGGCGGAGGCGGTGGCGGCGGCGGCCCGGTTGGCGGCACCGGGGGACACGGTGCTGCTCGCCCCGGCGGCGGCCTCCCTGGACATGTACGCCAGCTACGCGGCCCGTGGCGCGGCCTTCGAGACCGCTGTGCGGGGACTCAGGCAATGACCGCCCCCCGGCTGTCCACGAGCCCCCTGGCGGCGCTGCGTGGGCTGCTGTCGCGGCCCCTGGCGTCCTACTACCTGCTCCTGGCCAGCGTCGGCCTGCTCGTCGCGATCGGCCTGGTGATGGTGTTCTCCGCGACCGGGGTGGACTCGTTCGCGGACACGGGCAACTCGTTCGCGGTGGTCGCCAAGCAGGGCATGTGGGCGATGCTGGGGCTGGTCGGGTTCTGGCTGTTCCAGCGGCTGCCGGTGAACACGTACCGGTCGGTGGGCACGGTCCTGATGGCCGTGGCGATCCCGGTGCAGCTGTTCATGCTGATCGGCGGCGAGATGGGCGGCAAGCTGGCCTTCGCCGGCATCGCGGTCGACGAGAAGGCCAACTGGCTGCACATCGGGGCGTTCCAGGTGCAGCCGGCGGAGTTCGCGAAGCTGGCGCTGCTGCTGTGGGGCGCGGAGATCCTGGTCCGCAAGCGCGAACTGCTCGGCGACCTCAAGGAGCTGGTGGTGCCGCTGTTCCCGGTGGCGGGCCTGCTGCTGGCCCTCGTCGGGTACCACGACCTGGGCACCATGCTGTCGATGCTCACCATCTTCGGCGCGCTGCTGTTCATCGGCGGCGTCCGGGCCCGGATCCTGGGCCTGCTGCTGGGCATCGCGGTCGCGGGCGTGCTGGTGCTCATCTTCGTCGGCAACGAGTACCGGGGCGCGCGGCTGGCCTCGTTCCTGCACCCGGAGCGGATGAAGGACGGCGACGGCTTCCAGGCCATGCAGTCGTACTTCGCGATCAGCAACGGCGGCTGGTTCGGGGTGGGCCTCGGCGCGGGCAGCCAGAAGTGGGGCTACCTGCCCGAGTCCGCCAACGACTTCATCTACGCCGTGATCGCCGAGGAGCTGGGCGTCGTCGGCTGCATGGTCGTCCTGGCCCTGTTCGCCGTCCTGACGTACGCGGGCCTGCGGATCGCCCGCCGGGTGACCGACCCGTTCCGCCGGCTCGCGGCCGGGGCGGCCACGATCTGGCTGTCCGGGCAGGCGATCCTGAACATCGGGGTCGTGATCGGCCTGATCCCCATCACGGGCATCACGCTGCCGTTCATCTCGGCGGGCGGCAGTTCGCTGGTGGTGTCGGTGGCCGTCGTGGGCATGCTCGCGTCGTTCGCCCGGGCGGAGCCGGACGCGGCCGCCGCGCTGCACGCCCGGCCCCCGGGGAAGTGGGGCCGGATACTCTGGGCACCGCTGCCGCCCCTGACCTCCGCCGGACCCTCCGAGCGGAGAGGGGACGCCGGATCTCCGGCCGGCGGGGCCTCCCGCCCCCGTCAGCGCAGCGGTTCGACGACGCAGGGCCGATCGAAGTGAAGGACAGCGCATGAGGTCAGTGGTTCTCGCCGGCGGCGGCACCGGGGGACACATCTATCCGTTGCTCGCGTTCGCCGACTGTCTGCGGCGGCACGACCCGAACATCCGGATCACCTGCCTGGGTACGCCGCGCGGCCTGGAGAACGAGATCATCCCGGCGGCGGGCTACGACCTGCGGAACGTCCCGGCGTACCAGTTGCCGCGCTCGGTGAACGTCGACCTGCTCAAGACCGCGCCCCGGATGTACCGGGCGATGCGCGCCACCCGCGCGATCCTCGACGAGGTCCAGGCCGAGGTCGTGGTTGGTTTCGGTGGTTATGTCTCGGTTCCGGCGTACCTGGCGGCGTGGCGGCGGCACACCCCGACCGTGATCCACGAGGTCAACGTGCCCCCGGGCGTCGCCAACAAGATGGGCATGAAGATCGGCGGGCACATCGCCCTCGGCTTCCCGGCCCAGCTCAAGGTCCCGTTCCTGGCCGGCGGCCGCGTCGTCGGCGTGCCGCTGCGCACCTCGATCACCCGGCTCGACCGGGCGGCCCGGCGCGCCGAGGCCCGCGCGCACTTCGGGCTCGACCCCGACCGGCCCACCCTGTTCGTGTTCGGCGCCTCGCAGGGCGCCCGGCAGATCAACCTCGCGATGGCCGGGGCCGCCAAGGCGGTCACCTCCGCCGGGTACCAGGTCCTGCACATCACGGGCGCCCGCCAGGACGAGCCGGTGGAGATCCCGACCGGCCTGGACGCGCCGTACGTGACCGTCGAGTTCCTCAAGGAGATGGAGCTGGGGTACGCGGCGGCGGACCTCGTCCTCTCCCGGGGCGGCGCGATGACCTGCGCCGAGGTCGCGGCCCTGGGCCTGCCGACCATCTACGTACCCCTCCCGTTCGGCAACGGCGAGCAGCGCCGCAACGCGCTCCCCGTCGTCGAGGCCGGGGGCGGCATCCTGGTCGACAACGCCGACTGCGTGCCCGCCTGGGTCGAGTCGACCGTCATCCCGCTGCTCGGCGACCGGGCCCGGCTCGACGCGATGAGCGCCGCCGCCGCCGGGTACGGCCGCCGCGACGGGGACGAGGCCCTGCTGTCCTATGTCCAGGAGATCGTCGCCACCGCGCCGCGCGGGAGCGCGGCGTGAGGGCCGTCGAGCTGTCGAACGAGCAGAATGGTGCATCGTGAAGTCCCTGATCGACGACGGAGTCACCGCTGAGGACCTCGGCCGGGTCCACCTGATCGGCATCGGCGGGGTCGGCATGAGCGGCCTGGCCCGCCTGCTGCTCACCCGGGGCGTGCCGACGTCCGGTAGCGAGCTGCGCGAGTGGCCGTCGCTGGTCGGCCTGCGCGCCCTCGGCGGCGTGATCCACATGGCGCACGTCCCCGAGAACCTCCGCGACGTGGACACCGTGGTGTACTCCACGGCGATCCCTGAGGACCACCTGGAGCTCGTGGAGGCGCGCCGGCTGGGCCTGCGGATCCTGCACCGCTCGGAGGCCCTGGCGGCCACCATGACGGGCCGGAGGACCATCGCGGTGGCCGGCACCCACGGCAAGACCACCACGACGTCCATGACGACGCTGATCCTCCAGCACTGCGGGCAGGACCCGTCGTTCTGCATCGGCGGGGAGAGCTCCGAGGCGGGCTCCAACGGGCACCACGGCACCGGCGAGTACTTCGTCGCGGAGGCCGACGAGAGCGACAGGTCCTTCCTGAGGTACCGGCCGCACGTCTCCCTGGTCACCAACATCGACGCCGACCACCTGAACACGTACGGCGACCTCGACGGGCTGGCCGAGGGGTTCGCCGAGTTCTGCCGGCAGACCACCCCGGACGGCTTCGTGGTCACCTGCGCCGACGACGTCCGGTGCCGGAGCCTGGCCGACCAGCTGCGCGCCGAGGGCCGCCGGGTGTTCACGTACGGCGAGGCCGCCGATGCCGACCTGCGGATCGCCGACGTCACGTCCGACTCCGCCGGCGCCCGGTACCGGGCCTGGCTGGACGGCGAGCCGCTCGGCGAGATCACCGTGCCGACCCCGGGCCACCATATGGCGCTGAACTCCGCCGCCGCCATGCTCACCGCGCTCCGGCTCGGCCTGCACGCCACGTGCGTGGTGGAGGGCCTGGCGGCGTTCCCGGGGGTCCGCCGCCGGTTCGAGCTCAAGGGCACCGCCGACGGCGTCCGGGTCTACGACGAGTACGCCTACCACCCGACCTCGATGGACGCCGCGCTGCGCACCCTGCGCGGCGTGGCCGGCACGGGCCGCCTGATCGTGGTCTTCCAGCCCTACCGCATGTACCGGACCCGCGACTTCCAGACCGAGATCGCCGCCGCCCTGTCGCTGGCCGACGAGGCCGTGGTGATGGAGGTGTTCGGCCCGGGCGAGGTCCGCGAGCCGGGCGAGGGCGGCGCGGCGCTGACCCGCGCGGTGGCGCTCGCCGACGACCGCAAGGTCTTCGTGCCGTCCTGGTCGGACGTGCCCGCCGAGGTGGCCCGCCGGGCCCGCCAGGGCGACGTGGTCGTGACCATGGGCGCGCCGCCGATCTCGCTGCTGGGCGACGAGCTGCTGGCGGCACTGTCCACCCGCGGCGCGGACCCCGGACCCGGGGCCTGACGTGCCCCGGCGCTGGCAGCTGGTCCGGGCCCGACGCGAGGCGGTGCCGGTCTCCGTGCGCCGGTTCGCCGCCCGGGCCCGCCAGCGCCGGCTGAACACGGCCCGGCCGTGGCTGTTCGTGGCCGCCGGCCTCGTCGTCCTCGCCCTGCTGACCTGGGGCGTCTACGGCAGCCCGTTGCTCTCCGTGTCCGAGGTGCGGGTGCGCGGCGCCGCGATCCTCAGCCCGGAGCAGATCCGCGAGGCGGCCAAGGTCGCGCCCGGTACGCCACTGGCCAGAGTCGACACCGCCGGGGCCGAGCGCCGGATCGCCGAACTGGCCCCGGTGGAGCGGGTGGACGTGTCCCGGTCGTGGCCGAGTGCCGTGGTGGTCACCGTCACGGAGCGTAGGCCGATCGCGGTCGTACCCCAGGACAAGGCCTTTGGTCTGCTCGACCGCGAGGGCGTGTTGTTCCAGGTGGTCGCCGCGCGGCCCGCCGGCCTGCCGCTGATGAGACTGCCCAGTCCGGGGCCCTCGGATCCGACCACGCAGGCCGCTTTGCGGGTCCTGTCGGCTTTGAGTCCTGAACTGCGCTCCCAACTGGGTACTCTGGAGGCCGAGTCGGTCACCAGGATCCGGCTGGAGCTGGCCAAGGGGCGTTCCGTGGTCTGGGGCGACGCCGAGGCCAGCGACAAGAAGTCGCGTACCGCGACGCTGCTGCTCGGCCGTCCTGGTGCGGTCATCGACGTCAGCGCGCCGGACTTCCCCGTGATGCGGTGATCTGTTCCCGGAGTTCGGAACAAGATCCGCGACACGCCGGGGGATGTCTTTGGTTTGGGGCCGGATGCGGAATACGTTCCGGGCCAGTACAGGAAGTTGACATAACTGTAAGTCTCTAGTAGAGAGTTAGAGTTTTGTCCTTCGCCACAGACGGCACGGGGGGAAGCGTGCACCACGCGGGCACCCTGAACGGGCGAGCAGATCACCTCGAAGGGATGGCAGACCGATGACAACTCCGCACAACTACCTCGCGGTCATCAAGGTTGTCGGGATCGGCGGGGGCGGCGTCAACGCCGTCAACCGGATGATCGAGGTCGGCTTGAAGGGCGTCGAGTTCATCGCGATCAACACCGACGCGCAAGCGCTGTTGATGAGCGACGCCGACGTCAAGCTCGACGTGGGTCGCGAGCTCACCCGGGGCCTCGGCGCGGGCGCGAACCCCGACGTCGGCAAGAAGGCCGCCGAGGACCACCGCGACGAGATCGAGGAGGTCCTCAAGGGGGCCGACATGGTCTTCGTGACCTGCGGCGAGGGCGGCGGCACGGGCACCGGCGGCGCGCCGGTCGTCGCGAGCATCGCCCGCAAGCTCGGCGCGCTCACCATCGGCGTGGTCACCCGGCCGTTCTCGTTCGAGGGCAAGCGCCGGCAGGTCCAGGCCGAGTCGGGCATCGACGACCTGCGCAACGAGTGCGACACCCTCATCGTCATCCCGAACGACCGCCTCCTGGCGCTCGGCGACCGGTCGATGTCGATGATGGACGCGTTCCGCCAGGCCGACCAGGTGCTGCTGTCCGGTGTCCAGGGCATCACGGACCTGATCACCACGCCGGGCCTGATCAACCTCGACTTCGCCGACGTGAAGAGCGTCATGTCCGGCGCGGGCAGCGCGCTGATGGGGATCGGCTCCTCGCGGGGCGACTCCCGCGCGGTCGAGGCCGCCACGGCCGCGATCTCCAGCCCGCTGCTCGAGCAGAGCATGGACGGGGCGCGCGGCGTCCTGCTGTCCATCGCCGGCGGCTCCGACCTCGGCCTGTTCGAGATCAACGACGCGGCGCAGCTCGTCACCGACGCGGCGCACCCCGACGCGAACATCATCTTCGGCGCGGTCATCGACGACGCGCTCGGCGACGAGGTCCGGATCACCGTGATCGCGGCGGGCTTCGACGGCGGCAGCCCGGCGTACAAGCCGGCCGAGCCGGCCCGCAAGGCCCCGCAGCCGGTCGAGCAGTCCGCCCCGTCGAACGTGACCCCGGTCCGCCCGGCGACCCCGGCTCCGACCCAGCCGGCGCCCCGCCGGGTGCTGTTCGACGACGTGGACGTGCCGGACTTCCTGAAGAACGGTGCCTGAGCTGTTACCTGAGGAGACGCCGGTGGGCGGCCGCGGGCCGGGCACCGGAGAGAACGAAGCGACACAGGTCGAGCCGTCGGGGGTTCCCGGCGGCTCGTCCGCTGCCGCCGACCGGTCGGGTCGCCCGGCCGAGGGTGGCGCGGACGCCGGCGAGGGCTCCTCCGGCTCCGGGCACGACGCCCGGGGTGCGGGCCGCTCGGCCGGCGGGGGCGTGGGCTCCGGCCCGGTGGGTGCGGAGGGCCTCGGCCCGGAGTCACCCACCGACAGTGCGGGGGGTGACCGGCGCCGGGAGCTGGCCGACGGGCTGGCCCGGGTCCGGGCACGGATCGACGCGGCCTGTGTCGCCGCCGGGCGCGATCCCGGCGAGGTCACCCTGGTCGCGGTCACCAAGACGTATCCGGCCAGTGACGTCGTGCACCTGCGGCACCTCGGGGTGCGCGACGTGGGGGAGAACCGCGACGCCGAGGCCGCCCCGAAGGCGGTCCTGGTCGCCGAGGCGCTGGCCGGGGAGGGTCCCGGCCCGGCGGAGTCCGGTGCCGGGCGTCCCGGAGGCGGGCTCCCCGGCGTGGCCCCGCTCGGCGACGGGCGTCCCGGGGGCGGGCTCCCGGGCCCGGCCCCGCTCGGTGCCGGGCCGCCGACCTGGCACTACATCGGGCAGCTCCAGCGCAACAAGGCGCGCTCCGTGGTCCGGTACGCGGACATGGTGCACTCCGTGGACCGCCCGGCCCTGGTGGAGGCTCTGGCCGCCGCCGTGGCCCGGGAGCGCCCGGACCGTCCGCTCGACGTCCTGCTCCAGCTGAGCCTCGACGGGGCGGTCGGCCGGGGCGGCGTACCGGAGCCGGAGCTCGCGGCCCTCGCCGACGCGGTGCTGGCCCGCCCCGAACTGCGGCTGCGCGGACTGATGGCGGTGGCTCCGCTGGACTGGGAGGCGGCGCGGGCGTTCGGCGTTCTCGCGGAGTACACCTCAAAGTTTCTTGTCGGATATCCGACAGCCACCGTGCTGTCGGCCGGTATGAGTGGCGATCTCGCCGAGGCCATTGCGTTCGGTGCCACTCATGTGCGTGTCGGCAGCGCAATCCTCGGAAGCCGACCGCCGGCTGGGTTAGCCTGAACGAGCATCGAATCACATCGGTGTGATTAACAGACCAACGTTTGCGAGGGGGGAGACGCTATGGGTGCTCTGCGGAAGGCCGGCGTCTGGCTCGGCCTCATCGAGGATGACGAGGACCGCTACGCGGACGAGAACGACAACGGCCGCTACACGGAGCGTGACCGTCGGCCCAGCTCGCGGGACCGTGATCGGGATCGGGACCGCGACCACAGGTACGACGAGTACGAGGACGAGGAGCCCGAGGCGCACCACGAGGACTCCCGGGGCCGTCAGCACGAGGAGGACGCCCCGCGCCTGCGGGCCGCCGCCGCGGCGATGGAGACCCGTGCGGAGCGGGCGAGTGTCCGGCCCCTGCGCGATGGTCGGGCCGGTGTGACGACCCTCACTCAGGACAATCTCGCGCTCGCTCCGCAGGTGCAGCTCCGCGAACGGGCGGTCGTGGTGGAAGAGGACGACACGAACTACCGGATCATGACCCTGCACCCCACCACGTACAACGAGGCACGGACGATCGGGGAGCGGTTCCGGGACGGAACGCCCGTGATCATGAACCTCACAGAGATGGACGAGGCGGACGCCAAGCGACTGGTCGACTTCGCGGCCGGCCTGGCCTTCGGACTCCGGGGTACGATCGAGCGCGTCACCAACAGGGTGTTCCTGCTCTCACCCGCCAATGTCACAGTGACCGCTGAGGACAAGGCGAAGATCGCCGAGGGCGGGTTCTTCCACCAGAGCTGAAGCGAGGGCGCAGGGCCGGTGCTGTCGAACGTAGTCCAGGTCGTCTACCTGCTCCTATACGTTTTTTTCCTCTTCCTGCTCGCCCGCATTGTGCTGGATTGGGTTCGCTCCCTGTCCCGCCGCTGGCGACCCGGCCGTGGGGCCGCAGCGGCGATGGAGTGCGTGTGGAGCGTCACTGAACCACCCCTTCGGGCGTTGAGGCGAGTGATCCCATCGCTCAGGATTGGTACGGTGAGCGTGGACCTGGCCTTCCTAGCTCTGCTCGCTATCGTGTTAGTGCTGATGTATTTCGTAGTAGGGCCTCTGGTCCAGGCGGCCTAGCCGCCGGGACCGTGTGACCGCGCGGCCTCTAACTGACCCGAGGAGTTCCGATGCCGCTGACCCCGGCCGACGTGCACAACGTCGCCTTCAAGAAACCCCCGATTGGCAAGCGGGGCTATGACGAGGACGAGGTGGACGCCTTCCTCGACGAGGTCGAGCGCGAGCTCGCCCGACTGATCGAGGAGAACACCGACATCCGCGCGGCCAGCGCCGCCGGTGGCCGTCAGGCCCCCGCTGGCGGGGGGAACGACCCGCGCCTCGTCGCTGAGCTGACCGACCTGAAGGCGCAGTTCGAGCGCGTCCAGCGGGAGAAGGCTGCCGCCGAGCAGGCCGCCCGGCAGATGCAGCAGGAGCTGGAGCAGATCAACGCCGGTGGCGGAGCCGCCGGTGGCGACGCCGGTGAGCAGCAGGCGCTCCGGGTGCTGATGATGGCGCAGCGGACGGCCGACGACCACGTCGCCGACGCGCGCCGTGAGGCCGACAAGGTGCTCGCCGAGGCCCGGGCCAAGGCCGACGAGGTCACCCGGGACGCGCGCGGCAAGGCCGAGGCGCTCGAGCGGGACGCGCGGCAGCGGCACCAGGAGGCCATGGGCGGCCTGGAGACGAAGCGCAACGCGCTGCAGAAGCACCTCGAGGAGCTGAAGGCCTTCGAGCGGGAGTACCGGACGCGCCTCAAGGCGTACCTGGAGAGCCAGCTGCGGGACCTGTCCGGCAAAGGCCAGGGGCTCGAGGACGAGCTGACCCGGGCCGAGAGCGGCCGGAGCAACGGCACCCCTGCCGGCGGGCTGGCCACGGCCGGTCTCGGCGGCGGCGGGTACGGTCCGGCGGGGCGCAACAGCCTCGACGGTCCGGGCCGCTGACCATCCACCTGTGACGCGGCGGGGGTGAGCCGTGATAGTCGGAAGTCTCCTGCTCATCCTCGTCGCGGCGGTGCTCGTCGTCGTCGGGCTGATCCAGGCCTCGAACGTGCTGTTGATCAGCGCGATCGTGCTCTGTGGGGTGGCGGCGGTCCTGGTCTACCGGGGCTCCCGCCAGCCGATCACCGCCCCGACGACGGCACCCCGGGCGACTCTCGCCGCCCCGGGTCGGGTATCCGACACGCCCCCGGTCGACCTGTCCGGGGAGTCCGTCGACGAAGCCCTGCCCGACCGGTACGCGGAACGGGTCCGGCGGGCCGAGCGGCTCGCGGCGGCCGAGGTGGCGCATCCGGACTGGTTCGGGTCGCGACCCGGTGACGCGGGCGACGCGTCCCAGGACGACGCCGACGCCCCGCCCGGACACATCGGAACCACCGCTGTGCTCAGCAGCGCCGGATCCGTTACCCACGGTGACGATCTCGACGCGCACCGCACCGAAGCCGTCGACCACGGCTCCGACTCCACTCCGCACACCGCGCCACCGGCTGAGCCGGTCTCCGCGCCGCCGCCGGGCCATCTCGGGGGCTCGGCGTTCGCGGGACCGGCCAACCGCGCCGCGGCCGACGGGGACGACGAGCTGGAGTACGAGGACGACGACCCCGAGGACGAGCCGCCCGCGCAGGACGTCGCGCCGGCGGTCGCCTCCCGGATCGGCCGGCTGACCACCCGGGTCTGGGTCGTCGACGGCCGGCCGCGCTACCACCTCTCCGGCTGCCACCACCTGGTCGGCCGCGATCCCGAACCCCTGCCGGTCGGTGAGGCCCAGGCCCTGGGCTTCTCGCCGTGCGGGCTGTGCGAGCCGGCGACCACGCTCGGCGGCCGGAGCTGACCAGCCGGGAGGGCGCCCCCGACCCCGGCCGGGCGAATGCCACGGACCCCGGCGGGACGCTGACCATCGCGGTCCGGGTCCGCCCCGGCGCCTCCCGGACCAAGGTCGGCGGCAGCTACGCCGGGCCGTACGGGCCCGCGCTCGTGGTCGCGGTGTCCGCCCCCGCCGTGGACGGCCGGGCCACCGAGGCCGTGCTCAGGGCCGTGGCCAGCGCGTTGGGCCTGCGTCCGCGTGCCGTGGCGCTCCGGACCGGGCATACCAGCCGCGACAAACTCCTCACCGTCGAACCGGACACCCCGCAGGTCGCGGGACGGTTGCGCGATCTTCTCGAGTCGTGACCGGTTTGGTGGGGCTGGGCGTAAAATTGTAAAAACGCGTCCTCAGGTGTGGCGTGTTTGTGGCTCGGCGATTCGTTACGTATTCTTGCCACCCTCTGGAGTGCGCGGCGCCCCGCCGCGTACCCATTTTTTCTCTCTTGGGGGCAGTCATGGCCGAGCGTGCGGGGGTTTCGCGGAAGGTCGCTCCGGTCAAGGCTGCCAAGGTCACCGCCCCGGTCACGGCGGCGAAGACCGCCCCGGCCAAGGCGGCCAAGAGTGCGGTCAAGAAGGCCGCGCCGAAGGCCGCCCCCGAGGGCACGGAACCCGCCACGCAGGCGGCGCCCGCCACGAAGAAGGCCGCCGCGGCGGCCTCGAACACGACTCGAACGCCGAGGGTCGAGAAAAGGACTGCGGCGGGTGCCGAGATCGCCGAGGATGCCAAGCCTCGGGTAGTGACAGGTTCGAAGACCAGTAAGGCCGCCGGGACCCAGGCCCCGGCGACACCCCCCGTGAAGGCACCGCCGACCGCCGCGCGATCCGCGGCCAAGGGAGCGACGATGGCCAAGCCAGCCGATACCAGTACGGCCACCAAGAGCGTGGCCGGTAAGACTGCCCGTGGCTCCGCCCGGAGTGCCTCGGACACCGACAAGATCCGCGTCGCGCTCTCCGATCGGCTCACCGAGCTGCGCGGCGAGTACGAGCAGATGATCACCGATTCCAACGAGATGCAGCGCGAGCGGCTCACCGACTCGGCCGGCGACGACCAGGCCGACACGGGGACGAAGACCTTCGAGCGCGAGCAGGAGATCTCGCTGGCCAACAACCTCCTCGAGCGGGTGACCCAGCTGGAGCGCGCGCTCGAGCGGGTCGACGAGGGCGGATACGGCCACTGTGAGAAGTGTGGCAACGCCATCCCGGTCGAACGCCTGGCCGCTTTCCCGTCCGCTACCTTGTGTGTGACGTGTAAGCAGCTGGAGGAGCGGCGCTGAGTACCCCGGAATCCCAAGAAACAGGACACAAGCAGCGGCCAGTACTGTGGTTGGCGCTCCTCGCGCTGGCCACGCTGGCCGTTGACCTTGGCACGAAGACCTGGGCGCTGTCCGCGCTGGAGGGCCGCGAGCCCGTCCGGCTGCTGGGCGGCGCGCTGTACCTGAGCTTCGCCCGCAACACGGGGGCGGCGTTCAGCCTGGCCAGCGGGTACACGGTCGTGTTGACCCTGGTCTCGCTGACCGTGGTCGCGGTCATCATCCGGTTCGCCAGCCGGTTGCGCTCGATGCCCTGGGCCATCGCCCTCGGGCTGATCCTGGGCGGCGCGACCGGCAACCTGGTGGACCGCCTGTTCCGCGCGCCGGGCCCTCTGCGGGGCGCGGTGATCGACTTCCTCAGCCTGTTCGACAAGCACGGCGACGTCTGGCCGATCTTCAACTTCGCGGACACCGCGTTGGTCTGCGGGGTCGGCCTGGCCGTCGTACTCGAACTGACCGGGCGCCGGCTCAACGGCACCCGCGTCGTGAAGGCGGAGAAAGCATGACAAGTCGCACCCTGCCCGTGCCCGACGGTCTGGACGGCCTGCGCCTGGACCAGGCGGTGTCCCGGCTGACGGGCGTCTCCCGGACCGTCGCGGCCGACCTCGCCGAGGACGGCAACATCCTCCTCGACGGCGTCCGGGCCGGGAAGTCCGACAAGGTGAGGGCGGGCTCCTGGCTGGAGGTCACCCTGCCGCCGCCGCCGGAGCCGCCGAGCATCACGCCCGAGCGGATCGACGGCCTGGTCGTCGTGCACGACGACGACGACATCGTGGTGGTCAACAAGCCGGTCGGCGTCGCGGCGCACCCGAGCCCCGGCTGGTCCGGGCCGACCGTGATCGGCGGGCTCGCCGGCATGGGGTACCGGATCTCGACCAGCGGCGCGGCCGAGCGCCAGGGCGTCGTGCACCGGCTCGACGTCGGCACCACGGGCCTGATGGTCGTGGCGAAGAGCGAGGTCGCGTACACGGTGCTCAAGCGCGCCTTCAAGGAGCGCACGGTCGAGAAGCGCTACCACGCGGTGGTCCAGGGCCACCCGGATCCGTCCCGGGGCACGATCGACGCCCCGATCGACCGGCACCCGACCGCCGACTACCGGTGGGCCGTGATGTCCGGCGGCAAGCCGAGCGTGACGCACTACGACACGCTGGAGGCCTTCCCGGCCGCGAGCCTGCTCGACGTGCACCTCGAGACCGGCCGGACCCACCAGATCCGGGTGCACTTCTCCGCGCTGCGGCACCCGTGTGTCGGAGATCTGACATATGGTGCGGACCCGTCCCTGTCGGCCAGGCTCAAACTGGACCGCCAGTGGCTGCACGCGCGCACCCTGGGCTTCGCCCACCCCGGTACCGGGAACTACGTTGAGTTCACCAGCGATTACCCTGAGGATCTGGAGCGGGCGCTGCGCATCCTGCGGGGTGACGCTCCCTAGGGAGTCGTCGTGCGTGACCTGCTCCACCGGCTGGACCGGCGGGTGGTGCCGCCGCTCGCCGCCGCCGTGCGGCGGGTGACCGGTGGCCGGAGCCGCCGGGCCGCCCTGGCCGCCGTCGGCATGACCCTCGCCATCGCCGTCCTGCTCGCCGCCGTGCTGTCCGCGCGCGAGCCGGTGCCGGGCCGGGGGCAGGACGCGGGTACGCCGCTGCGGGTCGGGGTGGCCGACGGCGACTCGGTGCCGGCGTACGTGGCCGG
Source organism: Longispora urticae (assembly GCF_053902585.1). Lineage (NCBI taxonomy): Bacteria > Bacillati > Actinomycetota > Actinomycetes > Micromonosporales > Micromonosporaceae > Longispora > Longispora urticae. The sequence goes on from NZ_JAQZSH010000007.1 coordinate 69,352, forward strand.
GGCCAAGGTGCGGCTCGCCAGTGTGGACCGCCCGACCATGGCGCTGGTGTCCCTCGCCGCGTACCTCGGGCCCGACCGGCTCGGCGCCCTGCTGGAGAGCGCGCACCCCTCCCGGGTGTACCTGCGGGTCCCGCTGCCCGGCATCTCCACCGAGGTCATCGCGGTCGACGTGCGCCGGCTGCCCGACGACGTGCTCACGGGGATGGACGCCGCCGCCCAGCGCAAGGAGGGCGAGATCGGCACCGCGCGCCGCCTCGCCGGCCGGCTGACCGGCGACAGCCCCCAGGAGCGGGAACTGCGCGAGGAGTACGAGGCGCGGGCCGCCCAGGCGGGGCTGGAGGCGACGGCGTACCGGGAACACTGCTCCTGCGTGTACGCGGCCGTCGTGCGGGCCGCGCCGCCCACCCTCACGGAACTGTCCCGCCGGCCCGGGGTGCGCGCCGTGGACCCGACCCCGGGGCTCGACCGGCCGGAGCAGGCGGTGTTCCAGCCGCTGCTCCCCGAGCAGCACACGGTGGTCTCCGACCCGGCGGACCCGCAGCCCTCCCCGTCGCCCACGCCGACCCCGGCCCCGAGCCCGTCGCCGGCCCGGACGCCCGACCGGCCCGGCCCGACGGCCCCGCCGACCGGCCCGATGCCGGAGTGGCCCGCCTCACCCTCGCCGACCCCGACCCTCGCCGGGACCCGGACCGACTCAGGTTCGCGCACCCAGCCCCTGTCCGGAGCGTTAGGTAACCGAATACGCTGACGTGTCGAGGCGGCCGGCGAGAGGACGAACACAGTGGCGGAGCGAACCGAGGCTGGCTGGAGCCGGCCAGGTGAGGCGGCGCCGCGCTGGCGGAGTCTCCTGGGGCGTGGCAGGGGTGATCGTGGCGCGGACCACGGCGACCCCGTGAACGGCGGTCAGCGGGCCGCTCAGGCGTCCGCCGTGGACGAGTACGTGGCCCGGCTGCGCCGCGACATGGGCCCGGCCAAGGTGGTGGCGTTCGCCAACCCGAAGGGCGGGGTGCACAAGACCACCGCGACGGTGCTGTGCGCGGCCACGATCGGCAGCGCCCGGGGCCGGGGCGTCCTGGCGTGGGACGACAACGAGCTGCGCGGCACCCTGGGGCTGCGCGCCGGCAGCGCCCGGCACGCGCGCACGATCCGGCACCTGATCGAGAACCTGGTCGAGGTGGAGAACTCCAGCGGCGAGGAGCTGCGCGACCGGCTCGACGAGTTCCTCCGGCACGCCGCCGACGGCTCCTACGACGTGCTGGCCGGCGACGAGGACCACCGGGTGGCCCGGCTGCTGGACCCGCCGATGGTGTGGCGGGTGCTGGAGCTGCTGCGGCGTACCCATGACGTGATCTGTGTCGACACCGGCAACAACGTCGAGAGCGCGAACTGGCAGACCGTGATCAAGGCCGCCGACCAGCTGGTGGTGACGTCCGTCCCCCGGGAGGACGCGGCGTTCACGGCCGACTGGATGCTCGACCTGCTGGAGGAGATGGGCATGGGCGACATCGTGGCCAATGCCGTGACGCTGCTGTCCTGCCCGACGCCGACCCCGTCGCCGATGCTCGGTGACCTGGTCAAACACTTCCAGAGCCGGACCCGGACAGTCGCTGTCGTCCCTTATGACCCCGCTCTGGAATCCGGATCGAGCATCGACTACGCGAGCCTGAAGCCGGAGACCCGGATGGCGTGGTTACAGGCTGCGACGGCGGTCAGCGACGGCTTCTAGGGGGCGTGCCTCGATCGGATCCGTCGGCGGCTCCGGTTAGGCTCGGGGTGTTCCCCGACTCCAGAGGAGGCCCCCGCCGATGAGTGACTCTTTTGTGCATCTGCACGTGCACACCGAGTACTCGATGCTGGACGGCGCGGCCCGGATGAAGCAGCTGTTCGCCGAGGTCAACCGGCAGGAGATGCCGGCCGTGGCGATCACCGACCACGGCAACATGCACGGGGCGTACGACTTCTACAAGCAGGCCACCGCCGCCGGGGTGACCCCGGTGATCGGCGTCGAGGCCTACCTGGCGCCGGCCTCCCGGTTCGACAAGAAGCGCATCAACTGGGGCACGCCCGACCAGAAGAGCGACGACGTCTCCGGTAACGGCGGCTACACCCACATGACGATGTGGGCCCGCAACGCCGAGGGGCTGCACAACCTCTTCCGGCTCAACTCGCGCGGCTCCATGGAGGGGTACTACTACAAGCCCCGGATGGACACGGAGCTGATCGCGGAGTACTCGGCCGGGATCATGGCCACCACCGGCTGCCCCTCCGGCGAGATCCAGACCCGGTTGCGCCTCGGGCACACCGAGGAGGCGTTGAAGGCCGCCGCGAAGTACCAGGACATCTTCGGCAAGGAGAACTTCTTCCTCGAGATCATGGACCACGGGCTGTCCATCGAGCGCCGGGTCCGCGACGGCCTGATCGAGATCTCCCGCAAGCTGAACATCCCGCCGGTGGTCACGAACGACTCGCACTACACCCGGCCGGAGGAGGCCGACGCGCACAACGCGCTGCTGTGTGTGCAGTCCGGCTCGCTGCTGAGCGACCCGAACCGGTTCAAGTTCGACGGCGACGGCTACTACATCAAGTCCGCCGACGAGATGCGCGCGATCGACACCTCCGACATCTGGGCCGAGGGCTGTCGGAACACCCTGCTGGTCGCCTCCAAGGTCGAGACGGAGGGGATGTTCAAGTTCAAGAACCTGATGCCCCTGTTCCCGGTGCCGGACGGCGAGACCGAGGACTCCTGGTTCCGCAAGGAGGTCTGGGCGGGGATGGACCGGCGCTGGCCGGACGGGTACGACGAGGAACACCGCGCGCAGGCCGAGTACGAGATCAACATGATCCTGCAGATGGGCTTCCCCTCGTACTTCCTGGTGGTCTCCGACTTCATCATGTGGGCGAAGAACAACGGGCACTCCGTCGGACCGGGGCGTGGCTCGGCGGCCGGCAGCATCGTGGCGTTCGCCCTGGGCATCACGGACCTCGACCCGCTCGCGCACGGCCTGATCTTCGAGCGGTTCCTCAACCCCGAGCGCATCTCGATGCCGGATATCGACATCGACTTCGACGAGCACGGGCGCAACGAGACCATCAAGTACGTCACGGACAAGTGGGGCGCGGACCGGGTCGCGCAGATCGCCACGTTCGGCACGATCAAGGCCAAGGCCGCGATCAAGGACTCCGGCCGGGTACTCGGCTTCCCCTACGCCCTCGGCGACAAGATCACCAAGGCCATGCCGCCGGCCGTGATGGGCAAGGACATCCCGCTGTCGGGCATCTTCGACCCGAAGCACCCGCGCTACGCCGAGGCCGGCGCCGTCCGCGACCTGGTCGCCAACGAGCCCGACGTGGCGAAGGTGATGGAGGTCGCCAAGGGCCTCGAGGGCCTGGTCCGGCAGACCGGCGTGCACGCCGCCGGCGTCATCATGTCCGCCGAGCCCCTGATCGACCACGTGCCGCTGTGGCGCCGCGACGCCGACGGCGCGATCATCACCCAGTTCGACTACCCGACGTGCGAGTCCCTCGGCCTGCTGAAGATGGACTTCCTCGGCCTGCGGAACCTGACGATCATGGCCGACGCCGTGAAGAACGTCGAGCACACCACCGGTCAGAAGATCGACCTGCTGACGCTGCCGCTGGACGACCCGAAGACGTACGAACTGCTCGGCCGCGGCGACACCCTGGGCGTGTTCCAGCTCGACGGCGGGGCCATGCGCCAGCTGCTCAAGCTGATGAAGCCCGACAGCTTCGAGGACATCTCCGCCGTCCTCGCGCTGTACCGCCCGGGTCCGATGGGCGCGAACTCGCACATCAACTACGCGCTGCGCAAGAACAAGCAGCAGGAGATCACCCCGATCCACCCGGAGCTGGAAGAGCCCCTGGAGGAGATCCTCGGCCTCACCTACGGCCTGATCGTCTACCAGGAGCAGGTCCAGCGCGCCGCGCAGAAGCTCGCCGGCTACTCCCTCGGCCAGGCCGACAACCTGCGCCGGGCCATGGGCAAGAAGAAGAAGGAGGTCCTCGACAAGGAGTTCGTGCCGTTCGAGGCGGGCATGCTCGAACGGGGCTATTCCCCCGAGGCCATCAAGGCGGTGTGGGACGTCCTGGTCCCCTTCGCCGACTACGCGTTCAACAAGGCGCACACCGCCGCGTACGGGCTGATCTCCTACTGGACCGGGTGGCTGAAGGCGAACTACCCGGCCGAGTACATGGCCGCGCTGCTCACGTCCGTCGGCGACGACAAGGACAAGATGGCGATGTACCTGGGCGAGTGCCGCAAGATGGGCATCAAGGTGCTGCCGCCGGACGTGAACGAGTCCGCCGGCGCGTTCACCCCGATCGGCTCCGACATCCGGTTCGGCCTGGGCGCGGTCCGCAACGTCGGTACCAACGTGGTGGCCTCGATCGTGGCCACCCGCGGGTCCAAGGGCAACTACACGTCGTTCCCCGACTTCCTGTCGAAGTCCGAGCTGGTGGTCTGCAACAAGCGGACCGTCGAGTCGCTGGTCAAGGCCGGCGCGTTCGACTCCCTCGGCCACACCCGCAAGTGCCTGGTCGAGCTGCACGAGTCGGCCATCGACGCGGTGGTCGGGCTCAAGCGCCAGGAGGCCGTGGGGCAGTTCGACCTGTTCGGCGGGCTGGAGGAGAGCTCCGACGACGGCCTGGTGGGGCTGGACCTGCAGTTCACGCCGACCGAGTGGCCGCGCAAGGAGCTCCTCGCCTTCGAACGCGACATGCTCGGCCTGTACGTCTCCGACCACCCGCTGGCCGGCGCCGAACGGATCCTGAAGGCCAACTCCGAGCAGAGCATCGTCGAGGTGATCGACGAGGACGTCAACGACCGGATGCCCGTCACCATCGCCGGCATGATCTCCGGGGTGCAGCGCCGGATCACCAAGCAGGGCGCGAGCTGGGCGATCGTGATGCTGGAGGACCTGGACGCCTCGGTGGAGGTGCTGTTCTTCCCCAAGACGTACGAGCTGCTGTCGCACCACCTCGCCGAGGACATCGTGGTGACCGTCAAGGGCCACGTGAACAAGCGCGACCAGGCGATCAGCGTCGTCGGCTCGGACATGCTGATCCTGGAGGTCTCCGAGGCCGATCTGGCGGCGAACCCGCCGGTGGTGCTGAACTCCACCTGGGACAAGATCGTCGAGCCGACCGTGCACGAGCTGAAGCGGATCATCCTCGGGCACCGGGGCGACTGCATGGTGCACCTGCGGCTGCGCAGCCGGTCGGGGGACACCCTGCTGGCGCTGGGAGCGGACCTCAAGGTGCGCAACGACGTGGCGTTCCGCTCGGAGATCAAGACCCTGCTGGGCGCCGGGGGCGTCGACTAGGCCGGTGAGCCGCGGTGCCCGGGCCCCCGCGTGCGGGCCCTGGCCGGGCGAGCCGCGCGCCGTGGCCGCGCCAGGTCCGGCGGCGGGCCGTCGCGATCGTGGGCGCGGTCCGGCGAGCAGGTCCGGGCCCCGGTCGGCCGAGCTCCGCGTCGATCCGCCGCATCGGCCCGGAAAGGGTGTTTTCGCAGGTGGTGGGCCCCGGAACGCGGGGCCCGGCGCAACCTGGCGTCCGCACCTAGGATGGGCGGGTGAGCACCCCGGAGAAGTATCCGACCCCGCCGCCCCCGATCTGGCCGGAACCGGCCGTCTACGGGACCCCCGCCCCGCCCCGGCCGCGCCGGGACTGGCCGCGGGAGATCCTGGCCGGGCTGCTCGTCGTCCTGACGATCTCCGTCCTGGGCGCCCCGCTCGGCGTGCTCTGGTCGGCGCTGGCCCCCCGGGTGCTGGTGCAGATGACCGCCGACGGGCCGCTGCTCGTCGACGCGGAGCCGGAGGAGTACGTGGGCTCCGATGTCGTCTTCACCCTGATCGGCCTCGCGGTGGGCGTCCTGCTCGGGCTCGGCGTCTGGCTGCTGCTCCGCCGGTGGCGCGGCGCCGCGGTGCTGATCGGCCTGATGGTCGGCTCGCTGCTGGGCGCGTGCGTCGCCTGGCAGATCGGCCGCCGGATCGGGCTCGACGACTACGCCGAGATCAAGCGCACCGCCCAGGCCGGCTGGCAGTTCTACCGGCCCCCGTCGCTGAACTCGGGCGAGTTCTTCCGGGTCCTCGGGATCCCGGTGTTCCCGCGCGGCGCGCTGGCCGCCCAGGCGCTCGCGGCCGTGTTCACCTACACGATGATCGCCGGGTGGTCGCGCTTCCCGGGCCTGCGCCCGGGTTCGGACTGAAGATCAAGATCATCGGAGGGTTACGAGTGGGGGCGTGACCGGCCGCGAAGGCACCCGGCCACGGGTGTCGGAGCGACTGGGCCGGTCGTCGGCGCGCCAGCCGGGGACCGGGCGGCCTCATGCCCGGGGTGGCGCGGATCGAGCCTCGCGACCTCGGGGCGGACCCTCCCAGGGGTGCTTCCGGTGCCCCGGGTCGGCCACGTCGGCGGTGGTGCCGGACCCGGGGCGCCCCGGGGGGTCGGGTGCTGGACGCGGGTCGCTCCGCGCGGGTGGTGATGCTGAACCCGGTGTGCTCCGCGTGGGCGGAAGGCGGGTGGGCGCGCCGCAGCGGAGGTGGTCGGTGCGGGCGGGGAGGCACGTTCCGGCGGTGGGAGGTGGGCCGGGCGGGCGGCGTACCCGTCGATGGTCGCGGATCTTGATCTTGGGCGGAGTGACCCTGGTCACGGGCCGATCGGATGCTGGGACCGACCCGTCCGGTGGCTGGGAGCGCCGACTAGGCTGAACGGGTGCTGAACCGCATCGACCTCCGGGGTGACACCAGGGATCCGCGCGGGCTGCTGCCCCGCGCCCGGTTCGACGTGACCGCCGCGATCGAACAGATCCGGCCGGTCGTGGAGGCGGTCCGCGAGCATGGGGCCGCCGCCGTCAAGGAGGCCACGCATCGGTTCGACCGCGTGGAGACCCCGGTGCTGCGGGTGCCCGAGGCGGAGATCGCGAAGGCGGCCGACGCCCTGGAGGGCCCGGTCCGCGCGGCCCTCGAGGAGGCCATCGCCCGGGTCCGCGTCGTGCACGCCGCCCAGCTGCGCCCCTCGCACACCACCACGCTCGCCCCCGGCGGCACCGTCACGGAGAAGTGGCTGCCCGTCGGCCGGGTCGGGCTCTACGTGCCCGGCGGCCTGGCGATGTACCCGTCGAGTGTCGTCATGAACGTCGTCCCCGCCCAGGTCGCCGGCGTCGGCCAGATCGTCGTCGCGAGCCCCCCGCAGGCCGACAACGACGGCCTCCCCGACCGCCGGGTGCTCGCCGCGTGCGCCCTGCTCGGCGTGACGGAGGTGTACGCGATGGGCGGCGCCCAGGCCATCGCCGCCCTCGGCTACGGCACCGAGGAGAACCGCCCCGTCGACATGATCACCGGGCCGGGCAACATCTGGGTGACCGCCGCCAAGCGCCTGCTCCGGGGCACCGTCGGCATCGACTCCGAGGCCGGCCCGACGGAGATCGCGATCCTCGCCGACGCCACCGCCGACCCGGCGCACGTGGCCGCCGACCTGATCAGCCAGGCCGAACACGACCCCCTCGCGGCGAGCGTGCTGGTCACCACCAGCGTCGAACTGGCCGACGCCGTCGAACGCGAGCTGGACACCCGGGTCGCGGCGACCAAGCACCACGAGCGGGTCCGCGAGGCGCTGACCGGGCCGCAGTCCGGCATCGTGCTGGTCATCGACATCGAGCAGGGCCTGGCCGTGGTCGACGACTACGCCGCCGAGCACCTGGAGATCCAGACCGCCGACGCGCCGGCCGTCGCCGACCGGGTCCGCAACGCGGGCGCCATCTTCGTCGGGGCCTGGTCCCCGGTGTCCCTCGGCGACTACTGCGCCGGCTCCAACCACGTGCTGCCCACCGGCGGGTGCGCGCGGCACTCCTCCGGGCTGAGCACCCACACGTTCCTCAAGGCCGTGCACGTCATCCACTACGACGAGGCGGCGCTGCGGGAGGTCGCCGGGCACGTGGTGACCCTCGCCGAGGCGGAGGACCTGCCGGCGCACGGCGAGGCCGTCAGCGCGAGGTTCGCGTGACCGGGGCCCGACCCGTGGCCGGGACTGACGCCGGACCCGGGGCTGAGGCCGGGGCCGACGCCGCGCGCGGGACCGGAGCCGCAACCACGCGCGAGGCTGAGGCCGGTAGCGCCGGGCTGCCGATCCGGCCCGAGTTCCGGGGCATGTCGCCCTACGGCGCGCCGCAGCTCGACGTCGCCGTCCGGCTGAACACCAACGAGAACTCCTACCCGGTACCCGCCGAGGTCGTCGACGCGATCTCAGCCGCCCTCGGCGCGGAGTTGTCCCAGCTCAACCGCTACCCCGACCGGGACGCCGTCGCCCTGCGCGCCGCCCTGGCCGACTACCTGGGCGTCACCACCGCCCAGGTCTGGGCGGCCAACGGCTCCAACGAGGTGCAGCAGGAGATCCTCCAGGTGTTCGCGGGCCCGGGGCGTTCGGCGCTCGGGTTCACGCCCACCTACTCGATGCACCCGCTGCTCGCGCTCGGCACCGGCACGACCTGGATCCCGGGGGAGCGCACCGCCGACTTCGGCCTCGCCGACCCGGTGGCCCAGGTGCGCGCGGCGGACCCGGACGTGGTGTTCCTGTGCTCGCCCAACAACCCGACGGGCACCGCGCTGGACCTGGACACCATCCGCGAGGTCGCGCGCGCGGCCCGGGGCATGGTGGTCGTGGACGAGGCGTACGCGGAGTTCCGCCGGGCCGGTACGCCCAGCGCGCTGGACCTGCTGCCCGAGTTCCCCCGGCTGATCGTGACCCGGACGATGAGCAAGGCGTTCGGGTTCGCGGGCGGCCGGCTCGGGTACCTGGCGGCGAGCCCCGCGGTCGTGGACGCGGTGCAACTGGTCCGGCTGCCGTACCACCTGTCGGCGCTGACCCAGGCCGCCGCCCGCGCCGCGCTCGCGCACCGCGACGTCCTGCTCGGCACCGTGGCCGCCATCAAGGAACAGCGGGACCGGATCGTGGACTCCCTGCGCGGACTCGGGCTCGCGGTGGCCGACTCCGACGCGAACTTCGTCCTGTTCCAGGTGGGCGGCGACCAGGCCGTGTTCTGGGAGAGACTGCTGGCGGCGGGCGTCCTGGTCCGCGACGTCGGCCTGGCCGGGTGGCTGCGGGTCACCGCCGGCACGGCCGAGGAGACCGACGCATTTCTGCGGGCTGTGAAGGAGTCACTGTGAGGACCGGACGGGTCGAGCGGGTCACCAAGGAGACCAAGGTCCTCGTCGAGCTCGACCTCGACGGCGGCCCGGTCACGGTGTCCACCGGGGTCGGCTTCTACGACCACATGCTGCACCAGCTGGGCAGGCACGGCGGGATCGGCCTGAACATCGCCGTCGAGGGCGACCTGCACATCGACGCGCACCACACGCTGGAGGACACGGCGATCGGGCTGGGCGACGCGTTCGCCGAGGCGGCCGGGGACAAGATCGGGGTGCGCCGGTTCGGGCACGCGATCGTGCCGCTGGACGAGGTGCTCGTCCAGGCCGTGGTCGACCTGTCCGGCCGGCCGTACTGCGTGCACGAGGAACCGCTGGGGCTCGCGCCGACGATCGGGCCGGCGTACCCGACGAGCATGACCCGGCACATCTGGGAGTCGTTCGCGCACCATGCGAGGATCACCCTGCACGTGACCGTGCAGCGGGCCGCGCGGCCCGGAGCCCAGCCCGACGCGCACCATGTGGTGGAGGCCCAGTTCAAGGCCGTCGCCCGGGCGCTGCGGGACGCGATCCGGATCGAGGGCACGGACGTTCCTAGTACCAAGGGAATTCTGTGAGCATCGTGAGCGACCCGGCGAGGCCGTTTTTGCCGAGCTGTGGAGTGAATCAGTGAGCATTGTCCTTCTCGCCCTCGCGGGCATCCTGTTCGGCGGCGCGTGGTCGTTGCAGCAGCAGGAGCGGTCGAAGGTCGCGGTCGCGATCGTCGGCCTGCTCGGCGTGTTGTCGCTGGCCGGCGGCATCCTGTGGATGTTCCCGAAGTGAGGCGCGTCGTCGTCCTGGACTACGGTTCGGGCAACCTGCGCTCCGCCGAGCGGGCCATGGTCCGGGCCGGCGCGGACGTCACGGTGACCGACGACCTGACGCTCGCGGCGGAGGCCGACGGACTGGTCGTGCCCGGGGTGGGCGCCTACGCGGCGTGCGTCGCGGGCCTGCTGGACCTCGGCGGTGACGCGACGATCCGGGAACGGCTCCGGACGGGGCGGCCGGTCCTGGGCATCTGCGTGGGCGCGCAGATCATGTTCTCCTCCGGCGACGAGCACGGCACGCACACCGAGGGCCTGGGGCTGCTGCCGGGCGGGGTGACCCGCCTGAAGGCCCCCGTGGTGCCGCACATGGGCTGGTCGCCCGTTGTCGCCGCGCCGGGGTCGGTGCTGTTCGAGGGCGTCGAGGGCGAGCGGTTCTACTTCGTGCACTCCTACGCGGCGCGGCCGTGGGCCGCCGCCGGGGTCACCACGGCCACGCACGGCGAGGAGTTCGTCGCGGCGGTCGAGGACGGGGCGTTGTCGGTGACCCAGTTCCACCCGGAGAAGTCCGGGGACGCCGGGGCGCGGCTGCTGCGCAACTGGGTGGCGACGCTGTGACCGGTCGCGAGGCCGGGGCGGCGTGCCCTGCCCGGGCCGCGATGACGGAGGGCGCGCTGGCCCGGACCGGGGCGCGCCGTGGCTAAGGAGCGGGCGAAGAAGCGCGCCGCCCGGCTCGCCGAGGGCCAACAGCGCCGGCTGAAGGCGGAGCGCAAGGAGGCCCGGCGCCGCCGGCTCCGCGCGCTGTTCCGCCCCCGCCGGCGGGGTACCGGCCGGATCAGCCCCCGCCGCAGTCGCGCCGAGCGGGCCGGCATCGTGCTGGTCGCCGCCGCGCTCATGTTCCTCACCTGGTTCTACCTGGACTCGTTCCCGGCGCAGCTGGCGATCACGCTGCTGCTCCTGGTGGCGAGTCCCGCCCTGATCGTGATGACCCTGGACCGGAGAACCCGATGACGCTGGAACTGCTGCCTGCCGTGGACGTCGCCGACGGGCAGGCGGTGCGCCTGACCCAGGGCGCCGCCGGCACCGAGACGTCGTACGGCGACCCGTTGTCCGCCGCGCTGGACTGGCAGAACCAGGGCGCGGAGTGGATCCACCTGGTGGACCTGGACGCGGCGTTCGGCCGGGGCTCGAACGCGGCCCTGCTGGCGGACGTGGTGGCCCGGCTGGACACGAAGGTGGAGCTGTCCGGCGGGATCCGGGACACCGCGTCCCTGGAGGCGGCCCTGGCCACGGGCGCGACCCGGGTGAACATCGGCACCGCCGCGCTGGAGGACCCGGAGTGGTGCGACCGGATCGTCGGCGAGTACGGGGACCGGGTCGCGATCGGGCTGGACGTCCGGGGCCGGACCCTGGCGGCACGGGGCTGGACGAAGGACGGCGGCGACCTGTACGAGGTGCTCGACCGCCTGGAGCGCGCGGGCTGCGCCCGGTACGTGGTCACCGATGTCACCAAGGACGGCATGCTGTCCGGCCCGAACCTGGAGCTGTACCGCGACCTGTGCGCGCACACCTCGAAGCCGGTCGTGGCCAGCGGTGGGGTGTCCACGCTGGACGATCTGCGCGCACTGTCCACGGTCGAGGGTCTCGAGGGCGTGATCGCGGGCAAGGCGCTCTACGCGGGCGCGTTCACCGTGACCGAGGCGCTGGCGGTCCTCCGGGAGGCGTGATCCGGGGCCCCCGGCACGCGTCCGGCCCCCTCGGCGGCGCGCTCCGCGCGCCGCCTCACCCCCGCAGCAACGTACTCAGCTGCGTCCGCGACCGCACCCCCAGCTTCCGGTACACCCGGGTCAGCGTCGCCTCCACCGTCTTCACGCTCAGGAACAGGGTCGCGGCCACCTCCCGGTTGCTCGCGCCCTGTCCGACCAGCTCCGCGATCCGCGCCTCGGTCCCGGTCAACGGCTGGATCACCGCGGCACGGGGCTCGGCCGGCCCGCTCTCCAGCCGGTCGAGCGCCGTCGCGGCCAGGGTCACCCAGGGCCGCGCCCCGGTCTGTTCGAACGCCTCCAGCGCGGCGGCCAGCACCTCCCGGGCGGCCCCGCGCCGCCGACGCCGCTTCTCGACCTGTCCCAGCGCCAGCAGGGTCCGGCCGTGCTCGACGGGCAGCCCGAGCAGCGCGAAGTCCAGCGCGGCCCGGTCGAGGAGGTCCACGGCCCCGGCCGCGTCGCCGAGCGCGGACCGGTAGATGCCCTCGGCGCGGCTGAGGGCGGCGAGCACCCCGGGGCGGTCGAGGGCCAGGGCGGTGAGCCGGGTGGCCGCGATCAGGGCGTACCCCTCGTCGGGGTCGCCGGCGGCCACGAAGGCGGTGGCCAGGTCCGCGTGCCAGCGCAGCAGGGCCGGGTCGAGGACGTAGCCGGCGGTCTCCAGCTCGCGGACCCGGCGCAGGGCGGTGACCGCGCCGGTGGCGTCGCCGGTGATGAGCTTGACCAGCCCGTACACGTGCAGGTTGCGGGACAGGAACACGACGTCGTGCTCCTCCTCGGAGGCGTGCGCGCCGCGCTCGGCGTAGCCCAGGGCCCGGGCGAAGCTGCCGCCGGTGGCCTCGACCTGCGCCATCGTGAACCAGGACGGGCCCGGGGACAGGCCGGCCTCCTCGCTGACGGTGACGGCCCGGTGCGCGTGGTCGAGGGCGGCCACGCACCGGCCGGACTTGGCCTCCACCTCGGCCAGGCTGCGGAGCACCTCGATCAGGTCCTCGGCCCCGGTGCGCTCGGCGACCGGGAGCAGGCCGAGCAGGGCGGCGCGGGCCTGGGGCAGCTGGTCGTCGTACACGGCGTGCCGGGCGGCGAGGTAGCTGGGCGTGTTCCGCAGTCCCATCGGGGCCTCGGGGGCGTCGCAGGCGAGCGCGCGGGCCAGGGTGCGGCCGGAGTCCGGTACCCCCAGGATGCGTTCGACCCGGGCCTGCATCGTCAGCGCCATCGCCTCGATGACCCGGTCGCCACCCTGGGCGGCCAGGGTCGCGGCGCGCGCGGCCTCGGTCCGGGCCCGCTGCGGGGAGCCCTCGGACAGGTTGGCCCGCCAGGCGAGGCGCAGGTGCACGGCGGCGAGCAGCGCGGGTTCGTCGGCGGCGTCGGCGACGGCCCGGGCGAACGTCTCGTCCAGGTCGTCGAGGGCCTGGCCGGCGGCGTCGATGATCGCCAGGTGGGCCCGGACCCGGACGGCGGGCGCGGTGGCCCGGGCGAGCAGGGCGTCGGCGGCCCACCGGGCCAGGTCGGTGCGGCCGGCGTGCCCGGCCTCCTCGGCGGCGGTCAGCAGCCGCTGCTCGGCGCCCTCGGGGTGGCAGAGCGGGGTGCGTTCGGCGGCGAGGATGTGCAGCTCGGCGGAGCAGGCCCGGTCGCGGGCGGCCCGGCCGGCGGCGCACAGTTCCTCGGCGAGTTCCTCGTCGGGCACGTCGGTGGCCAGGGCGCGGTGCCGGATCCGGTCGACCGGGTCGGCGGCGTGCTCGGCGAGCAGCGCGTGCCACCCGGTCCGGTCGGCCCAGGACGCGTCGGCGGTCAGCGCGGTGGCCAGCACGCCGGCCGTGAACGCGACCGTCCCGCCGTCGGACACGGTGACCAGTCCGGCGGTCTCGGCGAGGGCCAGGTCCTCGGCGGCGGTGTCCCGGCCGACCCGGCGCAGCAGGCTCACGGTGGGCGCGGCGGTGAGGGCGGCGGGCAGCAGGGTGGCCAGGACGTGGTCGGGCACGGCGGCGAGGCGTTCGCGGATCAGGTCGCGGAGCCGTTCGGGCAGCGTGACGTCCTCCAGCGGCCGGGTGCTGCCCGCGCCGGCGGCGACGGCCCGCCCGATCTCCAGCATCAGGTACGGGTTCCCGCCGCTCGCCGCGTGCACCGGCCCGACGAGCCGGCAGGGCAGCCCGTGCGCCTCCAGGAACGCGGCGACATCGTCGGAGCTCAGTGGCGGGACGGCGAGTTCGGTGACCGGCGAGGGGCACAGGGCCCGGCCCCGGCCGCCGCAACCGTTACGCTCCGCGACGATCAGGGGGATCGGGGGCTGGCCGCGGCGGTGGGCGTACCCGAGGACGGCGGCGCTCTCCGGGTCGGCCCACTGGACGTCGTCGAGGACGATCAGCCGGGGCGCGTACTGGCGCAGCAGGCTCGCGACGGCGATCCGCAGGGCGAGCCGGTCGGGCTGGCCGGGCACCGGGTCGGCGAGCCGCAGGACGGCGTGCGCGGCGGCGCGCTGCGGCCCGGGCAGGGCCTCGACCAGCTCCTCGGGCAGTGCGGCGAGTACCTCGGCGACCAGGCTGTAGGGCGTGCTGGCGTCGGATCGCAGGGCGCTGGCCCGCAGGCAGGGCCCGTCCGTACCGTCGACCAGCGCGTCGAGGAGCGCGGTTTTGCCGGCGCCGTCGGGGCCGGTGAGCAGGACCTGGCCGCCCTGGGCGAGCCGGGTGTGCATGTCGGCGAGCAGCTCGTCCCGCCCGACCAGGGCGAGGGTGACGGCAGGGCCGATGAGTCGCACTGTCAACCCCCCAATCGACTCGATTGTCTCGATGACGTTACTGCACAATTCCTTAACGCAGGGTGAAAGGCAACGCCGATCTTGTCACCGTGAAATAACTTTCCGTGACTATCCGTAGGGACAAGGGAAACCTCCATATCCCGTACGCCCGTCGATCCCTAGCGTTCTGACGCACACCGACGATCAACTGAGGATGTGCGATGAAACGCAGGATCTGGCTGGCCGTGACCACGGCCGCACTGGTGACGACGGGAGTGGCGCTCGCCTATCCGGCCCTGGCCGGGTACTCCGGCGCCGGCGGCGCGGCCGCGTCCCCCGAACTGCTCGCCGGCATGCAGCGCGACCTGGGCCTCACCGCCCCGCAGGCGAAGACCCGCCTCGACCAGCAGGAGACCGCCCACCGGGTCGCCGGGTCCCTCGACCGGGAGCTGGTGGCCAGCTCGTGGTTCGACCCGGCGACCGGCAAGCTCACCGTCGCGGTGTCCGACGAGGCCTCGGCCGCCCGGGTCCGGGCCGCCGGCGGGGTGCCGCAGACCGTCGCGCGGTCCGCCGCGGAGCTCGCCGGCATCGCGCGGAACCTCGGCCGGCTGGCCGAGGGCGGGGCGCCGGGCGTGGCCGGCTGGGGCGTGGACGCGCGGACCAACTCCGTCGTCGTCTCCGTGTACGACAACGTCGCCGCCGCCGACTTCACCGCCCGCGCGAAGGCCCTCGGCGACGCCGTGCGGGTCGAGCAGGTCGCGCGCCCGTACGCCCAGCAGACCGGGGTCGTGCAGGCCGGCGACCCGTGGTGGCCGGGCACGGAGACGTACTGCTCCGTCGCGTTCGCGGCCACCGACTCGGCCGGCGCCAGGCACTTCGTGACCGCCGGGCACTGTACGAACGACTCCAACCAGGCCGCGTACGGCAAGAACTCCTCGGGTACCAAGGGCGAGCAGCTCGGTACGTCCAATGTGGGCGGCAGCCGCAGCGTCAACGCGCGCGAGGGCGACATGGGCGTCGTGGCCGTCAACCACGCCAACGCCTGGACGCTCAGCAACGCCGTGAACACCTGGGGCGGCGCGGCCGTCAGCGTCAACGGCGTCGGCGAGGCCGTCGTCGGCACCGCGATCTGCAAGTCCGGCAACACCAGCCACTGGACCTGCGGCACGGTCACCGCGGTCAACCAGTCCGTCAACTACGGCAACGGCCTGGTCATCGACGGCCTGACGAACACCAACGCGTGCTCGGCCGGCGGCGACTCCGGCGGCGCGTACGTGATGGGCACCGGCACCACCGCCAAGGCCGTGGGCATCCACTCCGGCGGCGGCAACGGCTGCGGTCAGAGCGACCCGAACACCATCTTCCAGCCGGTCAGCGAGGCGCTCACCAAGTGGGGCCTGACCCTGGTCGCGGGCGGGTCGACCCCGACCACGGCGCCGCCGACCTCGCAGGCCCCGACCACCCGGCCCCCGACGAGCGCGCCGCCCACCACCCGGCCGCCGACGTCCCAGCCGCCGACCACGGCCCCGCCCGCCGGCCGGACCTTCACCAGCACCCAGGGCGGCTTCATCCCCGACCCGGGCACGCTGAACAGCCCGGTCACCTCGAACGCCTCCGGCAGCGCCGCGGGCACGGTCACCGTGAAGGTCACCGCCTCGCACTGGTGCGGCTCGGACCTGGCCGTCGTGCTGGTGGCGCCGAACGGGGCGCAGTACCCCCTGAAGGAAGCGACCGGGAGCTGCACCACCTACTCCGGCGGCACCTACCAGGTCCCCG
The DNA here is from genome assembly GCF_053902585.1 of Longispora urticae. Classification (NCBI taxonomy): domain Bacteria; kingdom Bacillati; phylum Actinomycetota; class Actinomycetes; order Micromonosporales; family Micromonosporaceae; genus Longispora; species Longispora urticae. The sequence goes on from NZ_JAQZSH010000007.1 coordinate 85,583, forward strand.
GGGTCAGCTCGCCGGCCGCCGGCACCTGGACGCTGCGGGTGACCGACACGAAGTCCTGGAACTTCGGCAACCTGTCGGGCTGGTCTATCACGGTATGACCGGTTTCGGGGCCACCGCACGCACCGGTGGCCCCGAAACTGTCCGAACAGGCCAGTGTCGATCCACGGTGTACCGGCGTTATCAGGACATGTCTGTGGAGCGATATACGACCGGCGGCCCGTGGGAGAGCCTGTACGGCTACGCCCGGGCCGTGAAGGCCGGCCCCTGGATCGTCACGGCGGGATGCACGGCCACCGTGCAGGGCGACGTGCGGTGCGTGGGCGACCCGGGCGGCCAGACCAAGGAGGCGTTCCGGATCGCGCTCGACGCGATCGTGGACGCCGGAGCCTCGGTGGGCGACGTGGTGCGGACCCGGATGTACATCACCGACCCGATGCACGCCGACGCGGTCGGCCGGGCGCACGGCGAGCTGTTCGGCGTGGTCAAGCCCGCCGCGACCGTGGTCGTCACCCGGCTGCTGCACCCGGAACAGCTGGTCCAGGTCGAGGTCGAGGCGTACCTGCCCGACGAGGACCTCAACGCACTGGCAGACTCGCCGCTCGAAGGGCTTCTTTGACCTGTGCGACGCTCAGCTGGCCGAAGTGGAACACGCTGGCCGCCAGCACCGCGTCCGCCCCGGCCGCCACCGCGGCCGGAAAGTCCCCGACCGCCCCCGCGCCCCCGCTCGCGATCAGCGGGATGTCGACCTCCGCGCGGACGGTGCGGATCAGTTCCAGGTCGAACCCGGCCTTCGTGCCGTCCGCGTCGATCGAGTTGAGCAGCAGCTCCCCGGCCCCCAGCTCGGCGACCCGGGCGGCCCAGGCGATGGCGTCCAGCCCCGTGCCGCGCCGGCCGCCGTGCGTGGTGACCTCGAAACCGTCCCCCGACCGGCGCACGTCCAGCGACAGCGTGAGCACCTGGCTGCCGAACCGTTCGGCGATCTCCCGGATCAGTTCGGGCCGGCTGATCGCGGCCGTGTTCACCCCGACCTTGTCGGCCCCGGCCCGCAGCAGCGCGTTCACGTCGTCGACGCTGCGCACCCCGCCGCCCACCGTGAGCGGGATGAACACCGTCTCGGCGGTCCGGCGCACCACGTCGAGCATGGTGCCGCGCCCGGCCACGGACGCGGACACGTCCAGGAACGTCAGCTCGTCGGCGCCGGCCGCGTCGTAGGTGGCGCCCAGCTCGACGGGGTCGCCGGCGTCGCGCAGGTCGGCGAACCGCACCCCCTTGACCACCCGGCCGTTGTCCACGTCGAGGCAGGGGATGACACGGATCGCGACGCTCATGCCCCCACCCTAGGCGGGTCCACCCGCTGGGACGGTCCCGGGTCAACCCCGAAAACAGGATCGGACGGTTACGGTGGGCCGCCCCCGGCACGCGGCGGTTCGCCCCTGTCCCCGGGCCGGGTCCCGGGCTCCGAAGCCCCCGCCCACCGCCCGGGCCACCGCCCCGGACCGCCGCACAGCCCTGGCTGCCCGGGCCCGTCCCCGTCCCCGGGTCGCGCGCGCCGTGCCGGCGCTGAGCCCCCGCCCGGGCCGGGCTGCCGCCCGCCCCGAGCCACCCTCACCCCCGAGCCGCCCAAGCCTCCCGCAACGCCCCGAGAGTCGCCCGGATCGCCGGCCGGTTCCCCGCCGCCGTCCGCCACACCACCACCATCCGCCGCGTGGGCGTGGGCGTCACCTCCAGGATGTCGACCCCCGCCGGGACCCCCGTCCGCGCCAACCGCGGCACCAACGCCACCCCGAACCCCCGTTCGATCAGCGTGAACTGCGTCGCGAACTCGTCGATCAGAAAGTCCGGCCGCACCCCGGGCAGCACCCGCAGCAACCACGTGTGGCAGATCGCCCCGGGGGTCGCCGAGATCCACCGCTCGCCGATCAGGTCCGCCAGCGCCACCGGCCCGGTGAACCGCCCGGCCGGGGCGAGCAGGTCCGCGACGTCGAAGCCGAGTTCGAGGTGCGACATGCCGGGCGGCAGTTCGAGGACCGCCTCCGGCCAGTCGTCGGCCACCGCGAGGTCGGCGAGCCCGCGGCGCACCAGGTCGAGGCCGACGTTCGGGTTGCCCTCCCGGACGGCGACGGTCAGATCCGGGTACGCCGCCGCCAGGGTCCCCAGCGCGTGCGGCAGCAGCCCCCGGCACGCGGTGGCGATCGACGCGACGGTCACCCGGCCCTCGACGGTGTCGCGGTGCGCGGCGACGGCGGCCTCGGCCTCCTCGACGGCGGCCAGCACCCGGCCGGCGTGGTCGGCGAGCACCCGGCCCAGTTCGGTGAGGCGGAGCCGGCGACCGTCCTTCTCGACGAGGGGCGCGCGGACCTCCCGTTCGAGTTTGCCGAGGTGCTGGGACACGGCGGACGGGGTGCAGTGCAGGGCGTCGGCGGCGGCGAGCACCGTCCCGTACAGCGAGACGGCGTGCAGGGCGCGCAGCCGGGCGAGCTCAATCATGTAGTAACCCTAAATCAATCCTGAAGAAGAATGAACTGGTGCTTCATGGTCATGGCGCGCAGGCTCAGGGGCATGAGACCCCGCGACCTCCTCCTGGCCCTGCTCGTCGCCGCCGTCTGGGGCGCCAACTTCGTCTTCCTGCACGTCGGGCTGGAGACGGTCCCGCCGCTGCTGTTCAACGCGCTGCGGTTCGGCTGCGCGGCGTTCCCGGCGATCCTGTTCCTGGGCCGGCCCCGGGTCGCGTGGCGCTGGGTGGTCGCGGTCGGCCTGGTGCTGGGCGTCGTCAAGTACTCCCTGCTGAACTGGAGCCTGGGCGCCGGCATGCCCGCCGGCCTGTCCTCGGTCCTGTTGCAGAGCGCCGCCGGCTTCACCCTGGTCATCGGCTTCCTGGCCCTGGGGGAGCGCCCGCGCCGCCGGCAGCTCGTCGGCCTCGGGATCGCCGCCTGCGGCATCGCCGTCGTCGGGTTGCGGATCGGCGGCGACCTGCCGCCCGTCGCGTTCGCGCTGCTGATCGGCGCTGCCGCCGCCTGGGGGGTGTCGAACGTGCTCACCCGCCGGGCCGCGCCGCCCGACGCGCTGCGGTTCATGGTCTGGGTCAGCGCCGTCGCCACCCTGCCGCTGCTCGCGCTGTCCCTGGTGTTCGAGGGGCCGGCCCGGGACCTGGCGGCGCTGCGCGCGATCGGCTGGCCCGAGGCGGGGGCGGTGTTCTGGGGCTCGATCGTGTCCACGCTGTTCGGGTTCGGGGTGTGGGGCGCGCTGATGCGCCGGTACTCCGCGGCGACCGTGTCCTCCTTCGCCCTCCTCGTACCCTTCTTCGGCCTGGGGTTCGCCGCCCTCGCCCTGGACGAACGGCCGCACCCGACGGACCTGGCGGGGGCGGTGCTGGTCGTGGGCGGGGTGCTGTGGGGAGCCAGGGCGGCCCGCCCGGCCGCCCCGACCCCGGCCACGCCGGCTCTGGCAGCGGCCCCGACTCCGGCCCCGGCCACGCTGGCCCCGGCCCTCGCGGCGGCCCCCGATCCAGCGGCCGCGCCGGTCCCGGGCCAGCCGGCAACCCCGGACACAGTCCGGAATGTGACTGGCCATTGTGGTGACTTGCCCGGTTCGGCAGAATTCGATCATGGCCGAGAGCAGGTTGCGGGAACACTTCCAGCGCGGTGACACCCTCGCCCTGGCCGGCCCCGACCCGACCGCCCCCGGCGCCACCCCGGCCGACTGGACCCCCGACCAACGGATCGCCGCCGAGGACATCGTCGCCCTGCTCCGGGGCGCGGCCCCGGCCGCCGAGGGCCGCACGGCGGCCGTCCGGATCACCGGCGCGCTGATCACGGGGCGGCTCGACCTGACCGACGCGGAGTTCACCCACCCCCTGGAACTGACCCGGTGCTGGATCGCCGAGACCGTCGTCCTCACCGACGCGCGGACCCGGGCGCTGCGGTTCAACGACTGCCGGCTCGACCGGGTCACCGCCCAGGGCCTGGTCGTGGACGGGCCGCTGGAGTTCGAGGGCGCGGTGGCCACCGAGATCTACCTGCCCGACGCGCAGGTCAAGGGCACCCTCAGCCTGGCCGGCGCGACGCTGACCAACCCGGGCGGCACGACCCTGCGGATCGACAGCACCACGATCGAGGCCGACCTGCACTGTTCGGCCCGCGAGGTCGACGGCCGGATCGTGCCGTTCCGCTCCACCGGGCAGCTCAACCTCCAGGGCGCGGTGGTCCGGTGCAGCGTGTACCTGCGCGGGGCCGAACTGACCGCCGACCCACCGACCTCCCTGGCCCTGTACGCGGAGAACCTCACCGTCGGGCAGAACCTGGCGTGCGGCGGCTTCATCGACCTGGCCGGTACCGACGCGGCCTGGTTCACCCTGCGCGGCCAGGCGACCCTGTTCGCGGCCACCGTGTCGGGGGCGGTGCTGCTGGAGGGCGCGGAGCTGTCGTACCCGGAAGGTGTGGTTCTCGACGCCACGCATCTGGGCGTGGGCAGCACACTGGGGTGCGGCCCGGCCCGGTACACGATCAGCTGCGCCGTCTGGTCGCCCGAACGTTTCGCCGCGGCCGGCGTCGCGGACCGCCGCTGTGCCGAGGAGCCCTGCCCCGGGCACGACGTCCTGGTGCCGTTCCGGGCCGACGGCGGCCTGCGGCTAGCGGACGCCCGGGTCGGCGGCTCGGTCTACCTGGACGCCGCCGACCTGCGCTCCGGCACCGACGGGCTGGCCGTGAACGCCGAACGCCTCAGCGTCGAGGGCGCGCTGATCTGCCGGCCGTTCGGCCCCGACCTGCGGCCCCGGATCCGGGGCACCCTGTTCCTGCGCAACGCCCGGCTCAGCGCGCTCACCGTCGACGGCGCGCTCCTGGAGGCCCCCGAACCGGGAGCGGTGGCCCTCGACGCGGGCGAGATCACCATCGGCCAGTCGCTGTCCGGGGTGGTGCTCGACGGGCTGCCGCTGGAGGTGCGCGGCCAGCTCCAGCTGCCCGGCGCGCGGGTCGGCGGCTCCATCGCCCTCGACGGCGCGCGGCTCCTCAACCCGGGCGGCGTGTCCCTGTTCGCCGAGCGGATGGTCGTGGAGGGGCACGTCTTCCTCCGGGCGCACGTCCCCGACGAGGACGAGGTGGAGTACTTCCGCTCCGCCGGCGCGATCCTGATGTACGGCGCGCAGGTCAACGGCGCGCTGCACCTGAACGGCGCGATCCTCGACAACCCCGGCGGCGTGACCCTCGACGGCTCCAACCTCACGGTCGGCAACGCGGTGATCTGCCACTGGGGCGGGGCGCTGATCCACCGCGACGACGGCCTGCGGGCCACCCTGCACTCGCGCGGCCGGATCGACCTGAGCCGGGCCACGGTCAGCGGCGACGTGGTGTTCGACGGCGCGTACCTGGAGGGCTGCCCGCTCTGGGAGTCCCACGTCGCCCTCGACGCCACGAACACCACGATCGGCGGCAACCTGTCCTTCCAGAGTGGACTGGACGGGACGGTGCCCATCCCCTTCGAGACGGTCGGCCTGCTGGCCCTCGCCGACGCCCGGGTCGGCGGCTCCCTGACCCTGGCGGGCGCGCTGCTGACCAGTCCGGGCGGCCGGACCCTGGACGCCGAGCGGGCCGTGGTCACCGGCGCCCTGTCGGCCCTGCCGGTGGGGGAGCTGCGGTTCCGCTCGCACGGCGAGTTCGTGCTGTCCGGGGCGACGGTCAGCGGTGCCGTCGACCTGGCGTACGCGGAACTGCTCGCCGCCGACCGGGTCGTCCCGGCCCCGGAGGTCCCCGAGGGCGTGGTCCGCGAGTCCACCGGGTTCGCGCTCCGGGCCGACGGCCTGCGCGCCGACGCGGACGTGATCCTGGCCGGCGGGCCCGACGAGCCGTTCGAGGCCCGGGGCGCGGTCAGCCTGTCCGGGGCCCGGATCGGCGGGAACCTGCTGCTCAGCGGCGCGGTCCTCGACGACCCGGACGGCATCGCCCTCGACGCCACCAACATCACGGTCGCCCGCAACGTGGACGCCACCGGCTGGGCGGGCGCGAAACTGCGGGTCACCGGCCCGGTGAAGATGTACGGCGGGCTGATCCAGGGCAACCTGATCCTCAGCGGCGCGGAGCTGCGCAACGCGTCCCGGCTGGCGGCGTTCGGCGGCGACCGGCTCACCGTCGAGCAGAGCCTGTTCGCCCACGGCCTGGTGTGCGTGCTGGAGAACCCGGTCGATCCGGGCGGGCCGGAGCCGGGGTCGCCCAGCTCCGGCGAGGGCGCGTTCCGGCTGCACAGCGCCACGATCCGGCACAACGCGGAGCTGATCGGGGCGCACTTCGAGGCGGCGTTCGGCCCGGCCGCGCTGCTGGACAACCTGGGCGTGGACGGCGACCTGTTCCTCACCGGCGGCTGGGTGGCGGGTGGGTTCCTGCCCCTGACCTGCGTCGGCACGCTGCGGCTGGGCGGCGCGAGGATCCGCGGCGGCCTGAACCTGAGCGGCGGCTCCCTGACCAGCGCCGACGGCCCGGCCCTCGCGGCGGACAACCTCACGGTCGGCCGCGACCTGTACTGCGGCCCCTGGCTCGGCGCCGGCCTGACCGTCACGAACGGCGCGTCCCTGGCCGGCGCGACCGTCACCGGCACCCTGATCCTCGACGCCGTGGTCATCACCGCCGACGGCACCGCCCTGGACGCGGCGAACCTGACCGTCGGCGGCGACCTGCGGGCCCGGCACCCGTTCACCGTGGACGGGGAGGTGTTCCTGTCCGGCGCGGTGATCGGCAAGACCCTGGACCTGTCGGGGGCGGTGCTGCGCAACCCGGACGCGGTGGCGTTCAGCGGGCAGTACCTGACCATCGCCGGGGACCTGCTGTGCACGGCGCGCCTCGCCGAGCGGGCCAACCCGGAGGGCGGCGTGGAACTGGGCCTGGAACGGTTCACCGCCGAGGGCACGATCCGGCTCGACGGCGCGCGGGTCGTGGGCACGGTCGACTTCGCGGACGCGGCGCTGTCGCGCGGCGAGTACCGCCAGTGGCGGGACGTACCCGTCCTGCTCGACTGCGTCCGGCTGGAGGCCCGCACCCTGCGCCTGCGCCCGCACGCCGCGGTGGGCGGCTGCGTGGACCTGATCGGCGCGCGGATCGGCGACCTGGAGTGCCGCAAGGCCGGCGCCGACGTCCCGCTCCGCCTCGACGGCCTCACCTACGACCGGCTGTCCCCGGCGGACCTGCATCCCCGGTTGCGCGGCCGCTGGCTCCGCGACGCCGAGGGGGTGTACGCGGCCCAGCCCTACGAGCAGCTCGCCGCCGTCTACCGCCGGCTCGGCCACCCGCGCTGGGCCCGGCTGACCCTGCTCCGCAAATACCGTGAGCTGTGGAAACGCGACTGGCGCCACCCGCGCCGCTTCCCCATCCAGCTCTGGCGGGGCCTACAGGACCTCCTGATCGGGTACGGCTACGCGCCCGGCCGCGCCGTGCTGTGGCTGATCGGCGCGTTCGCCGTGGGCACGGCCTACTTCTCCGCGCACCCGCCCCAGCCGGTCGCCGAACACCACCAGGCGGTCCTGCGCCCGTGGCTGTACGCCCTGGACGCGCTGCTGCCGACCTCACCCTTCGGGCATCAGGTGCAGTTCCGGCCGCACGGGTCGGGGTTCTGGGTCTGGTTCTCGCTGTCGGTGCTCGGCTGGCTGCTCGCGTTCGCGGTCCTCCCGGCGATCACCCGCTCGATCAGCCGGGAATAGGCGGCCGCCGCCGGCCGGTGGCGCACGGTCGCGACCAGCACGAAGCTCACGACCACCAGCAGCGACCACGCCCCGAACTTCGCCGCGTGCACCGGTTGCCACCCGCCCGCCTGGTACGGGTACCGCCACGCCCCCAGGTAGGTGGCGGCGTTCTCCGCGAGCCACAGGAAGAACCCGATCAGCACGAACGACACGGCCAGCGGCATCCGGTACCGCACCCGGCGGACCCGGAACGACACCCAGGACCGCCGGCACGCCCAGACCAGGGCCAGGGCCAGCGGCCACCGCAGGTCGGGCAGCCAGTGGTGGGTGAAGAAGTTCCCGTACACCGCGACGGCCAGGGCCGTCACCGGCACCGGGCGGTACCCGGACAGCTCCAGGTCGAACCGGCGCCAGGCGTGCAGGAGGTAGCTGCCGACGGCGGCGTACATGAAGCCGCTGTACAGGGGCACGTCGAAGAGCTTCGTGTGGCCGTGGCCGGGGTAGGTCCACGAACCCATCCGGACCTTGTAGACCTCCAGGGCGAACCCGACCAGGTGGAACACCCCGATCACGGCCACCTCGCGGGTCGTCTCCACCCCGGTCGCCCACAGCACCCCGGTCAGCAGCAGGCACCCGACGAGTACCGCGTCATAGGGCGCGAGCGGCAGCGCCACCAGCCGGGACAGCGCCAGGCAGCCGAACACCCCGACGGCGAACACGCAGCTCAGCGCCTCCTGCCAGCCGAACGCCAGCAGTTGGCCGATCCCGTGCCGCCACCGCCCCATGGCCGTGAGGCTACGAGCCAGGGGTGCGGACGGGGCGGGTGAGCTGTGAAGATTCCGCGACGGGCCCGGGCGACCAGCCGGGCCCGCGACGTGGCCTAGTCCAACGCCCGGTAGTTCACACCCTCCGCCTCGTACCGCAGCACCTGCGTCGCCAGCCGCTCCCGGAACCCGGCGACGTCCCCCGCCGTGCCCCACGCCACCTCGGCCACCGCCGCCAACCGCGGCAACAGGTTGTACTCCGCCCGCGCCGCGTTCGGCAGGTACTCCGTCCACAGGTTCCCCTGCACGCCGAGCACCCCGTCCCCGGGCCGGTAGCCGTACACCTTGTCCAGGGGCAGCGGGCCCGTGATCGACAGCGGCTCGCCGGGGGCCAGGGACTCGGCGTGGTCCAGGTAGAGGTGGCTCTGCGGGGTCGCGATCACCGGGTGCCCGGCCGCGAGCGCCTCGTCGACCCGCTCCGGCCCGCGCCAGGCCATCACGACCGCGTCGGCCGGCGCGCCCGCCCCGACCAGCTCGTCCCACACGACGACCTTGCGGCCGCGGGTGGCCAGGTGCTCCGCGAGCTGCCGGATCCACCACCCCAACAAGCCTTCGGGGGTACTGATCCCCAGCTCCGCCATCAGCGCCCGCGCGCCCGGGTTCTCCGACCACTCCCGGGGCGGCACCTCGTCCCCACCGAGGTGGATGTACTCGGAGGGGAACACGTCGACCAGCTCGTCGAGTACCCCGCACATGAAGTCGACGGTGGACTTCTCGACGTTGAGGACGTGTTCGCTGACCCCGAACCGGTTCATCACCTCGTGCTGGACGTCGGGCCGGTTGCCCAGCTCCGGGTACGCCGCGATGGCCGCCTGGGTGTGCCCCGGCAGGTCGATCTCGGGCACCACGGTCACCCCGAGCTTCGCCGCGTACGCCACGAGGCCGCGCAGCTCGTCCTGGGTGTAGTACCCGCCGTGCGGGGTGTGGTCGGACAGGTTGTCGAGGGTGTGCCCGATGGGGGAGGAGCTGCGGTACGCCCCGACGGAGGTCAGCCGGGGGTAGCGCTCCACGTCGAACCGCCAGCCCTGGTCCTCGGTGAGGTGCAGGTGGAACCGGTTGAGCTTGTGCGCGGCGAGCAGGTCGGCGAACTGGTACAGGAAGGACACCGGGTGGTGCCAGCGGCCCACGTCGAGCATCCCGCCGCGCCAGGCGTGCGCGGGGCGGTCGGTGATCCGGGCGCACGGCACGGACCAGTCCGCCGCGACCGGGGTCGGCGAGTACACCGACGGCGGCAGGAGCTGGCGCAGGGTCTGGACGGCCCAGCGGAGCCCGGCGGCGGTGCCGGCCTTGGCCACGACGCGGTCCTCCGTGACCTCCAGGGTGTAGCCCTCCGGGCCGAGGTCCCCGTCGGCGAGCAGCAGGGAGATCACCCCGGGGCCCGGTTCCGTGGAGGGCAGCGCGAGGCCGGTCGCCGGGGCGAGCAGCGCGCGGAGCAGGTCGGCGACCTCCGGCGCGTCGGGGGCGTGCACACCCGTGGCGGCCGTGAGCGGGAACCGCCCGGGGTGGGGCTCGTACGACGTGGGCTGCGGGACCAGCATGCCGACTCCTTATTGCAAGGTTCCTTCAATATTGCGCGAGGGTACCCCGTCGGCGGGCTCCGGCCCAGCCTGACCGGGTGCCAGGTCCCGGTGTCGGCGCGGATCGAGGTCGCCGGCCCGGCAGGAGCGGGTCCGCCTACAGCCCGAGCTTCGCCACCCGCAGCGCCCGTACCGACTCCTCGGGCCCGTCGTAGTCCACCCGCGCGACCCGCTGCCGCCCGAAGCAGAACAGCGCCAGCTCGCTCGGCGGCCCGGTCACCGTCACCGTGGGTGAGGTCCCCGCTGTCCGCTCGCCGACACCGGGCGCCACGAGCCGCACCGACTCGGCGCCCAGGAGGAGGCGAAGGGCGCGCAGCCGACCCCAGACGGCGTGCTCGAAGCCCTCGGTGAGATCGCGCGGCTCGAACCTCTCCGGGGCGCGCCGGACGTCCTCGTGGTGCACGAAGTACTCGATCAGGTTGACCGTCTCGTCGAGCGGCGCGATCCACCACGGCCGGTCCCGGACCAGCTCCACGAGCTCGGGATACGTCTTCCGGTCCCGCAGCGACGCGGCCACCTTGTCGGTCCAGCCGGCGAACGCGGGGATCCACACGCCGAGGCCCGCGTCGGGCCGGCGCTCCCGCAGCACCAGGTGGGCGGCCAGGTCGGCGGTCACCCAGTCGCCACACAGCGTGGGGGCGTCCGGGCCGACCTCCAGGAGCAGGTCGGCGAGCAGGTGCCTTTCACGGAGCGCGTAGGAGGTCATTCCGGAAGCGTAACCGCGTAACGGACAGTGATCTAGATCGCATTCGAGATGCGTTCGTCACGTTGAACAGCTAGAACTTGTAAGGACCAAGAACGGAAGTTGAGCTGACATGGACAATGGTGTTCTGGGCCGCGGGATGCGGGTGCTGGGCCAGGCCATCCGTGACGAACCAGGTCGGTTCGCGATCGCGGTGGCCGGTAGTTGTGTGTTCGGACTGACGACGGTGGCCAGCGCGTACGTGGTCGGCCGGGTGATCGGCGACATCGTCGTCCCCGCGTTCGACTCCGGACACGTGGCCGGCGGCTCGCTCGCCCTGGGCGCGGGCGCGATCTTCGCGGTGTCCCTGGTCAAGGTGCTCGGCATCCTGGGCCGCCGGCTCGGGGCGGGCGCGATGCAGTTCCACCTCCAGGCGACCTACCGGCGCCGGGTCACCAGCCGTTACCTCCAGCTCCCCCTCGCGTGGCACTCCAAGCACCCCACCGGCACCCTGCTGTCCAACGCGAACGCCGACGTGGACGCGGCCTGGTCCCCGATCGCGCCGTTCCCGATGGCCGTCGGCACCCTGGTCATGCTGGTCGGCGCGGTCGCGTCCCTGTTCGCCGTGGACTGGGTCCTGGCCCTGGTCAGCCTCGTCGTCTTCCCCGCAGTGTTCACCCTCAACGTCATCTACTCGCGGAAGATGTCCCCGAACATCACCCGGGCCCAGCAGCTGCGCTCCGAGGTCAGCGAGATCGCGCACGAGAGCTTCGACGGCGCGCTGGTCGTCAAGACCATGGGCCGCGAGGAGGCCGAGACCGTCCGGTTCGAGCAGCGGGCCAACGAGCTGCGCGACGCGATGGTGAAGGTCGGCCGGATCCGGGGCGCGTTCGACCCCGCGATGGACGCGCTGCCCCAGCTCGGCACGCTCGCCGTGCTGGTCGTCGGCGCGTGGCGGCTGTCGGCCGGCGCGGTCACGGTCGCCGACGTGGTGGCCGTGGCGTTCCTGTTCACGATCCTGGCGTTCCCGGTCCGCGCGATCGGCTGGGTGCTCGGCGAGCTGCCGCGCAGCGTCGCCGGCTGGGACCGGTTGCAGCACGTGATCACCGCGAAGGGCGACATGACGTACGGGGCGACGACCACCCCCGGCTCCGGCCCGGCGGTCCTCGACTTCGCCAACGTCGACTACTCCTACGACGACACCCAGGTCCTGACGGACGTGTCGTTCACCGTCCCCGCCGGCAAGACCGTGGCCCTCGTCGGCCCGACCGGCGCCGGCAAGTCCACGATCGCCTCCCTGGCCGCCCGCCTGGTCGACCCCGGTTCCGGCCGGGTCAGCATCGACGGCGCGGACGCCCGCAGCCTGAGCGGCGCGGCGCTGGCCTCGACCGTGGGCCTGGTGCCGCAGCTGCCGTTCGTGTTCGACGACTCGATCCGGGGCAACATCACGCTCGGCCGCGAGGGCGTGGACGACGACGCCGTGTGGGCCGCGCTCGACCTGGCCCAGGCGTCCGGCTTCGTCGGCAAGCTCGACGAGGGCCTGGACACCCGGGTGGGCGAGCGCGGCACCAGCCTGTCCGGCGGTCAGCGCCAGCGGCTCACCCTGTCCCGGGCCCTGGCCGGCGGCCCCCGGCTGCTGGTCCTCGACGACGCGACCAGCGCGGTCGACCCCCGGGTCGAGGCGGCGGTCCTCGCCGGGGTGCGCGGCTCCTCGGCGTCGGTGCTGGTCGTGGCGTACCGGCGGGCCACCATCGCGCTCGCCGACCAGGTCGTCTACCTCGAACAGGGCCGGGTGGTCGCGACGGGTACCCATGAGGAGCTCCTCGCGAAGGTGCCCGGCTACATCGACCTGGTGACGGCGTACGAACAGCAGGAGGCGCGCCGGGTCGAGGCGCTCGCCGAGGACCTGACCGACCCGGACGACATCGCGGAGAAAGAGCTGGAGGACGCGTGACCACGGCGACCGTCGAGGAGGTCGAGGAGTCGACCTACGGCACCATGCGCCGGGGCCTGTCCCTGTCGCCGGAGCTGCGGACCGGGCTGGTCGGCACGCTGTGCCTGGCCGTCGTCGCCACGGCCGGCAAGATCGCGGTCCCGGTGGCCGTGCAGCAGGGCATCGACAAAGGCCTGCGCACCGCGTCCGGGGTGCCGGACATGCAGGCCATCGCGACGATCGTGACCCTGACGATCGCGATGCTGACCGTGACCGTGACCTGCGGTTACTTCATGAACGTCCGGCTGTTCACGGTCAGCGAGCGCGCGCTGGCGGGCCTGCGGGTCCGGACCTTCCGGCACATCCACGACCTGTCCACCCTGCACCAGCAGACGGAGCGGCGCGGCTCGCTCGTGTCCCGGGTGACCAGCGACATCGACACGATCAGCCAGTTCCTCCAGTTCGGCGGGATGCTCCTGATCATCAGCTTCGGCCAGCTGCTCGTCGCGACCGTGATCATGGCCGCGTACTCGTGGCAGCTCACCCTGGTCGTCTGGGCCGCGTTCGGCCCGCTGGCCTTCGTGATCCGGCACTTCCAGAAGCGCCTGGCGAAGGCGTACGGCGTGGCCCGGGTCAAGGTCGGCACCCTGCTGGGCGTCGTGGCCGAGAGCGTGGTGGGCGCGAGCGTCATCCGCGCGTACGGCGTGCACGAGCGCACCGCGGACCGGCTGGACACGGCGGTGGAGGAGTACCGGGTCGCCCAGTACCGCGGCCTGCGGACCTCGGTCGGCATCTTCTCCCTGGGCGAACTGGCCGCCGGCCTGGTCAACGCCGGGGTGGTCCTGCTCGGCGTGTGGCTGGGCCTCGGCGGCGACCTGAGCGTCGGCGAACTGACGGCCTTCATGTTCCTGGTCGCGCTGTTCGTGCAGCCGGTGCAGATGGCCACGGAGATCCTCAACGACGCGCAGAACGCGATCGCCGGCTGGCGGCGGGTCCTCGACGTGCTCGACGTGGCCCCCGACGTGGCCGACCCGGTCCCGGGCCGGGTGCTGCCCGAGGGCCCGCTGGGGGTCATGTTCGACAACGTGCAGTTCAACTACCCGGGCGGCCCGAAGGTGCTGGCCGACGTGGACGTGGTGATCCCGGCCCAGATGAAGATCGCGGTGGTCGGCGAGACCGGCTCCGGGAAGACGACCTTCGCGAAGCTGCTCACCCGCCTGATGGACCCGACCTCGGGCACCGTCTCGCTCGGCGGCGAGCCGCTGGACGAGGTCAGCTTCGCCTCGCTGCGCAGCCGGGTCGTGATGGTGCCGCAGGACGGGTTCCTGTTCGACGCGACGGTCGCCGAGAACGTCCGCTTCGCCCGCCCGGACCTGACCGACGCGGAGCTGCTCGCCGCGTTCGAGGGGCTCGGGCTCGCCGACTGGGTCGTGGGCCTGCCCCAGGGCCTCGACACCCCGGTCGGGGAGCGCGGCGAGGCGCTCAGCGTCGGCGAACGCCAGCTCGTGGCCCTGGCCCGCGCCTACGTGGCGGACCCGGACCTGCTGGTCCTCGACGAGGCGACCAGCGCCGTCGACCCGGCCACGGAGGTCCGCCTGGCCCGCACCCTGGACGCGGTGACCCGGGGCCGGACCACGGTCGCCATCGCGCACCGCCTCTCCACCGCCCAGGCGGCCGACGAGGTGATCGTGTTCGACGCCGGCCGGGTCGTGCAGCGCGGGCCGCACGCCGACCTCGTCGCCCAGACCGACTCGGTCTACGCGAAGCTCTACGCCTCCTGGCTCGAACAGACCCGCTAGACCCCTTCGACGGGTACGCGACGGCACGGCCCCGGGCCCAGCGCCCGGGGCCGTCCGCGTCCCCGCCGCCGGGGCGCGCTCCCGGCTCCGGCAGGCGGCGGACCCGACCACCCCGCCCCGTCCTCGCCGGCCGGCGGGCCGCCGCCCCGGGCCTCCGCACGCGAACCGCGCGCCCACTTCCCGGAATGTCGGGTCACCCGGTGGGCGGCCACCCCCGCCCTCGCATATGTTGACGACGGCGAAGGGGAGTGACATGGCCTGGTGGAACCGAGCGCCCGCACGGGTGGCCGGCATGCTCGCCCTCGTCGCGGCAGGGGCCCTCGCCGGCTGGCCCGGCTGGGGCGGCCTGGCCGGGGCCGTGGCCGGATACCTGCTCGCGCACACCGTCGGCTGGTCCGTGGACCGCGCCCGGGGCCGGCCGCGCCGCCCGGGGCCGCCGCCCGCGCAGGCCCAGCGCTACCAGCTGCGCACCACCACCCTGTCCGGCTCGATCGTCGCGGGGCTCGGCTTCGGGCTGCTCGGGATGGTCACGCTGTTCGCCACCCTGGGCCTGATCGGCAACGCGGCGGCCCGCAGGTTCGCGGTGGGCGCGCCGTTCCTGTACCTGACGATCCTGCTCGTCCTGATCGTCGGCGGCGTGTTCTGGCTGCGCCGGACGGTGCTGTCCGACGTCGAGGTGACCCTGGGCGGGGCGACGCTCGTGCTGCGCGCCAAGGGCCGCGGACAGGACTGGCAGGAACTGCGGCTGCCCGTGGCCGCCGTCGAGCGGGTCGACGCGTTCTCGGACCCGTTCGGGGCGGCCCGCTGGCTGCGGGTCGACGCCGGGCCCCACGGTCGGTTCGAGCTGCGGTCCTCGGGCATCCTGGCGGGCAAACGGGCCCAGGCGGCGATCGGCCGGTTGACCGTGGACCTGCTCGACCGGGTGGGCGCGGAGCGGCGGTCCCGGCCGTTCGTGGCCCGCTGGGGCACGTACCGATACGACATCAGGAAGAATCACTCCTCGTGACCGAGACTCTGGCACCCGAGATCGCCGCCCGACTGAAACGCGACGCCGACGGCCTGGTGGCCGCCATCGCCCAGCAGCACGACACCGGCGAGGTGCTGATGCTCGCCTGGATGGACGACGAGGCGCTCCGCCGCACCCTGGCCACCGGCCGGGCGACGTACTGGTCGCGGAGTCGAGGGGAATACTGGGTCAAGGGCGAGCAGTCCGGACATGTCCAGCGGGTGCTGTCCGTGGACCTGGACTGCGACGGCGACGCCCTGCTCCTGAAGGTGGACCAGACCGGTCCCGCCTGCCACACCGGCGCACCGAGCTGCTTCTTCACCCCTTTGGAGTTGGCATGACCACCGGCGAGATCCTCCCGGACGAGGCGACGTTCCACGCACTGGCCGCCGGCCGCCGGGTGGTGCCGGTGACCCGCCGGCTGCTGGCCGACGCGGAGACCCCGGTCGGGATGTTCCGCAAGCTGGCCGGCGGGCCGGGCACGTTCCTGCTGGAGTCGGCGGAGTCGGGCGGCGTGTGGTCCCGGTACAGCTTCATCGGGGTCCGGTCCTGCGCCACCCTGACCGAGCGCGACGGGCGCGGCGTGTGGCTCGGCGACCCGCCGGCCGGCGTACCCGTCGAGGGTGATCCGCTCGAGATGCTCCGCGCCACCGCCGAGCTGCTGGCCTCGCCCCGGGTGGAGGGCCTGCCGAGCCTCACGGGCGGCCTGGTCGGCTACCTGGCCTACGACATCGTGCGCCGGATCGAGAAGCTCCCGGTGATCGCGGAGGACGACCTGCACCTGCCGGAACTGGGCATGCTGCTGGCCACCGACCTGGCGGTCCTGGACCACCTGGACGGCTCGGTCCTGCTGATCGCCAATGCCATTCTGGCGGCTCCGGGGGCATCCGGCGGTGAGGCCTACGCCGACGCCGTCCGCCGGCTCGACGACATGGCCGCCGCGCTCGCCCAGCCCACCCCGCCGATGGTCGCCACCATGACGAGGATGCCGGCGGAGCACGTCGCGGGGCGGACCCCCGAGGGCGGTTACGGCAAGGCCGTGGAGGTCGCCAAGGAGGCGATCCGGGCCGGGGAGTGCTTCCAGATCGTGCCCTCGCAGCGGTTCGAGACGGACACCGACGCCGACCCCCTGGACATCTACCGGGTACTGCGCGCCACGAACCCCAGCCCGTACATGTACCTGCTGCGGTTCGACGACTTCGACATCGTCGGCTCCTCCCCGGAGGCGCACGTCAAGGTCACCGGCCGCCGCGCCCTGCTGCACCCGATCGCGGGTACCCGGCCGCGCGGCGCCACCCCGGAGGAGGACACGGCGCTCGCCCACGAGCTGCTCGCCGACCCCAAGGAGCGCGCCGAGCACGTGATGCTCGTGGACCTGGGCCGCAACGACCTGGGCCGGGTCTGCGTGCCGGGCAGCGTGCACGTGCCGGAGTTCTTCCAGGTCGAGCGGTACAGCCACGTGATGCACATCGTGTCCACGGTCGTCGGCGAGCTGGAGCCGGACCGCACGGCCCTGGACGCGCTGACCGCGACCTTCCCGGCCGGCACGCTCTCCGGCGCCCCGAAGGTCCGCGCGATGGAGATCATCGAGGAGCTGGAGCCGACCCGGCGCGGCCTGTACGGCGGCACGGTCGGCTACGTCGACTTCGCCGGCGACCTGGACATGGCCATCGCGATCCGCACGGCCCTGATCCGCGACGGCCGCGCGTACGTGCAGGCCGGGGCCGGGGTGGTCGCCGACTCCGACCCGGCGACGGAGGACCTGGAGACCCGCAACAAGGCGGCGGCGGTGCTGTCCGCCATCGCCTCGGCGGGCACGATGCGCCCGGCCGGCCCGACGGCGGCCCCGGCGCGGCCCACCCACGGGCACCCCGCCCCGCCGGCCGGCGCGAAGGTCGCCGACGGGTGGCAGGGGACCGGCTGATGGCCGCCGACCCGGGCCCGACCCCGGCGGAGCGGCCCCCCGGCGACCACGCCGCACCGCCCGACCGCGCCGCACCCCCCGACCCCGCCGGGGACCGGCCGGCCGGGGACGGCACCGCACCGGCCCGTCCGGCTGGGGACCGCTCCCTCGCCGCCCGCCTCACCGGCGGCCGCGGCCTCGCGTACACCGTCGTGGGTGTCCTGGTCTTCGCCGGTCTCGCCCTCTGGCTGGGCACCCGCCCCTGGCTGGTCGAGCTGGTCGCCCGCCCCGACCCGCTCCCCGTGGAGCGCCTGACCCGCTCGGGCGCGGACACCACCCCGTGGCTCACCCCCGCGGCCGTCGTGGCGATGGCCGGCGCGGGCGCCCTGCTGGCCACCAGGGGCCTCGGACGGCGTCTGGTGGGTGCGCTCCTGGTCCTGGCGGGCCTGGGCGTCCTGGCGGCCTCTGGGTACGGCCTGGACGCCGACGGCGCGGCCCGGGTGCTGCTGCCCGTCGGCAACGCCCTGTCCGGCCTGGCGCTGTGCGCGGCGGGCGCGGTGACCCTCCGGGCCGGGGCGGGCTGGCCGACCATGGGCGCCCGCTACGAGCGCGGATCCGAACAGAAGGACGACATGTGGTCGGCCCTGGATCGGGGGGAGGACCCCACCCGACCGGATGGTCACCACTTATCCTGATAACGCGGTGAAAAGATCCGAGGTTAACGCCCGAGTCGCCAAGAGGTCGCGCATTATGCACGATTCCGTGACGTGAGGTGGGACATACCCCGGCTCCGGGTCCCTGAGTTCCTGGCCCTACGATCGGCCGCATGGCGCCCGGAGAGGGGAGTCCGCGGTGAGTGTGCTGGACGAAATTTTGGCCGGGGTTCGCGAAGATGTCGCGTCCCGCCAACAGCAGGTTCCGTTAGAGCTGGTCAAGGAGCGCGCAGCAGCCGCTCGGCCGGCGCTCGACGCCTATGCGGCACTCCGTGCCCCGGGGGTCGGGGTGATCGCCGAGGTGAAGCGTTCCTCGCCGTCGAAGGGTGCCCTCGCGGACATCCCCGACCCGGCGGACCTGGCCGCGCAGTACGCGGACGGCGGGGCGCGGGTGATCAGCGTCCTCACCGAGGGCCGCTGGTTCGGCGGCAGCCTCGACGACCTCGCGGCGGTCCGTGTGGCGGTGAACGTGCCGGTGCTGCGCAAGGACTTCGTGGTGTCGAGCTACCAGGTGCACGAGGCCCGGGCCTACGGCGCGGACATGGTGCTCCTGATCGTGGCCGCGCTGGAGAAGAACGTGCTCGTCGGACTCCTCGAACGGATCGAGTCCCTCGGCATGGCCGCTCTGGTCGAGGTGCACGACGAGGACGAGGCCGACATCGCCCTGGAGGCCGGTGCCCGGCTGATCGGCGTGAACGCGCGCAACCTGAAGACCCTGGAGGTCGACAGGTCGACGTTCGAGCGGATCGCGCCGGGGCTGCCCAACAACGTCGTCAAGATCGCCGAGTCCGGGGTACGGGGTCCGCACGACCTCATCCGGTACGCCTCGGCGGGCGCGGACGCGGTGCTGGTCGGCGAGGGCCTGGTGACCCAGAAGAGCCCGAAGGACGCGGTGAAGGAACTGGTGAACGCCGGCAACCATCCGGCGACGCCACGGCCGGCACGCTGATCTCGCCAGCGGGGGGAGTGCGGGGTAAGGTGCGCGGGTGAATTTGGCATCGATCCCCAGCCCCTCCGTGGGCGTGTGGCACCTCGGTCCGCTGCCGATCCGGGGCTACGCGCTCTGCATCGTGCTCGGCATTGTCGTGGCCTGCTGGATCACCGAGGTACGGATGCGCCGACGGGGCGCGCCGAAGTACGCGGTGCTCGACGTCGCGGTGTGGGCGGTGCCGTTCGGCATCGTCGGCGCCCGGCTCTACCACGTGATCACCTCCCCGCAGGCGTACTTCGGCGCGGCCGGTGACCCGATCAAGGCCCTCTACATCTGGGAGGGCGGCCTCGGCATCTGGGGCGGTGTCGCGGGCGGCGCCCTGGGCGCGTGGATCGCGTGCCGCAGGATGGGCCTGCCGTTGCGGATGGTGGCCGACGCGCTCGCCCCCGGGCTGCCCGTCGCGCAGGCGATCGGCCGGTTCGGCAACTGGGTGAACAACGAGCTGTTCGGCGGTCCGACCACCCTGCCCTGGGGTCTCCAGGTGCACGAGTGGGACTCGACGACCGGCCGCGCGCTCACCGGCCCGGACAACCAGCCGCTGCTCAAGGACGGCCTGTACCACCCCACGTTCCTCTACGAGGCCGTGTGGAACGTCGGGGTCGCGGGCCTGGTGATCTGGGCGGAGCGGCGCTTCAAGCTCGGCTGGGGCCGGGCCTTCGCGCTGTACGTGATGGGCTACACCGCCGGCCGGTCCTGGATCGAGGCGATGCGCACCGACACGGCGAACGAGTTCCTGGGCGTCCGGATCAACGTGTGGGTGTCGATCGCGGTGTTCCTCGGCGCGCTGGCGTACTTCGTGATGAAGCGCGGCATGCCCCAGGAGAAGCTGGTCACGATCGGCGACGAGATGCGCCCCGTACCCCTCGACTGGGAGCCGGAACCCGGCACGGCGGCGAAGGTGGACTCCGACGGCGACGACGACGGGTCCGACGACCCGGACCCCGAGGCGCCCGACCCGGAGACCTCCGACCCCGAGACTTCCGGGCCCGAGGCTTCCGGGCCCGAGGCCGCCGGGTCCGACGTCGAGGCTGCGGAGCCCGAGGCTTCCGAGCCCGACGCGGAGGCCCCCGGAATCGACGGGGACGACGCCGAACCCGAGGCGACGAAGCCCACCGACGCCGGGTCCGAGACGGCGACAAACGTGGATAAAACAGAACAGAAGTAACGCGAGTATCCTGGGTCGAGCGGAAAAGAATGGGAGACCCTCAAGCATGGCGAAGATCGACGCGGTAGTCACCGGGGCCGGCGGGTTCATCGGCGGACACCTCACCAGGGCACTCCTCGCGGAGGGCAAGACCGTCCGAGCGGTGGACATCAAACCCCTCAACGAGTGGTACCAGAGGTTCGACACCGCCGAGGAGGTCGTCGCCGACGTCTCCCTGTTGCAGGACGCGCGCGCCGTGGTCGACGGCGGGGCCGGCGAGGTGTTCAACCTGGCGGCCGACATGGGCGGCATGGGCTTCATCGAGAACAACAAGGCCGCCTGCATGCTGTCGGTGCTCACCAGCACCCACGTGCTGATGGCCGCCAAGGAGGCCGGTGTCGACCGGTTCTTCTACTCCTCCTCGGCCTGCGTCTACGCGGCCGACAAGCAGACCGACGCCGACATCGTCGCGCTGAAGGAGGAGGACGCGTACCCGGCCATGCCCGAGGACGGCTACGGCTGGGAGAAGCTGTTCTCCGAGCGCCTCGCCCGGCACTTCCGCGAGGACTACGGCATGGCGACCCGGATCGCCCGCTTCCACAACATCTACGGCCCGAACGGCACCTGGGACGGCGGCCGCGAGAAGGCCCCCGCCGCCGCGTGCCGCAAGGTCGCCAACGCCGTGCTGACCGGCAACCACGAGATCGAGATCTGGGGCGACGGCCTGCAGACCCGCTCGTTCACGTACGTGGACGACTGCGTCGACGGCATCCTCCGGGTCACCCGGGGCCACTTCGACGAGCCGATCAACGTGGGCTCCTCCGAGGTCGTCACGATCAACGAGCTCTACGCCCTGGTCGCCGACATCGCCGGCGTCGAGCTGAGCTACAAGCACGTGCCCGGCGCGCTCGGCGTCCGTGGCCGCAACAGCGACAACACGCTGATCCTCAAGGAGTTCGGCTGGGAGCCCTCGACGCGGCTGCGCGACGGCATCGCCCAGACGTACGCGTGGATCCTGGAGCAGGCCAAGGCCCGGGCCGCGGGTCTGGCGTACACCAACTGATGTCAGGGTTGCATCCCCGGTCGGCGGGGGAGGCCCCGCCGATCCAGCGGGTCGACGTCCTCGGCGTCGGCGTGTCCGCGGTCAACATGGACATGGCCGTCGGGGAGGTCACCCGCTGGGTCGACCAGCGCGAGCGGCACTACGTGTGCGTCACCGGCGTGCACGGCGTGATGGAGTCGCAGCGCGATCCCGACCTGCTGCGGATCCACAACGAGTCGGGCCTGACCACGCC
The DNA here is from genome assembly GCF_053902585.1 of Longispora urticae. NCBI lineage: Bacteria > Bacillati > Actinomycetota > Actinomycetes > Micromonosporales > Micromonosporaceae > Longispora > Longispora urticae. Next base: position 107,113 of record NZ_JAQZSH010000007.1, read on the forward strand.
CGACGGCATGCCGATGGTCTGGGCGGGCCACCAGGCCGGCGCGGACTGGATGACCCGGGTCTACGGCCCGGACCTGATGCTCACCGTCCTGGCCCGCGCGGCCGAACGGGGCTGGGGCTCCTACCTCTACGGCGGCAACGACGGCGTGCCCGAGCTGCTCGCCGCGAAGCTCACGGAGCGGTTCCCCGGCCTGAAGATCGTCGGGATGCACTCCCCGCCGTTCCGGCCGCTGACGCCCGAGGAGGACGACGCGATCGTCCGCGAGATCAACTCCTCGGGGGCCGAGCTGGTCTGGGTGGGGCTGTCGACGCCGAAGCAGGAGCGGTGGATGGCGGCGCACGTCGGCCGGCTGGACGCGCCAGCGCTGTTCGGGGTGGGCGCGGCGTTCGACTTCCACGCGGGGCTCGTGCCCCAGGCCCCGGCCTGGATCCAGAAGCGCGGCCTGGAGTGGGCGTTCCGGCTGACCAAGGAGCCGAAGCGGCTGTGGCGGCGCTACTTCCGCAACAACCCGGCGTACCTGTGGCAGACCCGCAAACGCAAACCCTTCCTGCGATAGCACCTTCGACGGGTACGAGAAGCCCCGCGCGCCCCACGGTGTGCGGGGCTTCTCGCTGCCCGCCCGGCGGGCATCCGGCACACCCGGCGCCCCGTCGTGCATTTTCCATCTTCGATGGGTGATCAACGTTCAAGACCTCTTGAATGTTGGCCCCCGGCGTTGCTAGGCTCGCCCGACATAACCCCCCAGAGCGGAGATTCCCATGAAGTCTCGCCTGCGTTCCGTGCTGGTCAGCCTCGCCGCGACACTGGTCGCGGCCCCGCCCTCACCCTGGGTTCCACCTCACCCGCCGCCGCCGCGTTCGGCGACGAGACGTTCGGCTGCCGCATCGCGCCGGGCACGATCTTCACCTGGTCCGCGGGCTGTCACGACAGCATGGCCGCGACCACCTACAACGTGGCCTTCCAGGTGCAGAACCTCTCCGGCGCCTACACCTACTCGTGGAACGTCAGCGGGCCGTACACGTCCGTGATCACCGGCTGCACCTCGTCCTCGGCGACCTGCGCGGTGTCCGTGCCGGGCGGGGCGTTCGACAGCGAGATCCACGCGGCGGTCACCTACAGCCAGGGCGGGCAGAGCGCGACCCGGTACTCGGTCGCGATCCTGCGCGCACGCTGCGGCGGCATGCTCTGCTGAGCGCGCGCCGCCCGCCGTACCCGTCGGACACTCTCCACTGGGGACGGCCGGGCGGTCTAAACCTCCCGCCGCGACGGATTTCCGACATTACACACAGTGATTCCCGGCGGTACGCTACTGCCATGTTGCCCGCCGGCGCGAACCTCGGCGTCCGCACCTCCGGCTGTGGCGCGGCCCTCGTGTTCTACGTGCCCGCCGCGGTCCTCGCCTGGATGCTCGCCCGGCTGCTCCCCGACGACCTGCCGTGGTGGGGCCGGTTCGCGGTCGGGGTGTTCGTGCTGGTCGTCTTCTCGGCGGCCCTGCTGCTCGTCGTCTCCCAGGTCGACCACTGGATCCGCACGTCCCGTGACCGGGTGTCGCGGGCGGGCTGGGCCTTCTTCCTCGCGGGCCTGCTGGCGGGTGTTCCGGTGGCGTATCTGGGAGCCGAGCTGTTGTCGCGACTATTCTGAATGTGCCAATTCATCCGCTCGTTACTTTGATCACAAGACGGGTGTACTGCTAGACACCTCCGGTCGCGTACACTCAGTTCCACCTACCGGGCCGACGCTGTCCCGCCACCATGCGACCGCGTCAGGAGGCTCGATGCCTGGTTCCCGCATCCCCGCACTCCAGGGCCTTTACGATCCCGCCAACGAACACGATGCCTGTGGCGTCGCCTTCGTGGCGGACCTTCGTGGCGCGTCCCACGATGTGGTACGCAAGGGGCTCTCCGCCCTGGTTCGCATGGAGCACCGGGGCGCGCAGGGCGCGGATCCGGGGACCGGCGACGGCGCGGGCATCATGATCCAGATCCCGGACGCGTACTACCGGGCCACGGTCGACTTCGACCTCCCGCCGCCCGGCCACTACGCCACCGGTCTCGTGTTCATGGAGACCGACGACACCCGGGTCCTGGAGAAGTTCGCGATCGCCGAGCACGCCCACATCCTGGGCTGGCGCGACGTCCCGACCGACGAGACGGGCCTCGGCCAGGACGCCGTGGACGCGATGCCCCTCATCCGGCAGGTCTTCCTCGCCTCGGACGAGGGCAAGAGCGGCATGGACCTCGAACGCGTCGTGTACTGCGTCCGCAAGCAGGCCGAGCGCGAGTCCCGCGAACGCGGCGCCCCCCTGTACTTCCCGTCGCTGTCGACCCGCACGGTCGTCTACAAGGGCATGCTCACCCCGGCCCAGCTGGGCACGTTCTTCACCGAGCTGACCGACCCCCGGATCGTCAGCGCGCTGGCGCTGGTGCACAGCCGGTTCTCCACCAACACGTTCCCGTCGTGGCCGCTGGCGCACCCGTACCGGCTCGTCGCGCACAACGGGGAGATCAACACGATCAAGGGCAACCGGAACTGGATGGCCGCCCGCGAGGCCCTGCTGGACAGCACCGTGCTGCCCGGCCGGATCCGGCGGCTGTTCCCGATCGCCACCCCCGGCGCCAGCGACTCGGCCACGTTCGACGAGGTCCTCGAACTGCTGCACCTGTCCGGGCGGAGCCTGCCGCACGCGGTGCTGATGATGGTGCCCGAGGCCTGGGAGAACGACCCGGACATGGACCCCGCGAAGCGGGCCTTCTACCAGTTCCACGGCTCGCTGATGGAGCCCTGGGACGGGCCGGCCTGCGTCGCGTTCACCGACGGCACCCGGATCGGGGCCGTGCTGGACCGCAACGGGCTGCGGCCCGCGCGCTGGTGGCGCACGTCCGACGACCTGGTCATCCTGGCCAGCGAGGCCGGGGTCGTGGACCTGGACCCGGCGACCGTGATCGCCAAGGGCCGGCTCCAGCCGGGCCGGATGTTCCTGGTCGACACCGCGGCGCACACGATCGTCTCCGACGACGAGGTGAAGGCCGAACTGGCCGCCGCCGAGCCGTACACGGACTGGCTGCACGCCGGGCTGATGCACCTGGAGACCCTGCCGGAGCGCGAGCACATCGTCTACACCCACGCCTCGGTGCTCCGCCGGCAGCAGACGTTCGGCTACACGGCCGAGGAGCTGCGCCTCCTGCTGGGCCCGATGGCCTCCTCCGGCGCGGAACCCCTCGGTTCGATGGGTACCGACACGCCGATCGCCGCGCTGAGCAAGCGCCCCCGGCTGCTGTACGACTACTTCAGCCAGCTGTTCGCGCAGGTCACGAACCCGCCGCTGGACGCGATCCGCGAGGAGCTGGTCACCAGCGTCGCGACCACCATCGGGCCCGAGCACAACCTGCTCGACCCGGGGCCGGCGAGCTGCCGCCAGATCACCCTGCCCTACCCGGTGATCGACAACGACGAGCTGGCCAAGATCCTGTCGATCGACGAGGACGGCAACCTGCCCGGCTTCCAGGCCGTGCGGGTCTCCGGGCTGTACCGGGTCGCCGACGGCGCGGCCGGCCTCAAGGCCCGGATCACCGAGATCTGCCGGCACGTGTCCGAGGCGATCGAGGACGGCGTCCGGATCCTGGTGCTGTCCGACCGCGACTCCACCGCCGACCTGGCGCCGATCCCGTCGCTGCTGCTCACGGCGGCGGTCCACCAGCACCTGGTCCGCGAGCAGACCCGCACCCGGGCGTCGCTGGTCGTCGAGTCGGGCGACTGCCGGGCCGTGCACCACGTCGCCCTGCTCATCGGGTACGGGGCGGCGGCGGTCAACCCGTACCTCGCCCTGGAGTCCGTCGAGGACCTGATCAGCACCGGTGGGCTCGACCTGGAGCCGGCGAAGGCCACCCGCAACGTGGTCAAGGCGCTCGGCAAGGGCGTGCTCAAGGTGATGAGCAAGATGGGCATCTCCACCGTCAGCTCGTACTGCGGCGCGCAGGTCTTCGAGGCCATCGGCCTGTCCACCGAGCTGGTCGGGCGCTACTTCGCGGGCACCACCGCCCGGCTCGGCGGCATCGGGCTGGACGGGGTGGCCGACGCGGTCGCCCGCCGGCACGCGGCCGCCCACGGGGGCGCGACGGAACTGGGCACCGGCGGGGAGTACCAGTACCGGCGCGACGGCGAGGTGCACCTGTTCAACCCGGAGACCGTGTTCCTGCTCCAGCACGCGACGCGGTCGAAGCAGTTCGACGTGTTCCGCAAGTACACGTCGAAGGTCGACGGTCTGACCGCCGACAGCGGGTCGTTGCGCGGCCTGTTGGGCTTCACCGACACGGAGCCGGTGCCGCTGGACGAGGTCGAGCCCGCGTCGGAGATCGTGAAGCGGTTCAACACCGGCGCGATGTCCTACGGCTCGATCAGCGCCGAGGCGCACACCGACCTGGCGATCGCGATGAACCGCCTCGGCGGCAAGTCCAACACCGGCGAGGGCGGCGAGGACCCTTCGCGCCTCTACGACCCCGAGCGACGGAGTGCCGTCAAGCAGGTCGCGTCGGGCCGGTTCGGCGTGACCAGCGAGTACCTGGTGAACGCCGACGACATCCAGATCAAGATGGCCCAGGGCGCCAAGCCCGGCGAGGGCGGCCAGCTGCCCGGCAACAAGGTCTGGCCCTGGATCGCGCGGACCCGGCACTCCACGGCCGGCGTCGGGCTGATCTCGCCGCCGCCGCACCACGACATCTACTCCATCGAGGACCTCGCCCAGCTCATCCACGACCTGAAGAACGCCAACGACGCGGCCCGGATCCACGTCAAACTGGTGTCCGAGGTCGGCGTGGGCACGGTCGCGGCCGGCGTGGCCAAGACCAAGGCCGACGTCATCCTGATCTCCGGCCACGACGGGGGTACCGGCGCCTCGCCGATGAACTCCCTGAAGCACGCGGGCGCGCCCTGGGAGCTCGGGCTCGCCGAGGCCCAGCAGACCCTGCTGCTCAACGGCCTGCGCGAGCGGGTCACGGTGCAGGTCGACGGCCAGCTCAAGACCGGCCGGGACGTGATCGTGGCCGCGCTGCTCGGGGCCGAGGAGTTCGGCTTCGCCACCGCCCCGCTGATCGTGCAGGGCTGCGTCATGATGCGGGTCTGCCACCTGGACACCTGCCCGGTGGGCATCGCCACCCAGGACCCGGTGCTGCGGGAGCGCTACACCGGGAAGCCCGAGTTCGTGGAGAACTTCTTCCTGTTCCTCGCCGAGGAGGTCCGGGGCTACCTCGCGGCCCTCGGGCTCCGGTCGATCGACGAGGCCGTCGGGCGGGTGGAACTGCTCCGGCAGACCTCCGGCGACCTCGACCTCGCGCCGGTGCTGCACATGCCGGACGTGGACTCCGCGCGCCGCCGCACCACCACCCAGAGCCACGACCTGTCGAAGATCGACCTGGACCTGGTGTCCCGGTGGACCCCCGGCCGGCCGCTGCGGGCCACCGTCGACGTGCACAACACCGACCGGTCGGTGGGCACGCTGCTCGGTTCCGCCGTCACCCGGCACGCCGGCGGCGCGGGCCTGCCCGACGGCACGATCGACGTGACCCTGCGGGGGACCGCCGGCCAGTCGTTCGGCGCGTTCCTGCCGCGCGGCGTCACCCTGCGGCTGTACGGGGACGCCAACGACTACGTCGCCAAGGGGCTGTCCGGCGGGCGGATCGTGCTCCGGCCGTTCGTCTCCGCCCGGTTCGCCGCGTCCGCGCAGGTCATCGCGGGCAACACCATCCTGTACGGCGCCACGTCCGGCGCCTTCCACGCCAGCGGCCAGGTCGGCGAGCGGTTCGCGGTCCGCAACTCCGGGGCGCTCGGCGTCGTGGAGGGCGTGGGGGACCACGGCTGCGAGTACATGACCGGCGGCACCGTCGTCGTCCTCGGCCCCACCGGGCGCAACTTCGCGGCCGGCATGTCCGGCGGCGTCGCGTACGTGCTCGACCTCGACCCGCTCATGGTCAACCGCGAGCTGGTCGACCTGGAGCCGGTCGCGGATCCGGCCGCTCTGAAGGGCATCGTCGCCCAGCACCTCGAACTGACCGGCTCCACGACGGCGGCGCTCCTGCTGTCCGAGTGGGACCCGGCGCGGTTCACCCAGGTGATGTCCCGGGAGTACAAGGCGGCGCTGGCCGTGGTTTCCGAAAGGCAGGTCGTCCATGCCTGATCCGAAGGGTTTCCTCAACCACGGCCGCCAGACGGCCCCGCGCCGGCCGGTGCCGGTCCGGATCTCCGACTGGCGCGAGGTCTACCTCCCGGCGTCCGACGAGCTGCTCGAGGCCCAGGCGTCGCGGTGCATGGACTGCGGCATCCCGTTCTGCCACGACGGCTGCCCGCTCGGCAACCGGATCCCGGACTGGAACGACCTGGTCCGCACCGGCCGGTACGACGCCGCCGCCGAGCAGCTCTACGCCACGAACAACTTCCCGGAGTTCACCGGCCGGCTGTGCCCCGCCCCGTGCGAGGCCGCGTGCGTGCTCGGCATCGCGTCCGACGCGGTCACGATCAAGCAGATCGAGCAGGCGATCGGGGACCGGGCGTCCCTGGCCCCCGGCGTCGTCGCCCCGGCCACCGGGTCCCGCGTCGCCGTCGTCGGCTCCGGGCCGGCCGGGCTCGCCGCCGCGCAGCAGCTCGTCCGGGCCGGGCACGCGGTGACCGTCTTCGAGCGCGACGACGCCCCGGGTGGTCTGCTCCGCTACGGCATCCCGGACTTCAAGCTGGAGAAGACGGTGCTGGAGGCCCGGCTCGACCAGCTCCGTGCCGAGGGCGTCGTGTTCTCCTGCGGTGTGGAGGTCACGGACGTGGCGGCCCTGCGCGCCGAGTTCGACGCCGTGCTGCTCGCCGTCGGGGCCCTCGCCGGCCGCGAGGTCGACACCGCCGGCCGGCAGCTCTCCGGCGTGCACCAGGCCATGGAGCACCTGGTCGAGGCCAACCGGTGGATCGCGTTCGGCGAGCAGCCGGCCATCGACGCCGCCGGCAAGCACGTCGTCATCATCGGCGGCGGGGACACGGCCGCCGACTGCCTGGGCGTCGCCCACCGGCAGGGCGCGGCCTCCGTGACCCAGCTCGACCGGTACCCCGTGCCGCCCACCAGCCGCGACGGCGAGCGCGACCCGTGGCCGACCTGGCCCTGGCTGCTGCGGGACTACGCCGCGCACGAGGAGGGCGGCGAGCGCGCGTTCGGCGTGGCCGTCTCCGAGTTCGAGGGCGCGGACGGCCGGGTCACCGGCGTGCGGATCGACGAGGTGACCGTCGTGGACCGGGTCGCGACCCCGGTGCCCGGTACCACCCGGGTGCTGCCCGCCGACCTGGTACTCCTCGCGATCGGCTTCGCCGGCACCGACTCGCCGCTCGGTCTCGCCCAGGGCGGTCGGATCCCGGCCGGGGACGACTGGCAGACGGCGGTCGACGGCGTGTTCGTGGCCGGGGACGCGCACCGCGGCGCCTCGCTCATCGTGTGGGCCATCGCCGAGGGGCGCGCGGCGGCCTCCGCGATCCACGGCTACCTGGGGGCGCCGGGGGCGCTGCCCGCGCCGGTCAGCCCGTCCTCGGTGGCACTGTCGGTGTAGTCACGCGGCCCCGGCGCGGCGCGGGTCCACGCGCCGCGACCGACCCGGACAGGGCCTGGTAGCGACACCTTTTCGCAAAGTGTCGCTACCAGGGGCCGGGGGTGCTACATGCTCGGCGGGGCCGAGTACACCGCGTTGCAGTACCGGGCGAGCTTCTCCTCCGACACGTGCGTGGCCAGGTCCGCCTCGCTGATCATGCCGACCAGCATCATGTCGCTGTCCATCACGGGCAGCCGGCGGATGTGGTGGTCCTGCATCATCTGGATGACCTCGTCCTCGTCGGCGCCCGCGTCCACCCAGAAGATCCGGCCCTGGGCCAGTTCGGCGGCCGTGACCTTCGACGGGTCGAGTCCGTGCGCCACGCACTTCACCACGATGTCGCGGTCGGTGATGATGCCCTTCAACTTGTTGTCGGCCCCGCAGATGGGCAGCGAGCCGACCTGGCGGTCCCGCATCATCTGGGCCGCACGGTCCAGGGTCTCCATCTCCGGTACGCATTCCACCCCGGCGTGCATGATGTCCCGCGCGCTGCTCATGGTCCCTCCTCGGCTGGTCCTCCCCGTCTCCTGAGCATGCCGCCTGGCCGGGACCGCCGCAGGTCGGATCCGAAATCCGCTCACTTCGGTTTCCCGACCGGCCCGCCCGGTACCCATCGACGGGTTCGAATTAAATGCTTGTGCGGGGTTTCGCCACGGACGTCATGGTTCTCATCGTGGGACGACCGAGACCGGCGTCACGCTGGGCTAACACCCCGACTAGGCTCGAAGGGTGACTCGTCGCGCGAAAATCGTCTGCACTCTCGGCCCTGCTACCTCCACCCCCGAGCGCATCCGCGACCTCGTCGAGGCCGGAATGGATGTCGCCCGCCTGAACTTCAGCCACGGCACGCACGCGGACCACGAACGGGTGTACCACCTGGTCCGCGAGGCCGCCGACGCCACCGGGCGCGCGGTCGGGGTGCTCGCCGACCTGCAGGGCCCGAAGATCCGGCTCGGCAAGTTCGCCGCCGGCCCCGTCGAGTGGCGCAACGGCGACCGGATCGTGATCACCAGCGACGACGTCCTGGGGACGGCCGAGCGGGTGAGCTGCACGTACAAGAAGCTGCCCGCCGAGGTGAAGGCCGGCGACCGGCTCCTGATCGACGACGGCCGGCTCGCGCTGGAGGTCCTCGGCGTCGAGGGCGGCACCGACATCGAGGCCCTGGTCATCGAGGGCGGCACGGTGTCCGACAACAAGGGCATCTCGCTGCCCAACGTCGCGGTGTCCGTGCCCGCGCTGAGCGAGAAGGACGCGGCCGACCTGCGGTTCGCGCTCGGCCTCAAGGTCGACATGGTCGCGCTGTCGTTCGTGCGCTCGCCGGACGACATCAAGCTCGTGCACGAGATCATGGACGAGGCCGGCGGCCGGGTGCCCGTCCTCGCCAAGATCGAGAAGCCGGAGGCCGTCGAGCGGCTCGACGCGATCGTGGACGCGTTCGACGGCATCATGGTGGCCCGGGGCGACCTGGGCGTGGAGCTGCCGCTGGAGCAGGTGCCGCTGGTCCAGAAGCGCGCCGTGCAGATGTGCCGCGAGGACGCCAAGCCGGTCATCGTCGCCACCCAGATGCTCGACTCCATGATCGAGAACTCCCGCCCGACCCGCGCCGAGGCGTCCGACGTCGCCAACGCGGTGCTCGACGGCGCGGACGCGGTGATGCTGTCGGGGGAGACCTCGGTCGGCAAGTACCCGATCCTGACCGTCTCCACGATGGCCCGGATCATCGAGACCACCGAGGCCGGCGAGCTCAAGGCCCCGAAGCTCCGGCACGCCCCGAAGACCCCGGGCGGCGCGATCACGGCCGCCGCGTTCCAGATCGCCAACGCGGTCGACGCGCAGGCGCTCGTCGCGTTCAGCCAGACCGGCGACACGGTCCGGCGGCTGGCCCGGCTGCACTGCGAGCTGCCCCTGCTGGCGTTCACCCCGGAGCCCTCGGTGCGCTGCCAGCTGGCGCTGTCCTGGGGCGTGGAGACGTTCCTGGTGCCGTTCGTGCAGCACACGGACGAGATGTTCCGGCAGGTCGACTCGGCGCTCCTCGGCCTCGGGGTGGCCACGCTCGGCGACTCGGTGATCATCGTCGCCGGCTCGCCCCCCGGCACGCCCGGTTCCACGAACACGATCCGCCTGCACCGCCTGGGTGACCTGACGGAGAATCGGTAGGTAGCTCCGCCGCCGTCGCGGCACCGGGGTCCGTCGCGGTCGCGGCGTGACACCGGGTGCCGCGGCGTGGCAGCATCGTGGTCCGCCGCCCGGCGGCACCGTGGTCACCGGGCCCGCCAGCCCCGGCGACCGTGGGCCGTCGGTGGCAGCGTGGTCCGCCACCTGGTGGGGGCCGTGGTCACCGCCACGCGGCACCGTGGTCCGCCGCCCGGCGGGGGCGTGGCCGCAGCGACGCGGCACCGTGGATCCGCCGCCTCGCGGCATCGAACGAAGTGGGATGACGCTGTGGCAATGGTCGGTCAAGAGGCGCTCGACGCCCTGCTGGAGGTCCTGGACCTGGAGCGGGTCGAGGTCAACATGTTCCGGGGGATCAGCCCGCCGGTCGGCCCGCAGCGGGTCTACGGCGGCCAGGTCGCCGGCCAGGCCCTCGTCGCGGCGGGTCGCACCATGGAGCCGGACCGCAGGGTGCACTCCCTGCACGGCTACTTCGTCCGGCCCGGCGACACGACCATCCCCATCGTGTACTCGGTGGAGAACATCCGCGACGGCCGCTCCTTCTCGGTGCGCCGGGTGACCGCGATCCAGCACGGCAAGCCCATCTTCTTCATGTCGGCCTCGTTCCACCGCGACGAGGGCGGCCGGGACCCGATGGACCACCAGAGCGACTCCCCGATCGGGCTGGTCCCGGGGCCGGACGAGCTGCCGACGATGCTGGAGCAGCTGGAGAAGTACCCGGAGCGGGCCCAGATCTGGGCGGGCGTGCCCCGGCCGCTGGACGTGCGGTACGTGGGCGAGTCCGGCTGGACCCGCAGCGGTGACCGGCCGACGGAGCCCCGGCAGCGGGTCTGGATGCGGTTCGACGGCAAGCTGCCCGACGATCCGCTGCTGCACGCGTGCCTGTTGACCTACGCCTCGGACCTGACCCTGCTGGACTCGGTGCTGTCCACGCACGGTGAGGTGTGGGGCCCGGGCGGGGTGATCGGGGCTAGCCTGGACCACGCGCTGTGGTTCCACCGGTCGTTCCGCGCGGACGAGTGGTTCCTGTACGACTGCTGGAGCCCGTCGGCCTCCGGGGGCCGGGGCCTGGCCAACGGGCGGATGTTCACCCGGGACGGCCGGCATGTGGCGAGCGCCGTACAGGAGGGACTCCTCCGGCGCGTCGGCTGACGGAGGCCGTACCCTCCGATCATGAGACTCTCCGCCCGGGTTGACTACGCCCTGCGCGCCTGCGCCGAGCTCGCCGCGTCCGGTGAGAAGCTGGTGACGGCGGAAAAGCTCGCCCGCGCCCAGGACATTCCGCCCAAATTCCTCGAAAGCATCCTGGTCCAGCTGCGCCGGGGCGGGATCGTCAACGCCCAGCGCGGCCCCGAGGGCGGCTACTGGCTGGCCCGCCCCGCCGCCGAGATCCACCTCGCCGAGGTGATCCGGGTGATCGACGGCCCGCTGTCGAACGTGCGCGGCCACCGGCCCGAGGACCTCGGGTACACGGGCACCGCCCGGGCGCTCCAGGAGGTCTGGATCGCGCTCCGGGCGGCCGAGCGGCAGATCCTCGAGGAGGTCACCGTCGCGGACGTGGCGACCGGCAAGCTCCCGGAGCGGATCACGGCGCTGGCCGCCGACCCGGCCGCCTGGTCGTAGACCCCAGAACCCTTTCCGGGTACGCGGCGCGCCCGGCCGGACGTCACCGGCGTCAGCGTGGGGCGGGCCCGGCGCGCCCCGCGGATCGCGGCGCCGACGTGCTGCGAGGCCGGGCCCCCCTCCCGAGGGGACCCGGCCCGCGGCGTCAGACCGGGGTCTTCTCCCGCGCGGACCCCGCCCGCTGCCGGGGGATACCCGCCGCGACGGGCACGGCGTCCGGCTCCGGGACCGCCGGCTTCCGGTTGTGCCACCAGGTGTTGATCCGGCTGGTGAGGAACAGGGCCAGCGCGGCGGTCGCGAACCCGGCGGCGACGTCCACGGCGTAGTGCACCCGCAGGTACATGGTCGAGACGTACAGGCCGAGCGCGACCGGCAGGTACGTCCAGAACAGCCGGCGCGCGTCCCGCCACATCAGGCCGAGCACGACCGTGGTCATCGCGGTGTGCAGGCTGGGGAACGCGTCGCGGGCGCTGCCCTTCATCTTGTTCAGGGTGTCCAGCAGCCCGCCGTGCCCCCAGTCGGTCAGCGGGTCGGGGTACAGGTGCGCCTGGAAGATGTACGGGCCGACGGCGGGGACGAGCAGGTAGCCGCAGTACCCGATGAAGGCGGTGATCGCGATGGCCAGCGAGAAGTCCCGGAACGCGTCCATCCGCCCCCGCAGGTACTGCAGCCCGGCGTAGATCGGCGGCGCGAACGCGTAGCTCACGTAGCAGTACGTCATGATCGAGGTCATCATGGGCGAGCCGATGTGGTCGTTGAGCCACCGGCTGACGTCCGTACCGAACACGGCGTGGTCGATGGCGACCAGGTGCCGGTCGACGACGTCGGGGCGCAGGACCGGCGTCAGGTCGTGCAGCGCCTCGTAGATCGCCATGCACGCGAACAACGGGCTGAACTCGCGGAGCGTGCGGCCGAGGGTGCGCCAACCGGCGTTGGCCCGGTACCGGTGGCTCGCCGGCCACGGGCCGGGCCCGCCGAGTGCCCGGGGGTTGAGGAGCGCGGGGTGCACCGTGTCGAGGCGGGCCCGCCAGTAGGCCCGGGCGTAGACCAGGGCGCACATGCCGGCGACGATCGCGGGGAACCGGATGTCGCTGACCAGACCGAGCAGTGTGGCGTAGCCCTCGCCGGTGTAGACCATGAGGACGATGAGCACCACACCAAAGAACAGGAAAAGACATTCTTCCGGACGAAGGACTCGCCGAATGTCTCTTACAATCCCCGAATTCAGCATCCGGGGATCGTACTTCGCCTGATCGACGGACGTCGCGCCGGTGAACGGCGGGAGATCCGGCTCACGGGGGCCGGTGCGCGGGGCCGGCGTTCCATGATGGTCGGCCCGTTTCGCCCCCCGTCGCCGGCGGTGGACGGGGGCTCCGCGCCGCGTGGGAAGGGGCCGTGCGCCGCACGGACGAGGGCCGCGCGGCCCGTGGTGGCCGCCCGGCTCTTCCTCATTCTGTGGGCTGATTTTCCCTCGCGTGTCGCGATTGCCAAATAAAAGGTAATAGATACCCTTGGGGCGCTTTGACCCATCGGCCTCGGGGGGCGTCGTGAGGGTAGACCGCACAACCAGAATGGCGGCGGCGGCCATCGCCGTCGGGCTCACGGCGGCGACGGCGTTCTCGTTGGCGGTGGGACTGCCGGGCTTCGCCGACCCGCTGCCGGGCGGCCTGGGGCCCTGCGTGCCGGGCGACTGTTCGGCAAGCTGGGCCGACCCCAACAGCGGACCCATCGACGGGTACGACGACGGGGTCAACACCTTCGTCGGCGGCGACTACCTGGTCCGGGAGAAGGTGGCCGAGTCCGAGGGCAAGATCGTGGTGCTCGGCAACTTCGACATGAACAAGGACACGACCAGCGGCCTGATCTACAACGTCGGGGTCGTGGGCGCGGGTTCGCGGGTCCCGCCCTCGCCGAACACGGACTACCTCACCGTCGGCGGCAACGTGTCCGTCGCGGCGAACCAGACGCTGGCGGCCGACGGTGGCGTGGTCAGGTACGCGGGCAGCCTGACCGGCACCGGCATGATCACCGACACCTCGGTGAAGGACGCCAACGCCGTCGCCCCGTACGCCAACCTGCGCGGCGAGCTCGAGACCGCCTCGAAGTGCTACGCGGACGCCAACCGGGTCGCGCCGACCGGCACCTTCAAGGTCGAGTTCTCGACCGCCACCTTCACCGGCGACGGCAGCGCGATGCTCCAGGTGATCAACGTCGACGCCGACATCGTCGCGGCCAACGGCACCAGCGCCGTGGACATGGTCTTCGCGAACATGCCGCCCGCGGCCACGATCCTGATCAACGTCGTCAAGACCGGCACCCTGATCGTGCGGACCACGAGCGGTTCGGAGGCGAACTGGGCCCCGTTCCGCCGGAAGCTGCTGTGGAACGTGCCCTCGGCGGACACGATCGCGTTCGACGGCTCCGGCCAGTACCAGGGGAGTGTGCTCGTCGGTAACCCCGCGAGCACGACCACGGTACGGATGCCCGGCATGAACGGGCGGTTCTTCACCACGGGCGGGCTGACCCACGCGTCCCTGCTCTCCGGGGGAGGTGGGCAGGAGCTGCACGCCTATCCGTTCGACGGGGACCTGCCCCGGTGCGGCAACCCGACGCCGACCCCGACGTCGAGCCCCAGCCCGAGTCTGAGCCCTAGCCCCAGCGCCAGCCCGAGTCCGAGTCCGAGCCCGAGTCCGAGTCCGAGCCCGAGTCCGAGCCCGAGCCCGAGCCCCAGCCCGAGTCCGAGCCCGAGTCCGAGCTTGAGTCCGAGTCCGAGTCCGAGTCCGAGTCCGAGTCCGAGTCCGAGTCCGAGCCCGAGCCCCAGTCCGAGCCCCAGCCCGAGCCCGAGCCCGAGCTTGAGCCCGAGTCTCAGCCCGAGCCCGAGCCCGAGCCCGAGTTCCAGCCCGAGCCCGAGCGCGACGCCCACGGCCACCCCGACGGCCACCCCCACCCCGGTCCCGTCGTTGTCCAACGGCCCCACGACCGGTACCCCCGTGGTGGTTCCGACCACCCCCGGACCCGGACCTGACGGCCTCGTCGTGACCGGCGGCAGGATCGGTCTCCTGATCGGGGTGGCCGTCAGCATGGTCCTGGCGGGCGTGGGTCTGCTGCTCGCCCTGCGACGGAGAGTGACCGACTAGGGCACCGACCCGACCACCGGAGGCGCGCCCCGACCGCGCCTCCGGTGGTCCGTGGGACGACACGACCGGCTGGTGGGACGACACGCCGAACGAAAAAAGGTCGCCCCGGTGAGCGGGACGACCGTCGTTCTGTGTGCCCCCGGTGGGATTCGAACCCACACTGGCGGTGGTTTGAGCACCGTGACTCTGCCGATTGGTCTACAGGGGCGCAAGGCGGGGTTCAGCATACCCACTACGCTGAGGCCGACAGTAGTGACCCGCCAGGAGGTACCCGACCGTGAGTAGCGAAGCCCAGGCCAGCCGGGTTCTGATCGCCGAGGACGAGGCCCTGATCCGGCTCGACCTCGCCGAGATGCTCACGGAGGAGGGTTATGACGTCGTGGGAGAGGCCGGCGACGGGGAGACGGCGGTCCGACTAGCCGAGGAACTGCGCCCGGATCTCGTCATCATGGACATCAAGATGCCGATCATGGACGGCATCGCGGCGGCGGAGAAGATCGCCGGCGCGCGGATCGCCCCCGTGGTCATCCTGACCGCGTTCAGCCAGCGGGACCTCGTCGAGCGGGCCCGGGCGGCCGGGGCGATGGCGTACCTGGTGAAGCCTTTCCAGAAGAGTGACCTGGTTCCGGCCGTGGAGATCGCGCTGTCCCGGTTCGCGGAGCTGCACGCCCTGGAGTCCGAGGTCGCGAGCCTGACGGACCGGCTGGAGACCCGCAAGGTGGTGGAACGGGCAAAGGGGCTGTTGATGGCACAGTTCAACATGACCGAACCCCAGGCTTTCCGCTGGATCCAGAGCGCCGCGATGGACCACAGGATGTCCATGCGGCAGGTCTCGGACCGCATAATCGCTGATCAGACGGGTTCGGACAACGTCGGTTCCGAAGATCAGCAAAAGAAAACGTAACGTTTTGGGTGTGCCTCGGTGCAAGGTGTTTCCCTCGGCCCCGATTTCGGAGTAGCTTTCCGCCGCACGGACTGGTGTGTGTCCCCGTTCACATTGCGTGGACCACGCCGGCCAACCGACGGAGGAGGGCTCGGAGCCTTGAGGCAGACATTTGTACGGGCGTTCGGCGGCGCAGCGGTACTCGCGCTCGCCCTGGGCGCCAGCGCCGGCTGCGTGAAGAGCAGCGACGACGCGAACAAGGCGGGCAAGGACTGCAGTGTCAAGATCGCCTTCTTCGGCGCTCTGACCGGTCCGAACGCCGCGCTGGGCATCAACATCCGCGACGGGGCGAAGCTGGCGATCGACCAGTACAACGCCGCCAAGACCGCGGACAACTGCAAGATCGAGCTCGCGAACAACGACTCGCAGGGTGACGAGAAGGCCGCCCCGGGTATCGCGGACGCGATCGTGCAGGACACCAAGATCATCGGTGTCGTCGGCCCCGCGTTCTCCGGTGAGTCGAAGGCCGCCAACGGCAAGCTCTCCGACAACGGCGTCACGATCATCACCCCGTCGGCCACCAACCCGACGCTCGCCGACCAGGGCTGGAAGACGTTCCACCGTGCCCTGGGCAACGACGCGGCGCAGGGCCCGGCGGCCGGCCGTTACATCAAGGACGTCCTGAAGGCTCAGAAGGTGTTCGTCATCGACGACACCTCCGAGTACGGCAAGGGCCTGGCCGACGAGGTCAAGAAGACCGTCACCCCGGTCGCGACCGGTACGACGAGCAAGGGTCAGACCGACTTCTCCGCCCTGATCACCCAGATCAAGTCCTCGGGCGCCGACGCGGTCTACTACGGCGGCTACTACGCCGAGGCCGGCCCGTTCGTCAAGCAGCTCCGCGGCCAGGGCGTCAAGGCGACCTTCGTCTCGGGCGACGGCGTCAAGGACGACAAGTTCATCGAGGGTGCGGGCAAGGAAGCCGCTGAGGGCGCTGTCCTGACCTGCCCGTGCGTGCCGCCGGACAAGGCCGCCGGTTCGTTCGCCGCGGACTACAAGAAGGCGACCGGCAACGAGCCGGGCACCTACTCCGCCGAGGCGTACGACGCCGCGAGCATCCTCGTCGCCGCCGTCAAGGCCGGCAACATCACCCGCCCCAACGTCGAGAAGTTCGTCGACGCGTACAACGGCAAGGGCGTCACCACGACCTTCAAGTTCACCGACAAGGGCGAGATCGACCTCTCCGCCGTCGCCGTGTGGGCCTACAAGGTCGAGGGCGGCAAGATCGTCGCTCTGCAGGAGATCCCGAAGCCGTAGTAGCGCTCAGTTCGACAAGACGGATCTGGCCGGGGGCACGGGTGCCCCCGGCCAGTCCATAAGACAAGGGGCCAGTGGGGGTCTGCTGTGCATTTCGATTACTGGTTGGACAATTTCTGGAGCCTGTCGGTCGGGGGGCTGACTCAGGGCGCCATCTACGCGCTCGTCGCGCTCGGCTACACGCTCGTCTACGGCGTTCTCCGCCTCATCAACTTCGCGCACTCCGAGGTCTTCATGACCGGGACGTTCGCGGTGATCATCGCCTGGGACATGCTCGGCTACGACCTGAACGCCCAGCGTCCGGGTACCGGAGTCGTGATCGCCCTTCTCGTGGCGGGCCTGGTCGCGGCGTCACTGACATCAGCGGGCACGGCGTTGCTCGTCGAGCGGGTCGCCTACCGGCCCCTCCGGCGGAAGAATCCGCCCTCACTGGTCTTCCTGATCACGGCGATCGGCGCCTCGGTGGTGCTGTTCGAGGCCGTGGGTCTGTTGACGGACCGCAAGCTCAAGGGCGCGATCACGCTGGTACAGCCGAAAGAGGTCTTCTCGCTCTTCGGCGCGTCGGTCGACAACGTCCAGATCATGATCGTCGTCGCGGCGGTCGTGATGATGTTCGGCCTGGAGCAGTTCATCAACCGCACCCGGCTCGGCCGGGGCGTGCGCGCCGTGGCCCAGAACCCGGACGCGGCGGCCCTGATGGGCGTCAACCGCGACCGCGTGATCATGCTGATCTTCATGATCGGTGGCCTGATGGCCGGCGGCGCGGCGCTGCTGCACATCGTCAAGGTCGGCTCGGCGCAGTACGACGTGGGCTTCCTGCTCGGCGTCAAGGCGTTCGCCGCGGCCGTGCTCGGCGGCATCGGCAACCTGCGGGGCGCGCTCATCGGCGGCCTGCTGCTCGGCCTCGCCGAGAACTGGGGCGCCGGCATCTTCGGCACGATCTGGATGAACGTCGTCCCGTTCGCCGTCCTGGTTCTCATCCTGATGTTCCGGCCGACGGGTCTGCTGGGCGAGTCGATGGGGAGGGCTCGAGCATGATCGACAAGTTGCGGAAGGCCGACGGCCGTCGGCTCGGCCTCCTGGCCAAGATGGGGGACCGCTGGCGGGCGATCCCGAAGGGCTGGCGGTTCGCGGCGGGGCTCGCGTTCGTCCTGCTGCTGGTGGTGCTGCCCCGGGTCCAGATCCCGATCATCGACCCGATCATCCGTACCACGAAGATCGACTTCACCACGGTGCTGTTCACGGTCGCGATGTACATCGTCGTCGCGGTCGGCCTCAACGTCGTCATCGGCCTTGCGGGCCTGCTCGACCTCGGCTACATCGGGTTCTTCGCCGTCGGCGCGTACTCGGTGGCCCTGTTCGGCTCCCCGCAGTCGCCGCTGGCCACCAAGTACCCGTGGCTGATCTGCGTCCCGATCGCCATCGCGGTCACCATGATCTCCGGGGTGCTGCTCGGCTGGCCCACGCTGCGGGTCCGGGGCGACTACCTCGCCATCGTGACCCTGGGCTTCGGTGAGATCGTCCGGCTCGTCGCGCAGAACTCGGCGTTCACGAACGGCCAGCGCGGCATCGGCAACATCCCGTACCCGCCCGGCACCTGGCCGGAGGGCGGCGGCGGCTTCCTCGACCCCGCCTGGGGCACGCTGCCCATCTTCGGGTCGGCGACGAGCCTCGGCTGGTACTGGCTCGCCCTCGCCTGCGTCATCCTCTGCATGTACGCCTCGCGCCGCCTGGAGCACAGCCGGGTCGGCCGGGCGTGGGTCGCGATCCGCGAGGACGAGGACGCCGCCGAGATCATGGGCGTGCAGGCGTTCAAGTTCAAGCTGTGGGCGTTCGCGATCGGCGCGGCGCTCGGCGGCCTGGCGGGCGCGCTGTTCGCCGGCAAGCAGGCGTTCATGGGCTCCAACAGCTTCGACCTGCTCACCTCCATCCTGTTCGTCGCGATGGTCGTGGTCGGCGGTGCCGGCAACCTGGCCGGTGTCACGCTCGGCGCCATCCTGGTGTGGTACCTGCCGGAGCGGCTGCGCGGGATCGAACTGTTCGGCGTCGAGCTGAACACCGGCGAGTACCGGCTGCTGGCCTTCGGTCTGGCACTGATCATCGTCATGACCTTCCGGCCGAAGGGTCTGCTGCCCAAGCGGTACCGCAGCTCCCAGCCGCCGGTCGTGGCAGAGGAGGCGACCGCGTGAGCGACCAGACGAGCACCTCCGTGGCGACGGACGCCCCGACCGAGACCCTGCTGAGGGTCGACAACGTCACGCTGAAGTTCGGCGGCCTCGTGGCCCTCGACCAGGTCAACTTCGAGGTCCGCAAGGGCGAGATCCTCGGCCTGATCGGACCGAACGGCGCGGGCAAGACCACCTGCTTCAACGTGATGACCGGCGTGTACAAGCCGACGTCGGGCCAGGTCACCTTCGACGGTGACCGGGTCAGCGGCAGGCCCCGGTACGCGATCACCCGGATGGGCATCGCCCGGACGTTCCAGAACATCCGGCTGTTCCCCGAGATGACCGCGCTGGAGAACGTGCTGGTCGGCACGGACGTCCGGCACCAGACCAGCGTGCCCGGCGCGCTGTTCCGGATCAGCCGGGTCCGCGGCAACGAGCACACGCTGCCCGTGGTCCCCGAGGGCGGGAACCCGGTCGTGCGCGCCTGGGCGAAGGTCCGGCTGGCGGCCGCGAAGACGTTCGGGGTGTCCCGTTACATCGCCGAGGAGCGCGCGGCGCGGGACAAGGCGCTGGAGCTGCTGACCTTCGTCGGCATCACCGCGCACGCCGACGAGCAGGCGAAGAACCTGTCCTACGGCGACCAGCGCCGCCTGGAGATCGCCCGGGCGCTGGCCACCGAGCCGAAGCTGCTCTGCCTGGACGAGCCGGCGGCCGGGTTCAACCCGACCGAGAAGGCCCGGCTGCTGGAGCTGATCCGCAAGATCCGTGACCTGGGCCTGACCGTCCTGCTCATCGAGCACGACATGCGCCTCGTCATGGGCGTCACGGACCGGATCGTCGTGCTGGAGTTCGGCAAGAAGATCGCCGAGGGCAGTCCGGCGGAGGTCCGGGCGAACCCGAAGGTCGTCGCCGCGTACCTGGGGGTGCCTGAAGATGCTGCTTGAGATCGAGAACATGTCGCTGCACTACGGCCGGATCCAGGCCCTGCACGGCATCAGCGTCGAGGTCGGCGAGGGCGAGATCGTGGCCCTGATCGGCGCGAACGGCGCCGGCAAGTCCACCACGATGCGGGCCATCTCCGGGCTGCGCCCGGTGTCGCAGGGCTCGATCCGGTTCAACGGCAAGGACATCACCAAGGAGCGGGCCGACCGCCGGGTGATCCGCGGGATCAGCCAGTCGCCGGAGGGCCGGGGCGTGTTCCCGGGCATGACGGTGCTGGAGAACCTGGAGATGGGCTGCTACACCCGTCGGGACAAGGCCGGGATCAAGGCGGACCTGGAGCGGGTCTTCGGGCTGTTCCCCCGGCTGGCCGAACGGCGCAAGCAGGTCGGCGGCACCATGTCCGGCGGCGAGCAGCAGATGGTGGCGATCGGGCGGGCACTGATGGCCCGACCCACGCTGCTCCTGCTCGACGAGCCGTCGATGGGCCTCGCGCCGATCCTGATCCAGCAGATCTTCTCGATCATCACGGAGATCAACCAGCAGGGTACGACGATCCTGCTGGTGGAGCAGAACGCGCAGCAGGCGCTTTCCCGGGCGCACCGCGCGTACGTCCTGGAAACCGGGCGGATCGTCAAGTCCGGCACCGGTGCCGAACTGCTCGTCGACCCGTCCGTGCAAGAGGCCTACCTGGGTGTGGCCTGAGCTAGTGCTCGACGTGGCCCGGCCCGCCCGCCGGGCCACGCAAACTCTGGGAGGAGACCCCGTGCGCAAGGTTCTGGCGGTTCTCGGCACGGTCGCCCTGATGGCAGGGATCGCCGGCTGTGGCGAGAAGGAGAACGCTGCCCCGAAGACGGACGCCACCGCGAAGACGACGGTCGACAAGGCCCTCGCCGACAAGGTGCCCGCCGCGATCAAGGCCGACGGCAAGATCAGCATTGGTGTGGACTCGACCTACCCGCCGAACGAGTACCTCGACGCGGACGGCAAGACCGTGATCGGCTTCGACGTCGAGCTGTTCAACGCCGTCGCCGCCAAGCTCGGGCTCAAGACGGAGTGGACGACGAGCGCCTTCGACGACATCCTGCCGGGTGTCCAGTCGGGCAAGTACGAGGCCGGCGTCTCCTCGTTCACCATCAACGACGAGCGCAAGAAGAACACGCTGATGGTGAGCTACTTCAGCGCCGGCACGCAGTGGATCACCGCGAAGGGCAACCCGCAGAAGGTGTCCCCGGACGACGCGTGCGGCAAGAAGATCGCCGTGCAGACCGGCACCGTGCAGGAGACCGAGGACCTGCCGAAGAAGCAGGCGGCGTGCAAGGCGGCCGGCAAGCCGGAGATCAAGGTCTCGCCGTACCAGGCCCAGGCCGACGCCACCGCGGCCGTCGCGTCCGGCAAGGACGACGCGATGCTCGCCGACTCCCCGGTCTGCGTCGACGCGGTCGCCAAGACCGGCGGCAAGCTCGAGCTGCTCGGCAAGATCTACGACTCGGCCCCGTACGGCTGGGTGCTGAGCAAGGACCAGCAGGCGTTCGCCGAGGCGCTGCGCGACGCGCACAAGGCCCTGGTGGCCGACGGCACGTACGAGGCGATCCTGAAGAAGTGGAACGTGCAGGACGGCAAGCTCCCCGGCACCTCGGAGATCAACCCGTCGTGAGTGAGAAGCACATCCCGGGCGGGGTACGGCCGCTGAAGGTCGTACCCGTCCGGCACCCGTGGCGCTGGGTCGCCGTCGCCGTGCTCGCGGTGCTCGGCGCGATGTTCGTGCACATGCTGGTGACGAACGCCGGGTTCGACTGGGCGTTCATGGCCGACAACGCGTTCCGGCCGCCGGTCATCGACGGGTTGCTGCGCGGCACGCTCGGCGGCACCGCGATCGCGATGACGATCGGCGTTGTGCTCGGCATCATCGTGGCCATCATGCGGCTCTCCGACAACCCGGTGCTGTCCACCGCCGCGTGGCTGTTCACCTGGGTGTTCCGGGCGATGCCCCGGGTCGTGCTGATCGTCCTGTTCGCGAACCTCGGCTTCCTGTGGAAGCGGCTCGAGTTCGGGCTGCCGTTCGACCGCCAGATCGGCGCGTTGTTCGGCATCGACAACTTCGAGGCCAGGCTGTTCGGCTTCGACTCGGCGACGTTGATCACCGGGTTCGTCGCGGGCATGCTGGCCCTGGGGCTGTCGGAGGCCGCGTACATGGCCGAGATCGTCCGGGCCGGTATCCAGTCGGTGGACGAGGGCCAGTCGGAGGCCGCGGCCGCGCTGGGCATGCCCAAGGGCCGGATCCTCCGCCGGATCGTGCTGCCGCAGGCGATGCGGGTGATCGTGCCGCCGACCGGCAACGAGACGATCGCGATGCTGAAGGACACGTCCCTGTTGGCGTTCGCGCCCGTCATCTTCGAGCTGTTCTACCAGCTCAAGGCCGTGGGGTCCGCGACGTTCAACGTGTTCCCGATGCTCGTGGCCGCCGCGCTGTACTACCTGTTCATCGCCAGCCTGCTCATGGTCGTCCAGGCGTTCCTGGAGCGGAAGTTCGGCGCCGGGCAACGGCGCAACCAGGGCGCCTTCTGGCGGTTCGGAGGCAACCGATGATCACGATCTCCGGCGTACACAAGAGATTCGGTCTGCACGAGGTTCTGCGGGGCATCGACCTGCAGATCGCGGCCGGCGAGGTGTGCTGCGTGCTCGGCCCGTCCGGGTCCGGCAAGTCGACGCTGCTGCGCTGCGTGAACCACCTCGAGAAGATCAACGCGGGCCAGATCACCGTGGACGGGCACCTGATCGGCTACCGGCAGAAGGGCGACAAGCTCTACGAGATGCGGGAGAAGGAGATCGCCGCCCAGCGCCGGGACATCGGCATGGTCTTCCAGCGGTTCAACCTGTTCCCGCACCTCACGGCGCTGGAGAACATCATGGAGGGGCCCTCGCAGGTGCTGGGCCGTTCCCGGGCCGAGTGCAAGACGAAGGCCCTGGAGCTGCTCACCCGGGTCGGCCTGGGCGACCGGGGCGGGGCCTACCCGAGCCAGTTGTCCGGCGGCCAGCAGCAGCGGGTGGCGATCGCCCGGGCGCTGGCGATGGAGCCCAAGGTGATGCTGTTCGACGAGCCGACCAGCGCTCTGGACCCGGAGCTCGTCGGCGAGGTGCTCGACGTGATGCGGGACCTGGCCCGGTCCGGTATGACGATGATGGTCGTCACCCACGAGATCGGCTTCGCCCGCGAGGTGGGCGACTCGCTGGTGTTCATGGACGGCGGCGTCATCGTCGAGGCGGGCGCGCCGCGCGAGGTGCTGGCCAACCCGCAGCACGAGCGCACCAAGGCGTTCCTGTCCAAAGTTCTCTAAAGGCATCATCCGGGTACTGGTTCCAGCCGGCTCCGCCCCGCCACTCCTCCGGGAGGGCGGGGCGGAGTCGTCCCGGGCGTGGGGCGGAGCGGGTTTTGTCATAGGCAGCGACTAGGCTCACCTGCGTGAAACGGCTGCTGCTCCTCGACGGACACTCGCTGGCATACCGGGCGTACTTCGCGCTGCCCGTGGAGAATTTCGCCACCACGACGGGGCAGCCCACCAACGCTGTCTTCGGCTTCACCTCGATGCTGATCAACCTGATCCGCGACGAGAAGCCGACCCACGTCGGGGTGGCCTTCGACGTCTCCCGCCGCTCCTTCCGCACGGAGCAGTACGAGGAGTACAAGGCCGGCCGGTCCGAGACCCCCAACGAGTTCAAGGGCCAGGTCTCCCTGATCCACGAGGTGCTCACCGCCCTCGGCGTCACGTATGTGGAGATGCCCGGCTTCGAGGCCGACGACATCCTGGCCACGTTGTCGACCCAGGCCGTCGCGGCCGGCTTCGAGGTGCTGATCGCCAGCGGCGACCGCGACTCGTTCCAGCTGGTCAACGATCACGTCACGGTGCTCTACCCGGTCAAGGGCGTCTCGGTGCTCAACCGGTTCGACCCGGCCGCCGTCGAGGCGAAGTACGGGGTGACCCCCGACCGCTACCCGGACCTGGCCGCCCTGGTCGGGGAGGACTCCGACAACCTGCCGGGCGTGCCCGGGGTCGGCCCGAAGACGGCCGCCAAGTGGATCAACCAATACGGGGACCTGGACACCATCATCGCCCGGGTCGACGACATCAAGGGCAAGGTCGGCGACGCGGTCCGCGAGCACCTGGCGTCCGTGATCCGCAACGCCAGCCTGAACAAGCTGCTCCGCACCCTGGAACTGCCCTGTGCCCCCGACGACCTCACCTGGTCCGGCGGCGACCCGCAGGAGATCGACCAGGTCTTCGACACCCTCCAGTTCCGGGTGCTCCGCGAGCGGCTCACCGGCATCCTCGGCTCCGACCAGCCGGAGGCCGCCGACGCGATGGCCAGCCTCGACGGCGTGGTCCTCGGCTCCGGCGAGGTCGCCGGCTGGCTCGCCCAGCTCGGCCCCGCCACCGCGGGCGTCGCGCTCGCCGGCACGTTCGGCCGGGGCACCGGCAGCATCGACGCCGTCGCGGTGTCCGGCCCCGAGTCCTCCGCCTGGTTCACCACCACCGGCCTCGACCCGGCCGACGAGGCCGCCGTCGCCGCCTGGCTGGCCGACCCGGCCCGGCCGAAGACGGTCCACGACGCGAAGCCGGCGCTGTGGGGCTTCGGCGCGCACGGCTGGACCCTGGCGGGCCTGACCGTCGACACCGCCCTGGCCGCCTACCTGGCCCGCCCCGATGCCCGCAGCTACGACCTGGCCGAGCTGTCCCGCCGCTACCTGGGCCGCGACCTGCGCACCGACGAGCCCGCCAACGGCCAGCTCACCCTCGACGGCCTCGGCGCCGACTCCGACAGCGAGGCCCAGGCGCTCATGCTCCGCGCCGCCGCCACCCGCGAGCTCGCCGAGACCCTGACCGCCGAGCTCGCCGGCCAGGGCGCCGCCGGTTCGCTGCTGGTCGACCTGGAGCAGCCCCTCGGCGTGCTGCTCGCCGGGTTGGAGGGCGCGGGCATCGCCGCCGACACGGAGTACCTGTCGGAGCTGGAGGCGCACTTCGCTGCCGAGGTGAAGTCGGCCGCCGAGCTGGCGTACTCGGTGGCGGGCCGCGAGTTCAACCTCGGCTCCCCGAAGCAGCTGCAGCAGCTCCTGTTCGACGAGCTCGGGCTGCCGAAGACCAAGAAGATCAAGACGGGGTACACGACCGACGCCGACGCCCTGCAGGGCCTGTTCGAGAAGACCCAGCACCCAGTCCTGGAGCACCTGCTCCGGCACCGCGACGTCGCCCGGCTCAAGTCCACGGTCGAGGGCCTGCTCAAGAGCGTCTCCGACGACGGCCGGATCCACACCACCCTCAACCAGACGGTGGCCGCGACCGGCCGGCTGTCGTCCACCGACCCGAACCTGCAGAACATCCCGATCCGCACCGAGGAGGGCCGCCGGATCCGCCGCGCGTTCATCGTCGGCTCCGGCTACGAGACCCTGCTGACGGCCGACTACAGCCAGATCGAGATGCGGATCATGGCGCACCTCTCCGAGGACGCCGACCTGATCGCCGCGTTCCAGTCCGGCGAGGACCTGCACACCACGGTCGCCCGCAAGGTCTTCGAGACCGACGAGGTCACCCCGGAGCACCGCCGCCGGATCAAGGCCATGTCCTACGGCCTCGCCTACGGCCTGTCCGCCTACGGCCTGTCCCAGCAGCTCGGGATCAGCCCCGGCGAGGCCCAGGTCCTGATGGACGGCTACTTCGAACGGTTCGGCGGGGTCCGCGACTACCTCCGCGAGATCGTCGTGAAGGCCCGCACCGACGGCTACACCGAGACCCTCCTCGGCCGCCGCCGCTACCTGCCCGACCTGAACAGCGACAACCGCCAGCGCCGCGAGATGGCCGAACGGATGGCCCTCAACGCCCCGATCCAGGGCACCGCCGCCGACATCATCAAGGTCGCGATGCTCCGGGTCGACAAGGCCCTGCGCGCCGAGGGCCTGGCGTCGCGGATGCTGCTCCAGGTGCACGACGAGCTCATCTTCGAGGTCTCGCCGGGCGAGCGCGAGCGACTGGAGACGGTGGTGCGCCGGGAGATGGGCGCCGCGCACGAGCTGGCGGTGCCGTTGGAGGTGTCGGTGGGGGCCGGCGCGGACTGGTCGGAGGCGGGCCACTAGCCACCGACGCGAACCGGTCCGGCCCCGGGCGACCACTTGTCGGGGCACGAGCTGCTCCGTCGAGTGGTGGCAGGGCCGACCGGTACCACCGTGTTGGCGTGTTCGACGGGGCTGACCGGCGCGGGGGTGTCCGTCGGGTCCCGGGGGCCGTATCTGGCGACCACCAGGCCGGCCGCCCCGGTCGCGACCGCCAACGGCACCCACACCGCCGCTGGGGCCACCCCGAACAGTCCCGTCAGCACCAGGGGCGCCAGGGCCTTGCCGAGCCCTGTGGACAGCTCCCAGCGGGCCAGGGCCCGCCCCAGGCGCCCCGGGGGAGCGGCGGCGATCACGAGGGCCGTTCCGGTGCCGGAGTACAGGATCTCCGCGACCGTGTAGACCACCGCGCACGCCGCGACCCCGAGGGTCCCCGCGAGTCCGCCCAGGCTCCCGGCACCGAGAATGCCCAGGTACGCGGCCGCGAACGCGAGCCCCGCCAGCCCGAACACGCTCCGCCGGGACCGGCCCGCGAACCGGACGACCAGGGGCACCGACAGCGCGATCACCAGGACGGTGTTCCCGATGAACACGGCCCCGGGCCAGGCCGCGCCGCTGCCGAGCTGTTCGAGGAACACGGCGGGCAGCGCCACCTCGAGTACGTCGAACATGAGCGCGAACGGCAGGTTCCCCAGGAACAGCACCAGAAACGCCCGCCGTCCCCGCACCCCACGCCGTGTCGTCGTGCCACCGGACGCCCCCGACTCCGGGCCCGCCACGACCCCGGAGCCTGCCTCCGCCATGGAGCCCGCCCCCGACGTGGAGCTCGCCCTGGACTCGGAGCTCGCTCCCGAGGTGGAGCTCGCCCCCGAGGTGGAGCCCGCTCCCGAGGTGGAGCCCGCTCCCGAGGTGGAGCTCGTTCCCGACGTGGAGCCAGCCCTGGACTCGGGGCCCGCTGCGGAGGTGGAGCTCGCCCTGGACTCGGAGCCTGCCCCCGAGGTGGAGCCCGCCCCGGAGATGGCCCCTGCTCGGGTCGTCGAGCCTGTCCGGGATGTTGAGCCTGATCCGGACCCCACCCCAAGGGCATTCCCGCCTTCCCGCCGCACGCCTGCCAGGTCCGGGCCGTCAACCGTCGCGCGCGCCGGCCGCGTACCCGTCAAGGTTGTCGGTGTGGAATGTGTGTTCGCCGCACTCCTGCGTGACCGAGACGTGTCAGCGGGCACCAGAGGCCGGTCACCGGCGGGATCCGAATCCTCAGCTGTCGATTCCGCCGCCCGCGCGCCCACAGCGCCCGCCGCCCCGACCGACCGGGCCCCTTCCGCGACCCGCCCCGACGCCGGCACCCGCCCCAACTCCGGCCCCCGTCCCGATGCCGACACCCGCCCCAACTCCGGCACCCGCACCCCCCACACCAGCCCCCCGGCGATCAGGAACCCGACCCCGCTCACCACGGCCAGCCCCCGCAGCGCCCCGGCCCCGTCCGCCAACGTCACGGTCGCGATCAACGCCCCGACCCCGAGTCCCGCGTTCCGCACGGCCCGCCCCGCGCTCAGCGCGACATCCCGTTCCCGCCCGGCCACGAGCGCGCTCACCACGGCGGCGTGTGCGGCCGGCCAGACCTGGGTGCCGCAGCTGAGCAGTACCGCCGCGGCGACGAACGTGCCGAGCGAGTCGGCGGCGAGCAGGACGACCACCCCGGCGGCCCGGATCAGCAGCGCGCCGATCACGGGCCACCGGCCGCCGGAGCGGTCGATCCACCGGCCGGCGAGGGGGATCGCGGCCAGTCCGACGAGGAGGCCGACGGTGAGGGCGCCCCCGGTGGGCGCGAGGCCGAGGTCGAGGACCCGCAGGCCGTAGAGCAGCATGAACGGGCGGAGCAGGCCGGCTCCGAGGGCGTCGACGAAGAGGGCCCCGGAGTACCGGCGGCTGCCCCCGACCGCCGCCAGCGCGTGAAGTCTCATGCCCGCCACGGTGGCCGCCGGGGGACCGGGCCGGGCAGCCACTTGACGATCATCGTCAACTCCGGCGGGGCGGTCCCCGGGGGCCTGCGAGGATCGGGGGGTGACCCTGACGATCGAGCTGGGGCCGGATCCGCAGGTCGCGTTCGGCCCGTCGCCGCTGGGCGAGTTGATCAGCGTTCTGCACGTGCTGAGCGCCCCGACGCACCATCCCGCGCAGCACGCCTGGGCGGCGGCGGTGGCGGCGACGTTGCCGGCGGATCTCGCGGACCGGATCGACGCGGCGAGTTTCCTGTGGCAGGTGGGCAGGGCGGATTTCCTGGTACCGTCCGCCGTCCGCGCCACTCTCGCCGATGACCTCGACGACCTGGACGCGCTGGACGAGGACACGTTCCGGTACGCCGCGTTCATCCCGGCCTGCGGGGCCGACCGGCGGGCCCGCCGCACCCGCCCGGGCCCGGCCCGACGGGCGCAGCCTGCCGCCCGGCCGAACGCCGTGGGCGCGACCGCCCGGGCCGCTCCCGACCTAGCGGAGCCGGAGCCTGCCGACCCGCGACACCCTTACCAGGCACTCAGCCCTCAGGGAACCGCCGACCCGGCCGGAGTCGGCCCGGAGCCGGCCGGTCGGGCCGCACCTGCCCCGGGGACCCCCGGGGACCGCGCCGCCGCCCGCGCCCGCGACCTCTCCCGCGCCCGCGGCCCCGCCCAGGCCGAGTTCGTCGACCGCCTCCTCACGGACCTCCCGGGCCTGCGCGCCTGGCTGCGCCGCCTGTTCGAGGACTGCGAGTCCGCGTTCTTCGCCGAGGCGTGGCGGCAGGTCCGGGTGCGGCTGGTGACGGACGCGCGGGACAAGTCCGAGCTGTACCGCCGGAAGGGGCTGGCGGCGGCGGTCGGGGCGATGTCCCCGGCGCTGTCGGTGCGGGGCACGAAGCTGCTGATCGACAAGCTCCGGGTCAGTACGGCCACCGCGGAGCAGCGGGGGATCACCTTCGCGCCGACGGCGTTCGGCTGGCCGCACCTCGTGGTCTCGGACGAGCCGGGTTGGCGGCCGGTGGTGCAGTACCCGGTGGCCCCGGAGGCCGTGGTCCCGCTGGATCTGGTGCGCCGGCGGATGGAGGCGTTGTCGAACCCGGCCCGGATGCGGCTGTGCTGGCTGCTCGCGCGGGGCGCGCACACGACGGGGGAGCTGGCGGAGGCGTGGCAGTTGTCGGCCCCGGAGGTGTCCCGGCACCTGGCCGTACTGCACAGGGCCGGGTTGCTGGAGCGGGAGCGGCGCGGCCGGTACACGCTGCACCGGTTGGATCTGGCGGCGGTCGGCAGGCTGGGCTCGGACCTGGTGGAGGCCCTGCTCCGCTGAGCGACCTGCGGGAGGCTCTGCTCCGCTAAGGGACCCGGTGGAGGCCCCCGCCCCACTGAGCGACCTGAGCCAGCCGCGCCCCGTCGAAACTTAGTCAAGAAATCTTGCGCAACTTAAATTGTGCAACTAATCTTGCACACATGACCGAGAAGACCACGCCGATCAAGGACCCCGCGGTCCTCAAGGCGGTCACCCACCCGCTCCGGATGCGCCTCTACGGCCTCCTCAACACCTTCGGCCCCTCGACCGCGAGCACCCTCGCCGAGCGGGTCGACCTGGCCGTCGCCAAGGTCAGCTACCACCTGCACCAGCTCTCCCGGTTCGGCTTCGTCGTCGAGGCCCCGGAGCTGGCCCGGGACGGCCGCGAGCGCTGGTGGCGGTCGGTGCCCGGCGGGATCAGCTGGAGCGAGGGCGACTTCCCGGCCGGCAGCGAGGGCCGGGCGATCTCCGACGCGCTCACCGCCGACACGATCCGCCGCCGCTTCCAACTGCTCGACGGCTACCTGAAGAACCAGGACGACTGGCCGGCGGAGTGGCGCGACGCGTCGTGGAGCACCAACGGCGCGATCCGGGTCGACCGCGCGGAGCTGGCGGAGTTCACGGCCGAGCTGGCCGAGCTGTTCCGGCGCTGGGGCGGCCGGCCGGTCGACGAGTCCGACGACCGGCAGTTCGTCTACCTGTTCGCCCACGCCTTCCCCTACGTCCCGTGACCGCCGCCGTCGAGGCCCCGGCGACCACGCCGCAGCGGCCCTACCGCAACCCCACGTTCCTCGGCTGGCTCGCCGGCTACTGGCTGTCCCTCGTCGGCGACCAGATCTACTTCATCGCGTTCGCCTTCTCCGCGGCCCAGCTCGGCGACCCGCTGCTCACCAGCCTGGTGTCGATGGCCAGTTCGATCCCGCGCGCGGTGCTGATGCTGTTCGGCGGCGCGCTGGGCGACCGGATCGGCCTGCGGAAGCTGATGCTGGTCTCCGACGCGTTCCGGGTGCTCGTGATGGCCGTCGCGGCGCTGGCCGGCCTGGGCGGCACGTCGATGTGGCTGCTCGTCGGGGCGGCGCTGGTGTTCGGCGCGGTGGACGCGGCGTACATGCCGGCGGTCACCGCCCTGCCCGCGCTGATCCTGCCCGGCGAGCAGCTGCCCGCCTCCGTCGCCGCCCGCCAGCTCGCCAACCGGGGCGCGCTGCTGCTCGGGGCGCCGCTCGGCGGCCTGCTCGTCGCGGTCGGCGGCTTCCCGCTCGCGTGCGGCGTCAACGCGGTCAGCTTCGCCCTCTCGGTGCTGATCCTGGCGAAGATCAGACCCCAGTTCGAAACCAGGGGGGTACGCGAGGCGAAGCCCCGCCGCAACCTCCTCGCCGAGGTGGGCGACGGCCTGCGCTTCGTGATCGGCCAGCCGGTGCTCCGGGGCGTGTTCCTGGTGCTCACCACCCTCGAGTTCTGCGTGACGGGCCCGGTCAACCTCGCCGTGCCGCTCCGCTCCGTGGCCGAGGGCTGGGGCGCGACGGGGCAGGGCTGGATGCTCGGTTCGCTCGGGGTGGGCGGCGCGGGCGGCGCGCTGCTGGTCCTGCTCGCCCGGAAGTGGACCCGCCCGGTCACGATCGGCCTGTGGGTGATGTTGGTCCAGGCGGTCGGCGTGGTGTTCGTCGGCTACGGCCCGACCCTGCCGGCGGTGTGCGCGGCCATGGTGGCGATCGGCGCGTCGGGCGGCGTCGCGGGTTCCCTGCTCGCGGGGTCGACCCAGAACCTGATCCCCGACGGGTACCGGGCCCGGGTCGGCTCCATCTTCGTCCTCCAGGGCCTCGGCCTGGTACCCGTCTCGTTCACGCTCTTCGGGCTCCTCGGCACGGCGGTCGGGGTGCCGGCGGCGTGCGCGGTCTGCGGGGCCCTCATCGCGGCCTCGGTCGCCGCCGCCTTCACCCTCCCGGCCATCCGCCGCGCGTGACCGCCGCACCCGGCCCGCTGGTGGGGCGTCCCGCGGAGCCGGGGCTGTCGGGTGCCCTGCCCGACCGGGGCGCCCCACGCCCGGCCCGCGCGGCGTGGCCCCGGGCCTACTCCGGCTTCGTGGTCACGTAGATCGCGGTGCCGGGGAAGATCCTCCCGCGCATCGGGCTCCACTGGCCCCACTCCTGGGTGTGGCCCTCGGGCCACTCGGGCTCGACGATGTCGACGAGGGTCAGGCCGGCGGCCACGATCTCCCGGACCCGGTCGCCGAGCGTCCGGTGGTGCTCGACGTAGGTGGGCACCCCGTCGGTGTACTCGACGTAGGGCCGCCGGTCGAAGTACGAGTGGATCGCGACCAGCCCGGCCTCGCCCGGATCGTCCGGGAAGATCCATCTCATCGGGTGCGTGACGGAGAACACCCACCGGCCTCCGGGGCGCAGCACCCGGGCCGCCTCGCGCATCACGAGAGCCGAGTCGGTCACGAACGGAACGGCCCCGAATGCGGTGAAGATCACATCGAACGCGCCGTCCCGGAAGGGCAGGCACTCGGCGTCGGCGAGGGCGAGCGGGATCCGTACCCCCGAATGGTCGTTGCCCGCGACGGCGTGCCGCAACATGCCGGCGGACAGGTCGGTCGCGACCACCTCCGCACCCTGCGTACGCAGCCAACGAGAGCTGGACGCCGACCCGCAGCCGATCTCCAGGATCCGCTTCCCGGCGACCGGGCCGAGCAGCCCGGCCTGCTCCTCGGTGAGCCCCTCGGGGCACCAGCGCAGCCGCACCTCGCCGAGGAATTCCCCGTGTTCGGCATGGTAGTGATCTGCGTCACTGTCCCACCAGTGCGTGTTCGCCTGCCGGCTCTCAGCTCGGGTGGTGGCCCCTCGGGCGGTGTGCGTTTGGTTCACGGCGTGACATTATGCCGGGGGACGGTTGGACCGTGTGGTATTGGGCGGGGTAGGCTGGACGACGCGTTGGTGGGTCGCGCGTCTCGGCAGGGAGCAGGCCCGCAACTGCTGGCAGAGGCCGGCGGATGGGCCCACGGACGCACCGCACACACGATCGACAACCCAACCGGAGCACCTGCCCACATGACGAGCAGCATCGAGGTCTCCTCGACGAATACGGTCGCAATCAATGACATCGGCTCTGAGGAAGACTTCCTCGCCGCCATTGATCTGACCATCAAGTACTTCAACGACGGTGACATTGTCGAAGGCACCGTCGTCAAGGTCGACCGGGACGAGGTCCTGCTCGACATTGGCTACAAGACCGAGGGCGTCATTCCCTCGCGCGAGTTGTCGATCAAGCACGACGTTGACCCGGCCGATGTGGTCGCTGTGGGCGACCAGATCGAGGCCCTCGTTCTCCAGAAGGAGGACAAGGAGGGTCGGCTGATCCTGTCCAAGAAGCGCGCCCAGTACGAGCGCGCGTGGGGCACGATCGAGAAGATCAAGGAGGACGACGGCGTCGTTCGCGGCACCGTCATCGAGGTCGTCAAGGGTGGTCTCATCCTGGACATCGGCCTCCGGGGCTTCCTGCCGGCCTCCCTGGTCGAGATGCGGCGCGTCCGCGACCTCCAGCCCTACGTGGGCCGTGAGCTCGAGGCGAAGATCATCGAGCTGGACAAGAACCGCAACAACGTGGTCCTGTCCCGCCGTGCGTGGCTCGAGCAGACCCAGTCCGAGGTCCGCACCGAGTTCCTCAACAAGCTCGCCAAGGGCCAGGTCCGCAAGGGCGTCGTGTCCTCGATCGTCAACTTCGGCGCGTTCGTGGACCTCGGCGGCGTCGACGGCCTCGTGCACGTCTCGGAGCTGTCCTGGAAGCACATCGACCACCCGTCCGAGGTTGTCGAGGTCGGCCAGGAGGTCGAGGTCGAGGTTCTCGACGTCGACCTCGAGCGTGAGCGCGTCTCCCTGTCGCTGAAGGCGACGCAGGAGGACCCGTGGCGTCAGTTCGCCCGGACCCACCAGATCGGCCAGATCGTGCCCGGTAAGGTCACCAAGCTGGTTCCGTTCGGTGCGTTCGTGCGGGTCGACGACGGCATCGAGGGCCTGGTGCACATCTCCGAGCTGGCCGAGCGCCACGTGGAGATCCCGGAGCAGGTCGTCCAGGTCAACGGCGACGTTCTCGTCAAGGTCATCGACATCGACCTCGAGCGTCGGCGGATCTCGCTCTCGCTCAAGCAGGCGAACGAGGGCTTCGTCGAGGGCGACGAGCACTTCGACCCGACCCTCTACGGTATGGCTGCCACCTACGACGAGGCCGGCAACTACATCTACCCGGAGGGCTTCGACCCGGAGACGGGCGAGTGGCTCGAGGGCTTCGACGCGCAGCGTGAGGTGTGGGAGAAGCAGTACGCCGACGCCCGCGTCCGCTGGGAGGCGCACGCCAAGCAGGTCGAGGCGGCCCGTGTCGCCGACGCCGAGGCCGCGGAGAACCCGCAGCCCGTCACGGTCGGCACGCCGACCGGTGGCTCCGGTGCGACCAGCATGAGCACCAGCAGCACCCCGACGGCCTCCAAGGCCCCCGAGGAGCCGGCTGGCACCCTCGCCACCGACGAGGCGCTCGCGGCTCTCCGCGAGAAGCTCGCGGGCGGCAAGGCGTAGGTAGCACGTAGTTCGTAGGAAGGGCCCCGGCGCGCAGCGCCGGGGCCCTTCCGCATGCCCACGGGGGCCGGGGAGGTCGCGGTGCGCCGCCGGGTGCGCCTGGGTGGGGCGTGGCCTGTGGGGCGCCCGCGAGGCGGCTGTGGGTGGGGACGGGGCGGGCGCGTGGCGGCGGGGGAGGCCAGCCAGGAGGGCCGGGTGGGGTCCGGGGACTCGGGGTGCCGGGGTGGTCGGGTGCCGGGGGCGTCCTGGTGGCTCGGGGAGGGTGCCGGGGTGGCGGGGTGGCGGGTCGGTAGGGTCGGGGCATGTTGAGAGTGGGACTGACCGGCGGCATCGGGGCCGGCAAGAGCGCCGTCGCCCGGTACCTCGCGGAGCGGGGTGCCGTGATCGTGGACTCCGACGTGCTGGCCCGCGAGGTCGTCGCGCCCGGGACGGAGGGGCTCGCCGAGGTGGTCGCCGCCTTCGGCGAGGGGGTGCTCCGGGACGGCGCGCTGGACCGTCCCGCGCTCGCCGCCGTCGTGTTCGACGACCCGTCGGCCCGGGCCCGCCTCGAACGGATCATCCACCCGAGGGTCCGCGCCCGGTCCGAGCAGCTCACGGCCGGAGCCGGGGAGGCCGCGGTCGTCGTCAACGACATCCCGTTGCTGGTCGAGGTGGGCCTGGCTCCGACCTTCCACCTGGTACTGGTCGTGCGCGCCGCCCACGACGTCCGGATCGGGCGCCTGATCGACCGGGGCATGCCGAGGGCCGAGGCCGAGTCCCGGATGGCCGCCCAGGCGACCGACGAGCGACGCCGGGTCGCCGCCGACATCGAGGTGGACAACTCGGGCACCCTGGCCGAGCTGCACGCCCGCCTGGACGCCGTGTGGGACCGGCTCGTCGCGTTCGAGGCGAACCTCCGCGCCGGCCGGCGCGCCCCCCGCGCACCCGAACTGGTCATCTCGCCCCCGGACCCGACCTGGCCGGAGCAGTACGCCCGCCTGGCCGCCCGGATCGCCCACGCCGCCGGCGACCTCGCCCTGACCCTCGACCACATCGGCTCCACCTCGGTCCCCGACCTGCCCGCCAAGGACATCCTGGACCTCCAGTTGGGCGTCACCGACCTGGCCGCCGCCGACCGCCTGGCCCCCCTGCTGGCCGCCGCCGGCTTCCCCGCCAACCCGGGTGAGTGGTGGGACAACCCGAAACCCCCGGACACCACCATCTGGTACAAAAGGTTGCACGGCGCCGCCGACCCGGCCCGCCCGGTCAACCTGCACGTCCGCCCCGTCGACTCCCCGGGCTGGCGCTGGGCCCTCCTCTTCCGCGACTGGCTCCGCGCCAACCCGGCCGAGGTGGCCGCGTACGCCCAGCTCAAGGCCCGCCTGGCGGCCGAGGGCCTGACCGCCTCCGAGTACGCCGACGCCAAGGAACCCTGGTTCAACGAGGCGGGCGCCCTGGCGGAGAAGTGGGCAACGGAGACATCCTGGGCTCCCGCTGATGCGCCGGGAACACCGCCCTACTCGTAACCAAAAGAGAACTTTGTTCTTGACCTGACGTCTTGGCCCTCAGCGGGCCCCACCCACAAAAAGAGGCCAGGTTCGCCGGGTGGGGCGAACCTGGCCCTTTTGGCAGGCTCGACGACCCCGGTCGACACGAGGTCGACCGACGCCCGATGCGCTCACCGACGTGTGGGGTCGGGAGCTGCGACCGGTGCCCGGGGCTCTGACCGAGGTCATCCGCCGGGAAAGGCCGCCACCGCCTGCTGCACGATCGAGGCTAGCCCCGGGATCTTGGGGGCACAATGCTTTTGGGCCTTGTTGGCGCATCGTAAATCGGGGATGTCGTACCTGGCGCGTACGGTGGGTTCCATGGCGCTGGACATCCCCCGGGCATCGGGTCGTTTCGAGGTTGTGAGTGACTACAAGCCGGCTGGCGACCAGCCGACGGCGATCGCCGAGCTGGCCGCGAGGGTGCGGCGCGGCGAGGAGCATTCGGTGCTCCTGGGTGCCACGGGCACGGGTAAGAGCGCCACGACGGCGTGGTTGATCGAGGAGCTGCAGCGCCCGGCGTTGGTGCTGGCCCCGAACAAGACCCTGGCCGCGCAGCTGGCGACGGAGTTCCGCGAGCTGATGCCGCACAACGCCGTCGAGTACTTCGTCAGCTACTACGACTACTACCAGCCCGAGGCGTACATCGCGCAGTCGGACACCTACATCGAGAAGGACTCCTCGGTCAACGAGGAGGTCGAGCGGCTCCGGCACTCGACGACGAAGAGCCTGCTCAGCCGCCGCGACGTGATCGTGGTGGCCACGGTCAGCGCGATCTACGGCCTGGGCACGCCCGAGGAGTACCTGGAGCGGGCCGCCGTCGTGAAGATGGGCGAGGAGCTGGACCGGGACACGTTCCTGCGCCGGCTGGTCGACATCCAGTACACGCGGAACGACGTGGCCTTCGTCCGGGGCACGTTCCGGGTGCGCGGGGACACGATCGAGATCATCCCGGCGTACGAGGAGCTGGCCCTCCGGATCGAGCTGTTCGGCGACGAGGTGGAGAAGCTCTCCTACCTGCACCCGCTGACCGGCGACGTGGTGCGCGAGGTCGACTCGATGGTGGTGTTCCCGGCGACGCACTACGCGGCCGGCCCGGAGCGCATGGAGCGCGCGATCGGCCAGATCGAGGTGGAGCTCGCCGAGCGCCTCGCCGAGCTGGACCGGCAGGGCAAGCTGCTGGAGGCCCAGCGGCTCCGGATGCGCACGACGTACGACCTGGAGATGATGCGCCAGGTCGGCTTCTGCTCCGGGATCGAGAACTACTCCCGGCACATCGACGGCCGGGACGGCGGCAGCCCCCCGCACTGCCTGATCGACTACTTCCCGTCGGACTTCCTCACGGTCATCGACGAGTCGCACGTGACGATCCCCCAGATCGGCGGGATGTACGAGGGCGACGCCTCCCGCAAGCGTTCCCTGGTCGACCACGGTTTCCGGCTGCCGTCGGCGATGGACAACCGGCCGCTGCGGTTCGACGAGTTCACGGAGCGGGTCGGCCAGGCGGTCTACCTGTCGGCGACTCCCGGCCCGTGGGAGCTGCGCAAGACCGGCGGCGAGTTCGTGGAGCAGGTCATCCGGCCGACCGGCCTGATCGACCCCGAGGTGGTGCTCAAGCCGACCAAGGGTCAGATCGACGACCTGATGCACGAGATCCGGATCCGTACGGAGCGCGACGAGCGGGTGCTGGTCACCACGCTGACGAAGAAGATGTCCGAGGACCTCACCGACTACCTGCTGGAACACGACATCCGCGTCCGGTACCTGCACTCGGAGGTCGACACCCTGCGCCGGGTCGAGCTGCTCCGCGAGCTGCGCAAGGGCGACTACGACGTCCTGGTCGGCATCAACCTGCTCCGCGAGGGCCTGGACCTGCCGGAGGTGTCCCTGGTCGCGATCCTGGACGCCGACAAGGAGGGCTTCCTGCGTTCGGCGACCTCGCTGATCCAGACCATCGGCCGCGCCGCGCGTAACGTGTCCGGCCAGGTCCACATGTACGCGGACAAGATCACGCCGTCGATGGCCCAGGCGCTGGACGAGACGGACCGCCGCCGCGCCAAGCAGATCGCGTACAACGAGGCGCACGGCGTCGACCCGCAGCCGCTGCGCAAGCAGATCCGCGACGTGCTCGAGGGCATCTACCGCGAGGCCGAGGAGACCGACGCCGCGCTGGTCGGTGGCGGCCGGCAGCTGTCCCGGGGCAAGTCCCCGGTGCCGGGTTCGCCGGGCAGCGGCCGGATCCGGAGCAGCACGGCGGCGGAGCCGGGCATGGCGCGCGCCGACCTGGCGGACCTGATCGGGCAGCTCAACGAGCAGATGCTGGGCGCGGCCCGGGAGCTGCAGTTCGAGGTGGCGGCCCGGATCCGGGACGAGATCAAGGAGCTGAAGAAGGAGCTCCGCCAGCTCGACGCGGCGGGGGTGTGACCGGCGGGCGGGGCCCCGGCGAGGTCGGGGCCGGTGTGGCGGAAGCCGGCCAGGGCCTGTCGGTTGGTGGCGCCGGGCGGCCCGCGGACGGGCGCGGTCTGGTGGACGGTCCGTCGGACGCGGTCGGTGCCGGGCAGCCCGTCAACGGGCACGGTCCGGCGGTGCCGGGGAGCGCCGGAGCCGGTCGGTCACGGACGTCCGTGGTCTCCGACGAGTGGGTCGGGGTGCCCGACGAGGGGCTGCGTGCCGAGATCCACCGGGTGGTCGCCGCGGTCGTGGACGTGGGCGGGGCGGTCGGCTTCCTGGCCACCCCCGACCGGTCCGAGGTCGACGCGTGGATCGACTCGCTGCTCGGCGGGATCGCCGCGGGCCGGGCCGGCATGGTCCTCTGCCGGGTGGACGGCCGGGTCGAGGCGCTCGGCTCGTGGGCGCGGGGCGCGCCGGGTCCGCAGGGGCACACGGCCCTGTTGAGCCGGATCATGGCGCATCCGTCGGCGCGGGGCCTGGGCCTGGGGCGGCGGGTCGTGACGAGCCTGGTCGACGCGGTGGCGGACGTCGGGGTGGAGGTGGCGCTGCTGTCGGTCCGGGGCAACAACCACGGCGCGGTGGCGCTGTACGAGGACTGCGGCTTCACGGTGTACGGGGTCGTCCCCAACGGCTTGGCCGTGGGTGATGTCCGGTTCGACGAGGTGCGGATGGTGCGGCAGGTGGCGCTGCCTGAGTCGGTGACGATCCACGGGCGGGGCGTGGGTGGGCCGGGCGGGTCGGTGCGCCGGGTGGACGCCTGAGCCTGCGGGCGGGCGACGACGGCCGGCGGGAGCTCCGGGGGCACCGTGCCGGAACGGTACCCGTGGGGTTTCGGCACGCCGGGGAGGACCCGGGCGTGCCGGTCACCGGTGCCTACAGGTCGTCGAAGTGTTCCACCACGGGCGGCGCCGCGAAGTACACGCCGATCTGGTTCCGCCACTGCTCGAAGCGCTCGGAGTTCCGGAAGTTCTCCACGTGGGCCTCGACGCTGTCCCACTCCACCAGCAGCACGAACTTCGACGGCGACTCGATGCCCCGGGTCATCCGGACCTTCTGGCAGCCGGGGGTGGTGGCGAGCAGGGGGAGGGCCTTGGCGTACGCCGCGGCGAACTCGTCTTCCTGACCGGGGACGACGTCAATGAGGGCGACTTCGAGAATCATGCACCGCAGCCTTCCAGTGTCCACAGGCTCACGCAAGGTACGCAAAGAGCGATCGTGGCCACTTTCGGCCCGGCCCGCGAGACCGTGCGGTCGGGATGTTCGGGCCATGAATACGGCGATTCAGCAGATAGGCCGCATTGACGGCGGGCGGGGTCTGTGCTGGAACACCCGGCGGGGGCGAACCGGACGCCGGGGTGCGAACCCGCCGGGCTGTGGTGACAGTGCAGACAAGTTGCGCCCCGAAGTCGTTTCCGCGCAGGCCATGGGAGACAATGGGGCGTACAAGGAGGGGAGTATTCCCCCGCGGCGGTCTCGTCAGCACGGTTCCCTCGGGAACCCGGGACCGTCGGTCGCTGGTCGTAGCGGCGGAAGAGACCTCCGGTGATGCTTTGCGCCTGCCGGAGGAACAGTGAATATCCCAACCTGGGTGTGGATCGCGACCATGGTCGGGCTCGCAGCCCTGCTCCTGTTCGACCTGGCCATCGTGGGCCGTCGCCCACACGAGCCGTCGATCCGCGAGTCCACCCTCTGGGTGGTCTTCTACGTCGGGCTGGCCGTCGCCTTCGGGTTCGGCATCCTGGCGACGTCGGGGCCGAAGTTCGCGGGCGAGTTCTTCGCCGGCTGGGTGACCGAGTACAGCCTGTCGGTGGACAACCTCTTCGTGTTCGTCCTGATCATGGCGAACTTCGCGGTCCCCCGGATCTACCAGCAGAAGGTGCTGCTCGTCGGCATCGTGATAGCGCTGATCATGCGCGGCGCGTTCATCGCGGCCGGCGCGGCGCTGATCGAGAAGTTCGTCTGGGTCTTCTACTTCTTCGGCCTGTTCCTCGTCTACACCGCAGTCAAGCTGGCCAAGAGCGGCGAGACCGACGACGACGAGTTCAAGGAGAACATCCTCATCCGGATGACGCGCCGGGTGCTGCCGGTGACGAAGGAGTACCACGGGGCGGACCTGACCACCCGGATCAACGGCCGGAAGATGTTCACCCCGATGCTGGTCGTGATGATCGCGATCGGGACCACGGACCTGATCTTCGCGCTGGACTCGATCCCCGCCATCTTCGGGCTCACCAAGGAGCCCTACCTGGTGTTCACGGCCAACGTGTTCGCGCTGATGGGCCTGCGCCAGCTGTACTTCCTGATCGGCGGCCTCCTCGACCGCCTCATCTACCTGTCGATCGGCCTGTCGATCGTCCTCGGCTTCATCGGCGTCAAGCTGGTGATGGAGGCGCTCGCGGAGAACAACGTCGTGTTCATCAACGGCGGCGAGAAGATCTCCTGGGTGCCGCACATCCCGATCTGGCTGTCCCTCACGATCATCCTGGGCACGCTCGTGGTGACCACGGTGCTGAGCCTGGCGAAGTCCTCCCGGGACAAGAAGCGGGACCTGCGCGCGGCGTCATAGACACCCCGGTCAGGGCGGCCACCTCCTCGGAGGTCGCCGCCCTGTCGCGTCTACAGCCGGCCGATCCCCACCAGGGTCGCGGCCCGCTCCGCCGTCAGCTCCTCGCACACGACCCGGCCGGTGGTCCCGCACGCGTGCAGCATCCGGCCGTCGCCGACCACGAAGCCGACGTGGTGCACGGGCTGGCCGTCGCGGGCGAAGAAGTACAGGTCGCCGGCCTGCTCCGCGCCCCGCTCGACCGGGGTGGCCGCCGCGTACTGGTCCGCCGCGTCCCGGGGCACCGCGCCGCCGAGGGCCACGTACACCAGGCCGGAGCAGTCGATCCCGTACGCCGACAGGCCGCCCCACACGTACGGCACGTCCAGCAGCCGCCAGGCGACCGTCATCGCGTCGGGCGCGGGCGCGTCGGCGGCCCGCAGGTCACGCAGCCGCCCCCAGAGCGGTTCGGTGACGCCGGGCACCTGGATCGGGGCCCAGCCGCGCTGCGAGGGGCCGGCGGACGTCAGCCGGGTACCGAGGACCACGGCCGGCAGGGTGACGTCGCCGTTCGGCTCGTCGAGCAGGGCGATGCTCGTCGCGTCGACCACGTAGTCGGCGTCGTCGGCGGGGACGAACCCGGTCAGCTGGGCGCTGGGCAGCCAGCCCGGGTAGCCGCGCTCGTCCTGCTCGGTGCTCTGCCGCGGGGCGATGATCCGCGTCCACTCGCCGCGCACCTCGTCGACCAGCACGGACTCGCCGAGCCGGACCTGGGTCAGCGTGCGACCGTTGAGGTCGGCCCGGTCGGCGGTGGTCATGGCGTTCAGCCAGTGCCGGGGGTGCGCGGGTGTGCTCAACGCGGGCGAGTCGACATCCCGCGGAGCCTCCGGACCGGTCCACACCGTGCCCACCCCGACCGCCACTGTCGCCCTGTGCATGACTCTCTCCTCGCTGTGGACTTCCGACACCCGAAGGCCAAGATAACCGGTCCGTCCGGCACGATGGGGCCATGACTCTGCTGAGCGGTGCCCCTAACACCCGTGACCTCGGAGAACACGTCACGGCGCGCGGAGAGAGACTCGCCACGGGCCGGGCGTACCGGGCGGACTCGCTGGTCCGGCTCACCGACGACGATATCGCGGTCGTCGAGGG
Source organism: Longispora urticae (assembly GCF_053902585.1). Classification (NCBI taxonomy): domain Bacteria; kingdom Bacillati; phylum Actinomycetota; class Actinomycetes; order Micromonosporales; family Micromonosporaceae; genus Longispora; species Longispora urticae. The sequence goes on from NZ_JAQZSH010000007.1 coordinate 148,595, forward strand.
CTGGGGACTGGCGCACGTGCTCGACCTGCGCGGCGGCCCCGAGGTCGCGACCCTGGGCGCGGACCGGCTGCCGACCGGCCCCGTGCTGCGCGCCCTCCCCGTGTACGACGAGGACCTCGACATCTACGCCCTGATGACCGCCGCGATCGGCAGCGGCGACCCCGACCGGCAGGCCGAGCTCCTCGGCGGGGGCCGGGGCGAGCAGTTGATGGTCGACATGTACCGCTGGTTCGTCACGCACCCGGGCGCGCGGGCCCAGTTCGGGGCGGCGCTGGCGACCCTGGCGGACCCGGCCGGCGTCCCGGTGCTGTTCCACTGCACGGCCGGCAAGGACCGGACGGGCTGGTTGGCGGCCGTCGCGCTCACCGCCGTGGGCGTGGACCGGGCGGCCGTGTTCGCCGACTACCTGCGGACCAACACCTCGGCAGACCAGTCGCGGGCGCTGCTGGAGGGGCTGCGGGTGCGGGGGCTGGTCCGGGATGTGGAGCTGTTCGCGCCGCTGATCGAGGCGCGGGAGGCCTATCTGGCGGCGGCGTTCGAGGAGGTCGACCGGGCGTATCCGGACTTCGCGACGTTCGTGACGGCCGGGCTCGGGGTGGATCCGGCGGCGCTGCGCCAGAACCTGCTGGCATAGAACCCTTCGACGGGTACGCCGGGGGCCGCGCCCCATTCTGGCCAGCCCCCTAGGAAGCCTGGGGTGCGCGTCCCCGGTCACAGCCCCGGGCCGGGCTTGTCGGCACGCACAACCCGGCGGCCGCGGACCGGGTCCGTCCCGCACGGTGGACTATGGCGCGCCCAGTGACCGGCGGCGCGCCCACACCCCCGCCGAGATCCGGGCCAGCAGCCGGGCCGCCGGATCCCCGGTCGCCCGGCCGTTCGCCAGCGGCCCCGAGTAGCAGACGGCGAGGACGTACGGCGGGGCGTCGGGCGGGTACACGATGCCCGCGCTGTGCCGGCAGCCGTCGATCCAGCCGTTCTTGAACGCGATCCTGGTACCCGCGGGCAGGCCCGCCGCGAGGTCGACCCGGTGCTCGTTGTCGGCGAGCACGTCCAGGACCTCCGGTTCCAGGGTGGCCATCAGGGCGGCCAGGTCCCGGGCGGTCACCAGGTTGGCGATGCCGCCCTCGTTGGCCCGGTAGTCCTCGATCCCGCGCCCGGTGACGCTGTGCCGCGCGCCGGCCGTCCGCCACACGTCGGCGACGGCGTCGAACCCGACGTGCGCGAGGACCAGGTTGGTGGCGAAGTTGGAAGAGCGGACCACCATCCGGTACCCCAGCCAGCGCAGGGTCGCCTCGCCGCCCAGCCGGGCCCACACCTCGGGGTCGCTGTCGTAGCCGGGCGTGCTGGCGAACTCGACCCCGTCGAGGGCGGAGGGGAAGCCGTTGCGGACCGGGACGGGGGCGTCGAGGTCGAGGGCGCTGCGGTACAGCGCGGCGAGCACGGCCGCCTTCATCGTGCTGGCCGCGTAGTGCGGCACGTCCGCGTTCCGCTCACAGGCGGCCCGCTCCGCGCCGGGCCCGCCGTGTGGGACGCCGGAGGGGGAGCGGTCGGGCGGAGAGACGCCGAGCGGGATTCCGCCGTTCGGGGCCGTGGGTGCGCCGACCGGGGATGCGCCGTCCCGGGTGCCGGTCGTGCCGGTCGGGACCTCGGCCGACGGGGTGGTGGGCTCGCCGAGGGCGGCGACGAAGACCGAGAGCACTAGAACGCTCCTTTCACGGGTACGCCGGGCGGGGTCGCGGGGTGCCGGGTCATCCGCGCCCGTCCAGGGTGACGCCGAGGCCGGGGGTGTCGGGGAGCACGACCGTGGCGCCGTCGTAGCGCGGGCCGTCGCGCAGCGGGGGAGCCGTCAGCCACCAGGCGGCGTCGAGGTCGGCGACGGCCGTCGTGCCGTACGCCGCGGCGAGGCTCGCCGCCGCCCCGACCCCCAGTTGGCCCTCCATCATGGAGCCCACGATGGTGCCCATGCCCTGGGCGCGGGCCAGTTCGAGGAGGGTGCGGGCGGGGCCGAGGCCGCCGCACTTGGCGAGCTTGACGTTGACGAGGTCGGCCGCGCGCCGGCGGATGACCTCGACCAGGTCCCGGACGGAGAAGACGCTCTCGTCGGCCATGATCGGGGTGTCGACCCGGTCGGTGACCCAGGCCAGGCCGTCGAGGTCGGCGGCCGCGACGGGCTGCTCGACGAACTCGACGTCCAGGCCGGCGTCCTCGATCCGGCGGATCACCCGGACGGCCTCCCTGGGCGTCCAGCCCTGGTTGGCGTCGAGCCGGATCGTCACCCCGGGGCCGCCAGCGCCTGCGGTCGTGGACGCGGCCCCGGACTCGGATCCGGAGCGTGAGTCTGGCCCGGCGGCAGCGCCGGGGCCCGGGCCGACCGCCTCCCGGACCGCCGCGACCCGGGCCAGGTCCCCGGCGGCGTCCGTGCCGACCTTCATCTTGAGCACCGTGAACCCTTCGCCGACCCGGGCCCGCGCCGCGGCGGCGAGCTGGTCGGGGGTGCCGGCGGCGAGCGTGACGTCGGTGGCCACCCGGAGCGCGGACCCGCCCAGCAGCCGGACCAGCGGGACCCCGAGCCGGCGGGCCGCGAGGTCGTGCAGCGCGACGTCGACGGCGGCCTTGGCGGACTCGTTGCCCACGACGGCGCCCGCGATCCGGCGGGTGAGCGCGACCAGGTCGTCCGGGTCGGCCCCGAGGAGCAGCGGGGTGAGGGTCTCGACGCAGGCGGCCGCCCCGGGCAGGGACGCCCCGGTGACCCGCCACACCTCGGGCGCCTCGCCCAGCCCGGACCTGCCGTCGGCGTCGACGAGCTCCACGACGAGGGACTCGATGGTGGTGGCGGTGCGCAGGGCGGTCACGAACGGGGTGTGCAGCGGCATGCTGAGCCGGTGGGTACGGACCTCGGTGATCGTCACCCCGACGACACTACGTCGCCGTGGCCAGCCTGGGAGGGGCCGGAAACGGGTTGTGGGGGCGCCCGGGGTGGGCGGGGTGGCCGGGACGGCGTGGGGCGCGCCAGCCCGGAGGGGGTGCCGGGCCCTGGGGTGGGCCGGGAGGGCCGGGTGCGGGGCGGGCAGGGTGGCTCCGCGCCAGCCCGGAGGGGGTGCCGGGCCCCGGGGGCGGGCCCGGTGGGCCGGGTGCAGGGTGGGCCGGGTCGCCGGGTGGGCCGGGAGACGCCGGGGAGGGCGTGCGGACGGTCGGGGCGGGCGCGGGTGGGAGTGGCAGGCCCGGGAGGGGCCAGGGGACGCGGTCACCCGTACCCGGATGATGGTCTGTGAACGGGAAAGGCCCCCACACCTGCGGTGCGGGGGCCTTTCCGACGCGGGTGCCTAGGCGTGCTTGCGGCGGGCGGTGGCGCGGGCCCGGTCCGTGGCGCTGAGGCTGACCTTGCGGATCCGCACGGCGGTCGGGGTGACCTCCACGCACTCGTCCTCGCGGCAGAACTCGAGCGACTGCTCCAGGGACAGCTTCCGCGGCGGGACCAGCTTCTCGGTCTCGTCGCTGGTGGACTGCCGCATGTTGGTGAGCTTCTTCTCCTTGGTGATGTTGACGTCCATGTCGTCGGAGCGGGAGTTCTCGCCGACGATCATGCCCTCGTACACCTCGGTGGTGGGCTCCACGAACATCGAGCCGCGCTCCTGCAGGTTGGTCATCGCGAAGGCGGTGACCACGCCGGCCCGGTCGGCGACCAGGGAGCCGTTGTTGCGGGTGCGCAACTCGCCGAACCAGTTGTCGTACTTCTCGAACACGTGGTGCATGATGCCCGTGCCCCGGGTGTCGGTGAGGAACTCGGTCCGGAAGCCGATCAGGCCGCGGGACGGGACGAGCCACTCCATCCGGACCCAGCCGGTGCCGTGGTTGGTCATGTGCTCCATGCGGCCCTTGCGGGTGGCGAGGAGCTGGGTGATCGCGCCGAGGTACTCCTCGGGGGCGTCGATCGTGACCCGCTCGACCGGCTCGCACAGCTTGCCGTCGATCTGCTTGGTGACCACCTGCGGCTTGCCGACGGTCAGCTCGTAGGACTCGCGGCGCATCTGCTCGACGAGGATGGCCAGCGCCAGCTCACCACGGCCCTGCACCTCCCACGCGTCGGGGCGCTCGGTGGGCAGGACCCGGAGCGAGACGTTGCCGATCAGCTCCTTGTCGAGCCGGTCCTTGACCATGCGCGCGGTGACCTTGGAGCCCTTGACCCGGCCGACGAGCGGCGAGGTGTTGGTGCCGATGGTCATGGAGATGGCCGGCTCGTCGACCGTGATCAGCGGGAGCGCGACCGGGTTCTCGGAGTCGGCGAGGGTCTCGCCGATCATGATGTCCGCGATGCCGGCGATGGCGATGATGTCGCCCGGGCCGGCCTTCTCGGCGGGCTTGCGCTCGAGGCCCTCGGTCATCAGCAGCTCGGTGATCTTGACGTTCTGCATGGTGCCGTCGGTCTTGCACCACGCGACCTGCTGACCCTTGCGGATCTCGCCCTCGCGGACCCGGCACAGCGCGAGCCGGCCGAGGAACGGGGAGGCGTCGAGGTTGGTGACGTGCGCCTGGAGCGGCGCGCCCTCGGTGTAGGTCGGGGCCGGGATCGTGGTGAGCAGCGTCCGGAACAGCGGCTCGAGGTTCTCGCTGTCCTCCGGGACGGTGCCGTCGGCCGGCTGGGTCAGCGAGGCGATGCCGTCGCGGGCGCACGCGTAGACGATCGGGAAGTCGATCTGCTCCTCGGTGGCGTCGAGGTCGAGGAACAGCTCGTAGGTGTCGTCCACGACCTCCTTGATCCGCGAGTCGGGCCGGTCGACCTTGTTGATCACGAGGACGATCGGCATCTTCGCGGCCAGGGCCTTGCGGAGCACGAACCGGGTCTGCGGCAGCGGGCCCTCGGAGGCGTCCACGAGGAGGACGACGCCGTCGACCATGGTCAGGCCGCGCTCGACCTCACCGCCGAAGTCGGCGTGGCCGGGGGTGTCGATGATGTTCAGGGTGAATTCCTGGCCGTCCGGCGCGTGGTAGTGCACCGCCGTGTTCTTGGCCAGGATCGTGATGCCCTTCTCACGCTCCAGATCGCCGGAGTCCATGGCCCGGTCGACGAGTTCGGCGCGGGCGCTGAACGCTCCGGCCTGACGGAGCATGGCGTCGACGAGGGTGGTCTTCCCGTGGTCGACGTGGGCGATGATCGCAAAGTTGCGGAGATCGGAGCGGAGCGACATCCCTATATCGTCCCTGGTCCCCTCCACGGGCCGGGCCCCGGGTGCCGATTGTCACTTTCATAAAGCCCCAAAAAACCATCATCTGGTACCTAGTGGGACCGGTCTGCCCCCTCGGACAGCCGGCGGACCGCCTCCTGGAGCCGGTCGTCGGCCTGCCGGTCCCTCGGGACGACCCGGGTGTCACGTTCGGCCAGGTCACGCAGTCGCGGGGCCACCGCGGTCAGGTCCAGGGACTCCAGTGCGGCGATCGCCCGGGGCCAGGTCCGGCTACCGGTCGCGACGATGTCGACGAGGCGTTCGGCCAGTTCCTCCGGGGATACGTCGAGTTCCAGGGGGCTGGGCTCGACCGGAGCGGCGGGGTGGTACTCCCAGCGGTGCAGGAGGGCGTCGATCGCGTTCCGCTCGATGGTCTGCGGGCCGGTGAGCGTCCCGTTTCGTCCCGGCGCGGCCCCGGCGAGCGTCTCGTGCCGTCCCCGCGCGGCGCCGATGAGTTCGGGACTGGCCGGGACGCCGGCGTCGGTCAGCCATCTGCTCAGCTCGCGGGGTGCCCAGCCGTCCCGCCACGCCCTGAGCACCGTCTCCGACGCGCGCGGGTCGCCGGCGTGTACCAGGGCGAACAGGACGATCGGGCGGCTGCGGGGCGTGTTGTTGAGGGTGGCGTACAGCGCGTCCAGGTATGCCGGGGCCGTCCGGACGCTGCCGGCGACCGCCGCCGTGGCCAGGGCCCGGACGTCCTCGTCAGGGTCGGTGAGCAGCCCGGCGAGGTGTCGGACGTGCCGGTCCAGCGCGGACCGTGACCTGCTGACCTCGGATCCGATCGCGCGGACGACGGCGAGGCGGGTGTCGGCGCCCCCGGCCAGGAGCCGGGGCACGGCGGACGGCACGGCGGGCAGGACGTGCCGCAGCCCGGAGTCGGGCCACGCGGAGTCGGCCAGCGGGTCGCCGTCCGGCAGCCACGCCGCGACGAGCGCGTCCTCGGTCGCCGGCCCGCCCACCAGGGGGGATCCGAGGTCGATGAGCGCGCACACGGCCGCGGCCCGGTCCTGGAGGGTCCTGTCGGGTCCGAGCCGGGCGGGCAGCTCCCGCTCGGCTGTGGCGGGGTGGGTGCGGGACGCCGCCCGGAGCAGGTCAGCGCGGGTCGTGGGGTCCGGTTCCGCTCCGACCCGGGCCCAGAGGGTCGCGGCCAGGTACTCGTCGGGGCCGAGGTGGCCGAGGACGACCGCCGCGCCGCGCCGGATCCGTTCGTGCCCGGCGTCCAGAAGGCCGAGAAGGGCTTCTTTCCGGGTACCCAGGGCGGCGCGGGCGGCGGCGTTCTCCGGCACGGCGTCCTCGAGGCTCCCGAGCGGGTACCAGGCGCGGTCGTCCACGTCGTGGGGGTCCGCGTTGAGCCGGGCCGTGAGGCCGTCGAGCAGGCCCAGGACCAGGAAGCCGACCGCCGGATCGTCGGGGTGCTCGACCAGGAAGGTGTCGAGCTCGTTGAGTCCGTCCAGGTCGAGCAGCGCATTCCGGAGGAGTTCGGCGGTGTCGATCATGGGCATCGGGCGAGTCTAGGGCCGGACGGCCCGGCGGGTGGTTCCCCTGGGTCCCGCGAACACCGGGGGAACGGCCAGGGCCAGGGCCTCCCGATTGGCTCTCGGTGGCGGCGGGACCCCGACCTAGAGTGGGCGGTATGGGCAGCGGGGACGTCGAGCGGGCGAGGTACTGGCGCCGCTCCGCCCTGCCCGGCACCGAACTGCTCACCGCCCGGTTCGTCCGGCACGTGTTCGCCCGGCACGCCCACGAGGAGTACGCGATCGGGGCCATCGTCGACGGCGTCGAGGAGTGGGACGTGGACGGCGGCCGGGTCCGGGCCGGCGCGGGCGCGCTGGTGTTCGTCAACCCGGAGGTCCCGCACACCGGCCAGGCGGGCGTCCCCGAGGGCTGGTCGTACCGGATCATCTACCCCGACGTGGCCACCGTCCGGGCGGTGTCCGCCGAACTGGGCCGGCCCGGGACCCCCTGGTTCCGCGAGTCCACGGTCACCGACCCGGCCGCGTACCGGCTGCTGCTCGCCGCCGTCCGCGCCGCCGACCGGGGGGACGACCTCGCCGCGTCCAGCGCCCAGCACGCGGTCCTCGTGGCCCTGCTCGGCCTCAACGCCGGCGCGGCCCCCGCCGAGCGGCCCGCCGCCGCCCCGCGCGCCGTCGCCCTGGCCTGCGAACTGCTGCACGACCGGCTGACCGCCCCGCCGACCCTCGCGGAGCTCGCCGAGCACGTCGGGCTCGGGCCGCACGCGTTGCAGCGGGCGTTCCGGGCGGCCACCGGGCTGCCGCCGCACGCGTACGTGGTCGGGGAGCGGATCCGCCGCGCCCGGTCGCTGCTCGCGGCGGGGGAGCGGCCGGCGGGGGTCGCCGCGGCCGTCGGGTTCGCCGACCAGGCCCACCTGACCCGGCACTTCCGGCGGTACCTGGGCGTGCCCCCGGGGGTGTACCGCAGGGACGTGGGCGGGACCGGGCGCAAGAACGTTCAAGATCGCGGGGGCCCGGGCGCCTAGCGTCAGGGGTATGCCCGTGACCACCACCCCCTCCGTCACCCGGCGGGCCGCCGTCCGGGCCGGGCTCAGCCTCGGCCTGGCCGTGGGCGTGTCCGGCCTCGCCTTCGGGGCCACCGCCGTCACCTCCGGCCTCAGCGTCGCCCAGGCCTGCGCCCTGAGCCTCGTCGCGTTCACGGGGGCGTCCCAGTTCGCCCTGGTCGGCGTCGTGGCCACCGGGGGCAGCCTCCTCGTCGGCGCGGTCGGCGCGCTCCTGCTCGGCGGCCGCAACACCCTCTACGGGCTACGGCTCGCCGACGTGCTCCGGGTGACCGGCGCGCGCCGGTTCGTCGCCGCCCACGGCGTGATCGACGAGACCACGGCCGTCGCGGTCGGCCAGCCGGACCGGGGTGCCGCCCGGGCCGGGTTCTGGACGTCGTTCGTCACCCTGTACGTCCTGTGGAACCTCTCCACCCTCGTCGGCGCGCTCGGTGTCGAACGGATCGGCGACCCGGCCGCCCTGGGCCTCGACGTCGTCGCGCCGGCGGCGTTCCTCGCGATCCTGTGGCCGCGCCTGGCGGCGGACCCGGTGGCGCGCTGGGTGGCCGTCGGCGGGGCCGGGCTGGCGCTGGCCGGTACGCCGTGGCTGCCGGCGGGGACCCCGGTGCTGGTCGCGGCGGTGGCGGCCCTGGTGGTGTCGTTGCGCGGCGTCGGGACGCCGGACGCGGCCGGGTCGCGGGGCGCGGGCTCCTCGGGCGACGGTTCCCCGGGAGGTACCCGATGACGTTGTGGTTCGCGATCGCCGCCGTGGGCGTCGGCTGCTACGCCCTGAAACTCGCCGGCCTCGCCGCCCCCCGCGACCTCCTCGACCAGCCGAGGGTCGCCCGGTTCGCCGAGCTCGTGCCGGTGGCCCTGCTGGCCGCGCTGATCGCCGTGCAGGTCCTCACGAGCGGCCGGGAGGTGACGGCGGATCCGGCGCGGCTGTCCGGGCTCGGGGTGGCGGTGCTGGCGCTCGTGCTGCGCGCGCCGTTCCTGGTGGTGCTGGTCGCGGCGGCGGCCACGACGGGGCTGGTCCGCGCCTTCCTGTGACGTGCCTCCCCGACCGCGTTGGGTGCCCGTTCACCCGTTCGCCACACCCGCGTCACCAGGGCCTGCGACGCTGCTGTGGCTCTGCACACCGAACACCGGCCCTGTTCACCGTGCTGTCGTAGGGTTGTAGGTCGGGCACGGAACAGGGCCCGGAGAGTGAGGCACCCCGGTGACCACCGCAGTCGCAGCCCGCGCGGTCTTCCCGACCGCCGAGGCGCCGACGGGACGCACCCTGGTCGACGTCCTGCACGACACCGTCAGCCGGCACCCGAACGCCCCCGCCCTCGACGCCGACGGCACGCCCCTGAGCTATCGGCGGCTCGCCGAGGAGGTCGAGGCGCTGCGCGGCCGGCTGCACGCGGCGGGCGTCGGCGCGGGCCACCGGGTCGGGGTCCGGATCTCCTCGGGCACCGCCGAGCTGTACGTCGCGATCCTCGGCGTCCTGGCGGCCGGCGCGGCGTACGTGCCGGTGGACGCCGACGACCCCGACGAGCGGGCGGAGCTGGTGTTCGGCGAGGCGGGCGTGCGCGCGGTCCTCGGCGACGGCGGCGAACTGACCATCGTGGACCCAATCGCCCCGGAACCCGCCGAGGATGCCGGCCCGGCCACGGATCAGAGCGGGCCGCTGACCGCCCCCGCCACCGGCGAGGCCACCCTCGACGGCGACGCCTGGATCATCTTCACCTCCGGCTCCACCGGCAAGCCCAAGGGCGTCGCCGTCACGCACCGCTCCGCCGCCGCGTTCGTCGACGCCGAGGCCCGGATCTTCCTCCAGGAGGAGCCCCTCGCCCCCGGCGACCGGGTGCTCGCCGGCCTGTCCGTGGCCTTCGACGCCTCCTGCGAGGAGATGTGGCTCGCGTGGCGGCACGGCGCCTGCCTGGTCCCGGCGCCCCGGGCGCTGGTCCGCAGCGGCGTGGACCTGGGCCCCTGGCTGGTCGAACGCGGCATCACCGTCGTGTCCACCGTGCCGACCCTGGCGTCGCTGTGGCCCACGGACGCGCTGGAGGAGGTCCGGCTGCTCATCTTCGGCGGCGAGGCCTGCCCGCCGGAGCTGGCCGAGCGGCTCGCGGTCGAGGGCCGGGAGGTGTGGAACACGTACGGGCCGACCGAGGCGACCGTGGTGGCCACCGCCGCGAAGCTGACGGGCGAGGGCCCGGTCCGGATCGGGCTGGCCCTGGACGGCTGGGAGCTGGCCGTGGTCGGCCCGGACGGCCAGCCGGTCACGATGGGCGAGACGGGCGAGCTGGTGATCGGCGGGGTGGGCCTGGCGCGCTACCTCGACGAGGCGAAGGACGCGGAGAAGTTCGCGCCGCTGGAGTCGCTGGGCTGGGCCCGGGCGTACCGCAGCGGGGACATCGTCCGCGCCGACCCCGAGGGCCTGCTGTTCATGGGCCGGGGCGACGAGCAGGTCAAGCTGGGCGGCCGCCGGATCGAACTGGGCGAGGTCGACGCGGCCCTGTCCGCGCTGCCCGACGTGGTGGGCGCGGCGGCGGCGGTGCAGCGCACGAAGGCCGGCAACCAGGTGCTCGTCGGTTACGTGGTGGCCCCGGACTCGTTCGACGCGGACAAGGCCGTCAAGCGGCTCCGCAAGCACCTGCCGGCCGCGCTGGTGCCGCTGCTGGCCCGGGTGGCGACCCTGCCGACCCGGACCTCCGGGAAGGTCGACCGGGCCGCCCTGCCCTGGCCGCTGTCCACGATGGACCTGGCCCGCACGATGCTCTCGGGCACGGAGCTGTGGCTGGCCGAGGCGTGGGCGGAGATCCTCGGCGTGCAGGTCGGCGCCTCGAAGGCGGACTTCTTCAGCAACGGCGGCGGCAGCCTGTCGGCGGCCCAGCTGGTGGCGCACCTGCGCACCCGGTTCCCGCAGGTCGCGATCGTCGACATCTACCAGAACCCGACCCTGGGCGGCCTGGCCGCGTTCCTCGACGCGTTGTCGGGCGAGACGAGCGTCCGCCGGGAGATCGCGCCGACCCCGCGCCGGACGGGCGTCGTCCAGTCCCTGCTGTTGCTGCCGCTGCTCACCCTGGTGGGCCTGCGCTGGTCGGTGGTGGCCCTGGCGCTGGCGAACCTGCTGGACACGCCGTGGGCTCCGACCACCTCGTGGTGGTGGCTGCTGGCCGGCTGGGTGCTGCTGTTCAGCCCGCCGGGCCGGATCGCGCTGGCGGCCGGCGGCGCGCGCCTGCTGCTGCGCGGCGTGAAGGCGGGCCGGTACCCGCGCGGCGGTTCGGTGCACCTGCGGCTGTGGACGGCCGAGAAGCTCGCCGAGTTCAGCGGCGTCACGGGCGTGTCGGGCGCCTCCTGGATGACCTGGTACGCCAAGGCGCTCGGCGCGAGGATCGGCAAGGACGTCGACCTGCACTCCGCCCCGCCGGTGACCGGGATGCTCAAGCTCGGCCGGGGCTGTGCCGTGGAGCCCGAGGTGGACCTGTCGGGGCACTGGGTGGACGGGGACCGCGTACACATCGGAAAGGTCCGGATCGGGGCCGGGGCCAGGATCGGCGGCCGCAGCACGCTCCTGCCCGGGGTGCGGATCGGCAAGGGTGCCGAGATCGCCGCCGGCTCGACCGTGCTGGGCGTGGTCCCGGCGGGGCTGCGCTGGGCGGGTTCGCCGGCCGCCGAGGACACCCCGGACCCGCGTCGCTGGCCGGAGGAGCGCCCGCCGCGCAGCCGGTTCTGGTCCCTCGTCTACGGCACGACCTCCCTCCTCCTGGGCCTGCTGCCCCTGCTCGCCGCCGCCCCGGCCGTGGCCTGGATCGGCTACGCCACCTCCGACGCGGCGACCCTGCCCGACGCGCTGCGCACCGCCCTGCTGCTCGTGCCGGCCGCCACGATCGGCTACTTCGGGACCTACGCCCTCCTCGTCCTCCTCGGCGTCCGCCTGCTCTCGATCGGCCTGCGCGAGGGCTACCACCGGGTGCACGGCCGGGTCGCCTGGCAGGCGTGGTTCACCGAGCGCCTGATGGGCATGGCCCGCACGGGCCTGTTCCCGCTGTACGCGAGCCTGTTCACCCCCGTCTGGCTCCGGCTGCTCGGCGCGAGGATCGGCCGCAACGTGGAGGCGTCCACGGTCCTGGCGCTGCCCTCGATGACCACGGTCGCCGACGGGGCGTTCCTGGCCGACGACACGATGGTCGCCAGCTACGAGCTGGGCCACGGCTGGCTGCACATCGCGCCCGCGAGCGTCGGCAAGCAGGCGTTCCTCGGCAACTCGGGCATGACCGCCCCGGGCCGCAGCGTGCCGAACCGGGGCCTGGTCGGCGTCCTGTCCTCCACGCCCCGCAAGGCGAAGAAGGGCAGCTCCTGGCTGGGCATGCCCCCGATGGCGATCAGCCGGGCGGTGGAGTCGGCGGACACGAGCCGCACGTTCAGGCCGCCGCTGCGGCTCAAGGTCGCCCGGGCCCTGGTGGAGCTCGCCCGGATCGTGCCCGTGATGTGCTCGGCGGCGCTGGCCGTCGGGGTGCTGGGCGCGGTGTTCTGGCTCGGCCCGGTCCGGGGCCCGCTGCTGTCGGGCGTCGTGCTGCTGGTCGCCGGGGTGCTGGCGAGCCTGACCGCCACGGTGATGAAGTGGCTGCTGGTGGGTAGGTTCCGGGTCGTGGAGCACCCGCTGTGGAGTTCGTTCGTGTGGCGCAACGAGCTGGCCGACACGTTCGTCGAGGTGCTGGCCGTCACCTGGCTCGTGGGCCGGATCGGCGGCACCCCGTGGCTGACCCTGTGGCTGCGCACGATGGGCGCGCGGATCGGCCGGGGCGTGTGGCTGGAGACGTACTGGCTGCCGGAGTCCGACCTGGTCCGCCTCGGTGCCGGCGCGACCGTCAACCGGGGCTGCGTCGTGCAGACCCACCTGTTCCACGACCGGATCATGAGCATGTCCGGGGTCGACTTCGCGGAGGGCTCGACCCTCGGCCCGCACGGCATCGTCCTGCCGGGCGCGAGCATCGGGGCCCGCACCACGGTCGGCCCCGGTTCGCTGGTGACCCGGGGCGACGCGGTACCGGCCGACTCGCGCTGGCTGGGCAACCCGATCGCCGTGTGGAACCGCGGGTGAGCCCGGGCCCCGGGGCGGACACGTCCGGCGACTCCTACCTCCCCGCGCACGGCAACGGCGGCTACTCCGTCACCCACTACGACCTGGACCTCGACTACCGGGTCGGCCCCAACCGGCTCGCCGCGCACGCCCGGATCACCGCGACCGCCCGCCAGGCCCTGTCCCGGCTGAGCCTCGACCTCGCGGGCCTGCGGGTCACCCGGGTCCTGGTCGACGGCAAGCCTGCCCGGTTCGCGCACCGGGGCCACAAGCTGCACGTCACACCCGCCCGGCCCGTGGCCAACGGTGCCGCGTTCACCGTCGAGGTCCGCTACGCCGGCAACCCGCACCCGGTCAGCGGTCCGTGGGGCGACATCGGCTGGGACGAGCTGACCGAGGGTTCGCTCGTCGCCAGCCAGCCGATCGGCGCGCCGTCCTGGTTCCCGTGCAACGACCACCCCGCCGACAAGGCCGCCTACCGGGTCACGGTCGCCACCGACTCGCCGTACACGGTGCTGGTCACCGGGAACCTCACGGAACGCCGGCGGGGCGGCAGCACCACCACCTGGGTGTACGACCGCCCCGAGCCCACCCCGACCTACCTGATGGGCGTGCAGATCGGCCGGTACGAGGAGCGGGAGATCGCCACGGGGCTGGTGGCGCAGAAGGCCGCGTACCCGCCGAGGTTGCGCGCGGCGTTCCTGCACGACTTCGCCCGGCACGGCGAGATCATGGAGCAGCTGCAACTGCTGTTCGGGCCGTACCCGTTCGAGGAGTACCAGATCGTGGTCACCGACGACGATCTCGACGACCCGATCGAGGCCCAGGGCATGTCGGTGTTCGGCGCGAACCTCGTCGACGGCCTGCGCACCCACGAGCGGCTGATCGTGCACGAGCTGGCCCACCAGTGGTTCGGCAACAGCCTGACGGTCGCCGACTGGCGGCACATCTGGCTGAACGAGGGCTTCGCGACGTACAGCGAGTGGCTGTGGTCGGAGCGGTCCGGCGGCCAGGCGGCGACCCTGCACGCCCGGCAGTGGCACGCCCGGCTGGCCGCGTCCCCCCAGGATCTGGTCCTCGCCGACCCGGGGATGCGCCGGATGTTCGACGAGCGGGTCTACAAGCGGGGCGCGCTGACCCTGCACGCGCTGCGGCACCGGCTCGGCGACCAGCGGTTCTTCGCGATGATGCTGGCCTGGACGGCGGACCACCGGCACGGCACGGTCACGACGGCCCAGTTCACGGCCCTGGCGACCAGTTACGCCCAGCAACCCCTGGACGACCTCTTCGACGCCTGGCTGTTCTCGGCCCCCCTCCCAGACCTCTAGTACATCAGAGGGTTACGAGTGGGGCGGTCCCCGCCGCGCATCAGCCCGACCGAGCCCAGGCCGCCCCTGCCCCCACCGGCCCCGGCCCCCACCCAGCCCGGTCCGAGCCTCCGACCCGCTCCCCGCACGGCCCCGCCCAGCCCGGCGAAAGCCTCCCACCCGCTGTCACACGGCCCCGCCCAGCCCGGCGAAAGCCTCACCCGAGCCACCCCGTCACCTTCCCCCGCCGTACACCGGCCCACACCCCGCCAAACCTCCCCCGGGCCGCCACCACGGCCCCCCGCTCCCTCTCCACCAACCGCCCCACGACCACCCCGTACCGCCCGGGATCCACCGCCCCCAGCTCCAGCCACACCTCGGCGGCCATCGCGGCGTCCTGATGCTCCCCGAGCTCCCCCTGCACGGCGGCCAACGCCGAAGCCAACCTCCGGGCCGGCCTCCCCACGACCCCGACCACGGCCTCGACCGCGTACCGGGCCCGCTTCGCCCGGACCCGCGCCGCGTGCCACCCGTCGTCGGGCCCGTCGTCCCGCAGCCCCCGCACGTCCCTGAGCAGCCTCTTCCAGGTGCGGGCGACGAACGGCGGCAGCGCGTCGCGGGCCCGTTCCCGCCCGGCCCGCCCGATGCCGGGGTTGGCGGCGACGGTGACGAGCAGGTCGAGGAGTTCGAGGTACCGCTCGGACGTCAGCGCCGTGTCGAGTTCCCGCAGCGCGTCGCGGTGCCGCCCGGCCAGTGCCGCGTCGAGTTCGGCGACGAGTTCGGGGTCGAGGGGCGCGAGCGGGTCCCTGGCGGCGGTCGCGGCGAGCCGGGCCCGGAGCACCTCGGCGTCGCGGACCCCGCCGAGCACGCCGGCGAGCCAGGCCAGTTCGGCGCGCAGCGGGTCGGCCCAGCGCGGGTCGAGCAGCGGGGCGAATGTCCGCAGCCGGCTGCGGAGCCGGCGGCAGCCGACCCGCATCTGGTGCACGGCGGTGTCGCCCTGCCCGACCTCGGCGCGGAGCCGGACGAGCGGGTCGTGCGCGACGATGAGGCCGATGTCGCGGCGGATGCCACCGGCGACCACGTCGGCGGCGGTGGCCTTCTTCCGGGACACGGGCCGGGGTGAGGCGGCGAGGTCGGCGGGGGCGGTGGCGGGGGAGCCGAGCGCCCGGACGTGCTTGGCGGTGAACTCGCCCTCGACGGCCCCGGCGGTCGTCAGGGTCGCGGCCACCCGGTCGAGGACGTCGCGCCCGCCGTGCTTGCGTTCGACCTCGATCTCGCGGAACCGGGTGACGACCCGCCGCCCGACGAGGACGCTGACGTGGTCGTCGACGAGTTCGGCGAGCACCGCGCCGGCCTCGTCGCGCACCTCGTACGGCTGCCGGACGGTGCGGAGCACGATGACGGGCGCGAGCGGCTCGGACCGGCGGAAGGTGGTCACGAGGTTCGCCAGTTCCGCCGGGACCCGCCCGGACGGCCCGGGGAGGCTGACCTCGTGCCGGATCCCGGGCAGGTCGGTGGGCAGTTTGACCGTCCACGGTTCGGCGTCGCCGGTGCGGAACCGCAGCGACGCGCCGGCGCGGGCGAGCCGCAGGTCGGCGGTGTCGAAGTACGTCGCGCGCAGCCGCACGGGGGCCAGCGCGAACACGGCCGGGTCGTCGAGGAGCTCCGCCGGCAGGGTGAACGCCTCGTCGACCTCGAACTTGCGTTCCTCCTCCATGGACCAACCGTAGGACGCGCCGGGGGCACTGCCAACCGGTTGACCAGGCAGGACAAAGAAGGAGCAATCCCTCATCCGGTACCAGACGAAGGGTTTTTATCCCGTGTAGAGCTCGCGGAGCGCGGACAGGTCCAGCAGCCCCGACAGCGGGAGCACGTCCTCGGGCCGCACCTCGAGCTCTTCCAGCAGCAGGTCCAGCGCCCGGTCGCACACGTCGGCGTCGACCTCCAGCCGGACCGGCGGGGTGCCGGGCGCGGACCGGGTCACCCGGAAGGCGTGCCAGTCGATCAGCCGCATCCCGGGGAACAGGTCGGGCAGGTGCCGGACGACGAGGTTCTCGACGGGCAGGTACCGCCCGGACCCGACGGTCAGGAACCGGGGCGTGGTGGTCGGCATCCGCACGGAGGCGAACAGGTGCGGCCCGCCGTCGGGGTTGGCCAGGAGCACGGCCAGGTGCAGGGCCAGCCCCCGGACGTGCGGGAACGGCCGGGCCCGGTCGACGGCCATCGGGGTGAGCACGGGCAGCACCCGGTCCCGGAAGAACCCGCTGAGCCGGGCGGCCGTCGCCGTCGACAGGTCGGTCCAGTCGACGAGCGTGACCCCCGCGGCGGTGAGCGTCGGCACGGCGTCGGCGGTCAGCGCGCGCAGCCAGTCGGCGGCCAGGTCGGGACGCCGGCCCGCGTCACCGGACATGTACAGCTCGTCCAGGGCGCTCGCGCAGTTCGCCATGAACCGGATCCGTTCCAGGGGCGGCGCGGCCCGGTCCGCGGCGTGCGCGAACAGCGTGTCGAGGGCGCCCGGGGGCGTGGGCGCGGAGACGTCGACGATGGACACCGGACCTCCCTCGGCACGTTTGTGTTGTGTGCACCTGAGGGTAGTGGAAATCGGTCCTATGTCCCGCAAAAGTTGACGAGCGTCACTGTGTGGGCGACGCCCGTCACTCCGGCCGTCACCAGCCGCGGGCCTCCCACTCGGGCACGGCGGGCCGCTCGCGGCCGAGGGTGGTGTCCGCGCCGTGCCCCGGGTAGACCGTGGTGTCGTCGGGGAACCGGTCGAACAGCTTGGTCCGCACGTCGTGGATCAGCGAGGCGAACCGTTCCGCGTCGCCCTGGGTGTTTCCCACGCCACCCGGGAACAAACTATCCCCAGTCCACAGATGTCCGACACCCGACGGGTCCCGGTAGTGCAGCGCGATCGACCCCGGGGTGTGCCCGACCAGGTGGATCACGTCCAGGTCCACCTCGCCGACCCGCACCGTCGGCCCGACCGGGTCCGCCGCGACCGGCAGCCCCTCGATGTCGTCGGCGTGCGCCACCGACGCCGCCCCGGTCGCGTCCAGCACCTCGGCGAGCCCCTGCCAGTGGTCGGGGTGCCGGTGCGTGGTGACGACCGTCGCCAGCCCGTCGGGGCCGACCAGCTCCAGCAGGCGGTCCGGCTCGGCCGCCGCGTCGATCAACAGCTGTTCGCCGGTACGCCGGCAGCGCAGCAGGTACGCGTTGTTGTCCATCGGGCCGACCGACAGCTTCTTGATGATCAGGTCGGTGGTCTCGTGCGTGTCCATCTCAGCCCCAGCTCGGCAGGGTCGGCAACGTCCCGACCAGCGACTTGTGTGCCCCTCGTCCGATCAACCACGCCGCGAGCGCGTGCCCGGGCCCGCTGACCGTCGGCGCGCCCTCCCCGTCCCCGACCACGTACTGCGCCCCCAGGTCGGTGGCCGTCAGCACCATCCGGGGCGCGTCCTTGCGCCCGGTGTAGTCGTGCGTCACCTCACGCAGCAACCGCCGGACGAACGACTCGGGCCAGGACTCCGAACCGTAGTCCACGTCCAGGTCCGCGTGGTGGATCTCGACCTCCTTGAGCCGCAGCCACGGCACGGTCAGCGCCGGGATCCGCTTCTCGTTGAGGGTCCAGACCACCGCGTTCCAGGCATCGGCCGGCACCGCGGCGGCCCGCTCGGCGAACGCCCGGGAGGCGCTGGTCACATCCTCGGCGTGTTCGGCGGCCGTCCCGCCGGCCCCGGCCTCCACGGCGGCGTTCCGGTCCTCGAAGCTGGTGTACATCGGGGTCGGCACCCCCGTCTCCGCCCACGTCAGCAGGTTGACCAGTCCGTCGGCGTTGCGGGCCAGGTGGGTGAGCACATGGCCCCGGGTCCAACCGGGTAGGAGAGAGGGCGAGGCGACCTCTTTGTCGGTCAGCCCCCCGACGGTACGGGCGAGCCGCGCCGTCGCGCGCTCGAGTTCGGCCAGGAGGGCCAGTGGGTCGGTGGTCATGTGATGCAGGATAATCGGCTGGAACGCGGGGGCCGTTGAACCTAGCGTGGATCCCCTGATGAGCATTGATCTTGACTCCCTGGGCTGGGGCGAGGACCTGGCCGCGGCGTTCGCCCCGTACCGTCGTCGGGGCCTGCGCCCCGGACGCGTGCTCAGAGTCGACCAGGGAATCTGCGTGATCTACACCGCCGCGGGCATCGTCCGGGGCAGCCTCGGCGGCGCCATGCTCTCCAAGGGGGCCCGCTCGCCGCTCACCATGCCCTGCGTGGGGGACTGGGTGGTCCTGCGGTCCTGGACCGACGGCCCGAAGACCATCGAGGCGGTCCTCCCGCGCCGGACCACCTGGGTGTGGCCCGGCGAGGCCCGCGCCCTGGCCGCCAACCTCGACGCCGTCCTCCTCGACGACCCGGCCGGCTGGCGCCCGGAGGACCTGCCGACCGTGGCGGCCCCGCCCGTGCCGTTCCCGGTCGGGTTCACCCTGGGTCTGCTCGGCGTCGGCCGGTCCGTCGTCACGAGCCTGGAGACGGTCACCGACGAGGGGCTGATCGTGCTCCCGGACGGCGGCGTCGTCCTGGAGATAAGTCGAGTCCCCGACACCCCCAAACTGCCCCGCCAGCTGGGCAGGAACAAAATGTCAGAGGGCACGGATACAGTGGCTGACTGGCGCCCGTCTGGGCGCTGACCGGGTACGTCACCGCCGAAAAACTTCGTGAGGGTCGCATCGTGTTGGACCGATTGATCATCCGTGGCGCGCGAGAGCACAACCTGCGCGACGTCAGCCTCGACCTCCCGCGCGACGCGCTGATCGTCTTCACCGGTCTGTCCGGTTCGGGCAAATCGAGCCTGGCGTTCGACACCATCTTCGCCGAGGGCCAGCGCCGCTACGTCGAGTCGCTGTCGGCCTACGCGCGCCAGTTCCTCGGCCAGATGGACAAACCGGACGTCGACTTCATCGAGGGCCTGTCCCCGGCCGTCTCGATCGACCAGAAGTCCACCTCCCGCAACCCGCGCTCCACGGTCGGCACCATCACCGAGGTGTCCGACTACCTCCGCCTGCTCTACGCGCGGATCGGCGAGCCGCACTGCCCGCTCTGCGGCGAGGCGATCAGCCGGCAGACCCCGCAGCAGATCGTCGACCGGCTGCTCGCCATGCCGGAGGGCACCCGGTTCCAGGTCCTCGCCCCGGTGATCCGCGGCCGCAAGGGGGAGTACGTGGACCTCTTCCACGAACTCCAGTCCAAGGGCTACGCGCGCGCCCGCGTCGACGGGGTCGTGCACTCCCTGACCGAGCCGCCGACCCTGAAGAAGCAGGAGAAGCACACCATCGAGGTGGTCGTCGACCGGCTCGCGGTGAAGAAGTCCGCCAAGCAGCGGATCACCGACTCGGTCGAGACCGCCCTCGGCCTGGCCGCCGGCATCCTGCTCGTCGACTTCGTGGACCTCCCGGAGGACGACCCGGCCCGCGAGCGCCGGTTCTCCGAGCACTTCGCCTGCCCCAACGACCACCCGCTGTCGATCGAGTCCCTCGAGCCGCGCACCTTCTCCTTCAACGCCCCCTACGGCGCCTGCCCCACCTGCACCGGCCTGGGCGTCCGCAAGGAGGTCGACCCCGAGCTGATCGTCCCCGACCCGGAGCGCAGCCTCGCCGACGGCGCGATCCAGCCCTGGTCCGGCGGCCAGACCTCGGAGTACTACCAGCGCCTCCTCACCGCCCTCGCCGAGCAGCTCTCCTTCGACATGGACAAGCCGTGGCGCGCGCTACCGGCCCGCGCCCAGAAGGCCATCCTGTACGGCGCGGACACCCAGCTGCACGTCAAGTGGCGCAACCGGTACGGACGCGAGCGCTCCTACTACGCCAACTTCGAGGGCGTCCTGCCCTGGCTGGAGCGCCGGCACGAGGAGACCGAGTCGGAGTGGAGCCGCGACAAGTTCGCCGGCTACATGCGCGACGTCCCCTGCCCGGACTGCGGCGGCACCCGGCTCAAGCCCGAGGTCCTCGCCGTCCTGATCGACGGCAAGAACATCGCCGAGCTGTGCGCCCTGTCGATCGGCGAGTGCGTCGAGCTGCTGGCGAAGCTGGAGCTGTCCGACCGGCAGAAGATGATCGCCGAACGGGTGCTCAAGGAGATCACCGCCCGGCTGACCTTCCTCCTCGACGTCGGCCTCGACTACCTGTCCCTCGACCGGGCCGCGGCGACCCTGTCCGGCGGCGAGGCGCAGCGGATCCGGCTCGCGACCCAGATCGGCTCGGGCCTCGTCGGCGTCCTCTACGTCCTGGACGAGCCCTCGATCGGCCTGCACCAGCGCGACAACCACCGCCTGATCGAGACCCTGGTCCGGCTGCGCAACCTGGGCAACACCCTGATCGTGGTCGAGCACGACGAGGACACCATCCGCACGGCCGACTGGATCGTCGACATCGGCCCCGGCGCCGGCGAGCACGGCGGGCACATCGTGCACTCCGGCACGGTCGACGACCTGCTCGCCAACGAGAGGTCCCTCACCGGCTCCTACCTCTCCGGCCGCACGGCCATCCCGGTCCCCGCGATCCGCCGCCCCCGCACCAAGGGCCGCGAACTCGTGGTCAAGGGCGCCCGCGAGCACAACCTGCACGGCCTCGACGTGGCGTTCCCGCTGGGCCAGTTCATCTCCGTCACCGGGGTGTCCGGTTCGGGCAAGTCGACCCTGGTCAACGACATCCTCTACACGGTGCTGGCCAACCAGATCAACGGCGCGCGCCTGGTCCCGGGCCGGCACACCCGGATCACGGGCCTGGAACACGTGGACAAGGTGGTCGGCGTCGACCAGTCCGCGATCGGCCGGACCCCGCGGTCCAACCCGGCGACCTACACCGGGGTGTTCGACAACATCCGCAAGCTGTTCGCGGAGACGGTCGAGGCGAAGGTCCGCGGTTACACCCCGGGGCGGTTCTCCTTCAACGTGAAGGGCGGCCGGTGCGAGGCGTGCGCGGGCGACGGCACGATCAAGATCGAAATGAACTTCCTCCCGGATGTGTACGTGCCCTGTGAGGTCTGCAAGGGCGACCGCTACAACCGCGAGACCCTCGAGGTGCACTACAAGGGGAAGACCATCTCCGACGTGCTGAACATGTCGATCGAGGAGGGCGCGGCCTTCTTCGAGCCGATCACCTCGATCCACCGGCACCTGAAGACGCTGGTCGACGTGGGCCTGGGCTACGTCCGGCTGGGCCAGAGCGCCCCGACCCTGTCCGGCGGTGAGGCCCAGCGGGTGAAGCTGGCCGCCGAGCTCCAGAAGCGCTCCACCGGCCGCACGGTGTACGTCCTGGACGAGCCCACCACCGGCCTGCACTTCGAGGACGTCCGCAAACTCCTCATGGTGCTGCACAGCCTCGTGGACAAGGGCAACACGGTGATCGTGATCGAGCACAACCTCGACGTCATCAAGACCTCGGACTGGCTGATCGACATGGGCCCCGAGGGCGGACGCCGCGGCGGCCTGGTCGTGGCCGAGGGCACCCCCGAGCAGGTGATCGAGGTGGAGGGCAGCCACACGGGGGCGTACCTGCGCCCGCTCCTGGAGGGGCAGTCCCCGATCGCGGCCGCCGGAGCGCCGAAGAAGGTGACGGCCCCCAAGGCGGTGGCCGCCTCCCCGGCCGCGGCAGCGCCCAAGGCGGCTGCTCCCAAGGCCGCGGCTCCGAAGACGGCTGCTCCGAAGCCCGCGGCCTCGAAGGTGGCTGCGGAGCCGAAGTCCGAGGCCGCCCCGAAGAAGGTGGCCGCCCGCAAGACGGCGGCGAAGGCCGCCAAGAAGTAGCCCCACGTGTCCCGGGCCCCGTCACCTCTCCGGTGGCGGGGCCCGCGCCGTTTCTCTGAGGCCGGCAGCCTCCGGTCGGAACTCACGGAGCTGGTTGGGACGAAGCCGGCCATCGAGCGTGCGAAGCGCGTCGCCGGTGCCGGACTGGCGCCGGGCTGCGGCATGTGCGGTCCGCCGACACACGGTCCACGTCTCGGTGGGCGGGCTTCGGTGGGGCCTGGGTGAATCATCCGGGAGCAGGCCGCAGCGGCGGGTGGTCGAGAAGGACTCCGAGGTGGGCGGGGGCGGCGCCCTCCGGATCACCAGTCTCGCCCACGGCCGGAGGCGAGATCGGCTACGTGTCGCACGGCCCGTATGCGCACGGCTCCGGGGGAGCAGTTCCGACGTGGTTCAGCGGGGCGAGCGGGCCGCGGCGCCGGTCCTGGACGACGGCGCCCTGTCGGTTCCGCGAGTCGCCCGTGATCCGGACGTGATCGGGACCGCATCTGACCTGGGACGATGTCCGTTCGAGTGCCCGGAAGTCCCCCGACGTCCCCCCTGGCCGACAGCGGGTGACCGCTGCCACGCCGCCTCGATTTGACCCGGCGGTGAACCGTCGCGTAACTTTCTCTCTGCCCGGAGGGAACGGGGCGGACCGGAAGAAACAACCGGAAAGCGACGAACCCGAGGGGTGACCTGATCCAGCTGGCCTAGCTGGGGGGATCGGGTGCCGGGTGGTGCAGCGAGCCGGACCGCGAGGGCCGACTTTGCAAAGCGAGACCGACCGGGTAGAGTTGCTAGAGGCGCCAGCGAGCCGGGCGAGCGGATCACTCCACGGAGTTGATCGCGAGTGGCCGGGCCGGTAGCCAAAAAGCAGAACCAAGCAGATCGACAGGGATTAATACCCCGGTTTGAGACGCGAGAATGGGCCTGCTAGAGTAACTCAAGCAAGACAAGCGGTAAACAAAACCCCCAGGGTGACTTAAAAGTCGCTGAGTGGTGTGTGTTTGTTCTTTGAGAACTCAACAGGGTGTCGGAAAGTTAGTGCCAATTATGATTTACCCCGTCGGCACTGGGACTTTGGTTCTGGTGTCAGATGTGGATTCCTTTGGTAATGGACAACAGCGGCAAAGATCTTTTTTGCCAGCTATGTTCCTTGCCAGGGTTTGAACAAACCTTATTGGAGAGTTTGATCCTGGCTCAGGACGAACGCTGGCGGCGTGCTTAACACATGCAAGTCGAGCGGAAAGGCCCTTCGGGGTACT
>NZ_JAQZSH010000008.1:0-168871 GCF_053902585.1 Longispora urticae
GCGCGGGGCCGATTCCTCCGCCCCGCGCGCGCCCCCGGTCAGGTGCTCAGTAGCTCAGGCCGGGCAGGGTCACCAGGGTGAGCAGGGAATCCTCGGTCAGCGCGGGCTGCGCCCGCTCCCCCTCGGCCACCGGCACGGTCCGCCACGCGGCGGCCTCGACGTACCCGCCGTCCGCGCGCTTGGCCCAGGCCCGGATCTCCACAGTCGACTGCCCGGAGTTCGGTTTGGTACTCAGGGTCCGCTGCACGGCCACCTTCGTGCCGTCGCCCAGCGTGCTCTCGTGGCAGTACGTCTCCCCGAGCTTCGACAGCGACGCGCAGGTGCCGTCCCGCCCGGACTTCGAGATCATGATGATGAACGCGCCCTGGAGCGGGCTCCCCCCACCGGGGATGTTGCCCTGCGCGGCGTAGCCCGGCGGCGGGTTGCCGTCCGTGGAGCCGAAGTGCTCCCGGGTCAGCAGCGGGTCGTCGTTGGAGTTCAGGCTGGTGGGGCACAGCACGACCCCGGCCGGTACGAAACTGGCCCGCCCGCTGTGGAGGACCGCGGTGAGCGCCGCCGAGTGCGGGCCCGGGGGTGGCGGCTCCTGCTGGACACCGGGCGATGTCGGGGTGGGGAACAGGCTCGCCGGCACCACCGCCATCGCACAAGGATCCACCGGCGCCGAGGTGCTCGGTGCCGGGGTGCTCGGTGCCGGGGTGCCGGTGCCCGGTGCGCCGGCCAGGCTGGGCGCGCCTCCCGGGCCGCCGACCGTGCTGAGCAGCAGTGCTGTCGCCGCGACCGCTCCGAGCGCGACCCCGCCGGCCGCGCTGGCCCGGGTCATGAGGGTGCGCTTGCGGGCCCGGCGGATCAGCGCCGCCGCGTCCAGCCCGCGCGGGGGTTCCGAGCCGAGCGCGGTGGTCAGCGCGTACCGGGCGGTCTCTTCGCCGTCGTCCATCATCGGTGTCCCTCCAGCATGCCGTGCTCCTCGGTGACCAGCTGACGCAGCACGGCCAGCCCTTTCGCGGACTGGCTCTTCACGGTGCTCTCGCTACAGCCGAGGACCTCGGCGACCTCCGCGACCGGCAGGTCCTCCCAGTAGCGGAGCACCACGACGGCGCGTTGCCGGCTGGGCAGCGCGGCGATGGCCCGGCGCATGTCGAGCGCCGCGTCGGTGCCGTGCTCGGGGCCCGCGATGTCCGGTACCTCGGTGACGGTGCGTTCGCGTCGCCAGAAACGGCGGGACGCGTCGATGACCGTGCGGGCCAGTACCTTCCGCGCGTACGCCTCCGGCGAGCCCCCGCCGATCCGGGGCCAGGCGCGGTACACCTTGATCAAGGCCGTCTGCACCAGGTCCTCGGCACGGTGCCAGTCCCCGCAGAGCAGGAACGCCGTCTGCTGCAACCGGTGGCCGCGCGCGGCGACGAACTCGGCGAACTCCGCGTCGTGCTTCCTCAACTGTCACCTCCCTGTCCGGGAGGGAGACGAGGTGGCACCCTGCCGGGGACGCCTGGGATCGGCGGGAACTTTCCGTTGTTGCCTGGGCACGCGGGGTCACGCTGCTGGGGGCAGGTGCTCGGCATGCGGGGCGGTCACTCAGGCGGACCCGTTGGCGGGAGGGGGCCGCTGCCCGGGGCCGGGGCTGGCTGTCTCAGAGGTGCTCGGCCCGGATGGCGGCGACGAAGACCGCCCAGTCGGCCGGGGTCACCGCGAGGACCGGCCCTGACGGGTCCTTGCTGTCCCGAAAACCAACCACTCCGACGGGTACGAAGTCGAAGGTGCACTCCACACAGTTGTCCCCCGCGCCACCGCTGCGGCGAGCTCTGACAAACCTTGCGCGGTCGAAGTCCATCGCCCGTCTCCTCGTTGTCAACGACCGGTCGCCAGCCGCGCCACGAGTTTAGCTGTGTCATCTGGGTTGAGCGCGATCTCTCTCAGC
The DNA here is from genome assembly GCF_053902585.1 of Longispora urticae. NCBI lineage: Bacteria > Bacillati > Actinomycetota > Actinomycetes > Micromonosporales > Micromonosporaceae > Longispora > Longispora urticae. The sequence goes on from NZ_JAQZSH010000008.1 coordinate 1,916, forward strand.
CGAGAGAACATCGCGATGAAGTCCTCTACATCGGCAGGCTCGTCCAGGTAGACCGTAGCCAGTCTGTGTTCGAGGGCGACGATGCCCGGGTCCAAGCCGTCAGCGAATTCCATCACCGCGAATGGTCCATGTAGTGCGGGATGCCCCACCGTGTCGAACGGAACGACTTGCAGCGTCACACTCGGCAACTCCCCTAGTTCCAGGAGCCGTCGGAGTTGCGCTCGCATGATTCGCTCGTCGCCAACCACGCGGTGGAGCACGATCTCTTCCATGATGAGCCGGAAAGACGGCCCAGCAGCCGTGGTCAGCAGCACGCTCCTAGACATTCGGGCCGCCAGGAACTCATCGATCTTCTCCGGTGGTGAATCCGGCAAATGCGACCGCATGAGCGCCAACGCATACTCGGGATGCTGCAAGATGCCCGGCACGAGTATTGGTTCGTAGTTGTGCACCGTCGCCGCCACGGCTTCAAACTTCCGGTATGCGCCCCAGACCGCTCGTTGCTCGCCAGCCTCAGCCAACGCCAGGAGCGCGGCCCGACGCGGCCCGGTGACCTTGAAGACGTCGAGGAGTCGTTCCGCGTCCCAGGGTGTGATGCCGGTCAGGCCGGTTTCGATACGGCTCATCTTCGAGTCCGACCAGCCGACCCGGCGGCCGACCGCCCGGATGGTCATGCGCGACTCTTCTCGGAGCAGCCGCAGGTGCCGGGCGAGCCGGCTACGGAGCGGATACGGCGTGCTGCGCCCATCGCTGACCATGACCACAATTGTCCGCCGTGGACGGACCTCCCCGGGAGTACCGAAACGCACATGCACTTTTGCACCCCCACCCAACAGGGTGCGGCAACCGGCTACGGGGACGCGGCGATGAGGAGGGATTCGGCCGCGGCGGTGCGGGCGTAGAGGACGGAGCGGCCCGCGCGGTGGGCGCTGACCAGGCCGGCGTCGCGGAGGGCCGTCAGGTTCTGGGACACCCCGGCCGGAGAGAGCCCCGTGCGGCGGGCCAGTTCCGTGGTGGACGCCGGGGTGTCCAGCTCGGTGAGGAGCAGGGTGCGGGAGCGGCCGAGGACCACCGACAGGGCGGCGGTGCCCGTGACGGGGCGGGACTCCCAGAGGGTGCCGAGGGCACGCGCCGGGTACGCGAGCTGCGGCGCCTCCGGGAGCCGGACCCGGGTGTGCACGCCGGGGCCGGTGAACGCCGAGGGCACCAGCAGCAGCCCCGGGCCGGCGGACTTGCGGAACAGGGTGCGCTCGCCGCGTACCAGTCGGAGGGTCTGGTCGTCCCAGGTCAGGGACGGGTGCAGGTCGTCGAAGAGCCGGGCCGCGCCGTGCTCGGCGAGCTGGCGGGCGCGGTGGAAGATGTCGGCGTCGAGGAGGGCCCGGATCCGGGCCCAGTAGGGGGCGAGGGCCAGGTCCCAGTAGGTCTCGATCTCCTCGGCGACCCGGGTCAGGCGGGTCGGGTCCGCGTGCAGGTTGCGGAGCCGGGGGCCCCGGGCGCCCTGGTGGTGGCGGAGGTGGTCGAGGTCCTGGCGGATCCGGTCGGCCGGGACGGCCAGGATCGCGGTCAGCTCCTCGTGCAGGGTGGGGGTCGGGCCGACCGGTGCCGGGTTGAGGAAGTCGGGACGGTAGCCGCCGGTTTGCGGGACCAGTTCGGCGAGCCAGGCGTGGTCGAGGCCGGCGGCGGCGAGGCGGGGGCGGACCTGGGCCGCCCAGCGGTGGTGCACGGGGTGCGGGGTGTCGACGAGCAGGAGGCGGTAACTGGAGACGACCTCCCACATCGGGGACACCGCGAACCGCATCTGCGCGAGATCGGTGGCCGAGAAGGCGACCTCGGCCACCGGTACCCCCCTTGTCGGTTTCCGCTCTCTCCCGGGCGACAGGCGCGCGCGCCGGCTGGTCCGGCCCGACGCGTGCGGCCCGGTCGTGGACAGTGTCGGCCTGTTCGTCAGGACGTGACTACAGCCAGCCCCGGCGGGTCGCCTGCACCCCCGCCTGGAACCGGCTGGCCGCGTCGAGGCGTTCCATCAGGTCGGCCATCATCCGGCGGATCGTCCGCAGGGACAGGCCGAGCCTGCGGGCCGCCGCCTCGTCGGTGTGCCCGTCGGCGATGATCTCCAGGAGGGCGCGTTCGTTCGGCGTGCAGCCGTTCTCGTCGGCGACCGGGGGCTGCCCGAACGGGGTCCCCGAAGCCCACGACTGCTCGAACAGGGCGCAGGTCGCCGCGAGGACGCCGGGGGTGGTGACCTCGATCGCGCCCGCCCTGGAGTCGTCCGGGTCCAGCGGCAGAATGGCCGTCTGGCGGTCGAAGACGACCAGGGGCATCGCCACGACGGCGACGGTGCGCATCTGTCCGCCGAGGCCGGTGAGCCAGCGGGCGTGGGCCAGCGTGTCGGCGTCGTTGCGGAAACTGTCCCGGCACACGGCCCGGATCGTGACGCCCCGCTTCAGGGCCTGTTCGTTGAGCGGCCCGCCGGCCTGGCGCGCGTCGGGCCGGTGCGCCCCGCCCGGATTGAGGGAGACGATCTCGGTGCACACCGTGGCCGCCAGTTCCTCCAGGCGACCGCGGACGGCGTCGAGGCCCTCCAGCCGGGTGGAGCCCTCGTGGATGCGTCCGGTCTCGTGTTCGGCGGTGATCGCCGCGATGGCCGCCCGGGTCGCCTCGATCTGGCGGGCGCGGCCGGCGACCTCGGCCTCGGCGGTGGCGAGAAGGGCGGCGAGGCCCACCGCGGGGCTGACCGCGCGGAGACCGCTGGCCCCCTGGACGGCCGGGCGCACGAGCGCGAGGTCGGCGAGCTCGTCCAGCGCCGCCCGAACCTGACTCTCAGTGAGGTCAGTATTCATGGACAGGTCGGATATGCCCCAATCGGAATGAGCCAACATGGCCCGGTAAACCTTTTCTTTCTGGCCCGTCAGGCCCAGCATCTCCAGCATTTTCGCCCCCGCGACTATTACCGAAATCGGCACCTAGTCTGGGCAACCGAATCGCCAGGAGCAAGGGCCAACCGGCCAAATCATTTCCTGGCACCAAACTGCCACGCACGTTGGTGCCAGGCCGCGGGTAGTGACCAGGGCCGGGGCGGCTGGCAGAGTTCACCACATCGGAAGAACGCACCACACCGGAGCGAAACTTCCAAAAGCCAATCAATACGTACACGGGTGGAGTCTGTCATGTCTCGGATCGTCGCGCTCTTCGTCGTCCTCGCCTTCTCCGGTGCCCTCGGCGCCGGCATCAGCGCCACCGCACAGGCCGCGACGCCGGTGCCGACGACCAGCTCCAGCCCGGTCCCGACGGTCTCCACCGACAGTGACGGCGCCTCGTGGGGCTAGTCCCGGACAGGAAACCGCCATGCACCTGATCACCCTGACCCTGTTCGACCCCGAAGCCGGGGGAGTCGGTCCGGAGCGCATCACGGAGATCCTCCGGGCCAGCGCCGAACCCGCCGACCGGATAGAGCACCTGCGGACCCTCGGCGGCCCGGACCGGTACGAACTCGCCGTGTTCCTGCTCGCCGACACCGCATCGCAGGCCAGGACGACGGCCCGACAGTTCTGCGAACGGGTCATCGCCACCGATCCGGCCCTCAGAAACCACCGCCTAGCCTCCTGAAGGAGCCCACACCGTGAGGACACCCGCCCTCCTGGCCGGCGCCGCAATCGTGTTCACCCTGACCGGCTGTGGCACCTCGGACCAGCCCCGGACCGCCCAGCCGCACGCCGCCACGCCCGCGGCCTCCGCCGGCGCGTCCCCCACCGGCACCTCCCCCACCGGCGCGGTCGCACCCCCCACGGCCGGCGCGACCACCAGGCCGGCCACCGCCCCGCCGGGCGCACCGACCACCGGTTGTCCAGCCACGGCGGAGACGCTGCTGGCGGCGTTGCGCGCCCCGGGCAGTGACCTCGACGCGCGGGCCGCGCACCCCGCCGCCCTGCACCAGGTCTCGTGCCACGAGCGGTTCGCCGTGGCCGCGACGGTCCCCGACGGGCAGCACCAGCCCTCCCGGATCGTCTTCGGCTACGACGCCGCCAGCACCACCTGGCGCCCCCTCAACCTCGGATCCTCCGGCTTCTGCGCCGGCTACGTCCCCGACCACCTCGCGGCGAACCTCGCCGGCTGCACCTCCTGAGACCCTCCCCCCAAAGGACACCCCTTGAACACCACCCTGCTCCGCCGTGCCCTCAGCACGCTCGCCGTCACGGCCGTGGCCACCGGTTCCCTGATCACCGGCACCGCCCCCGCCCACGCGGCCTTCACCTCCGGCATCGACGGATACATCACCCGCGCCGAGGTCATCGAACGCGCCCAGTACTGGGTCGACCACCAGCCCGGCCCCTACAGCCAGTCCGAGTACTCCCCCGGCCCCACCGGCGACCGCAACTACCGCCGCGACTGCTCCGGATACGTCGACATGGCCTGGCACACCGGCTCACACCACTGGACCGGCAACCTCTCCGCCATCTCCTACGAGATCCCCCGCGCCGACCTCAAGGCCGGCGACATCCTCAACGACGCCGCCAACCACGTCTTCCTCTTCAACGCATGGGAAGCAGACCACACCTACTTCTCCTACTACAGCTTCGGCTCCAGCCCGGTCCAGAAGGTCAACCACGTCTCCATCAACGCCGGACAGCTCGACGGGCACCCCAACGGCAACTACGTCGCCCGCCGGTACAACAAGATCGTCGACGGGGCGGAGACCTCCTCGGAGTCGTCGCCGTCGGTCATCACCGCCACGGACGGCAACACCCAGGCGTTCGCCCGGGGCTCCGACGGCACGCTGCGGTACCTGTGGATGGACAAGAACAACGGCGTGTGGAGCGGCACGGTCACTCTCGCCTCGAACCTCGCCGGCGCCCCGTCCGCTCTCGTCGGCACGGACGGCAACAGCCTGGTGCTGTCCCGGCGCACCGACAACTCGCTGCGCCTCAACTGGCAGGACAAGAACACCGGGGTGTGGAGCGGCGACCTGACGATCGCGACCGGGGTCGGCGGCGACGCCCGGCTGACCGTGGCCTCCGACGGCAACCTCCAGGTGTTCTTCCGGGGCACCGACAACGCGCTGCGCTACCTGTGGATGAACAAGAACAACGGCGTGTGGAGCAGCACGATCAGCCTCGCCGCCTCGGTCACCGGCACCCCGAGGATCCACCGGGGCGCGGACGGCAACACCGTGGTGTTCACCCGGCGCACCGACGGCGCCGTGAAGCTCAACTGGCAGGACAAGACCAACGGCGTGTGGAGCGCCGACCTCGCGATCTCGGCGAACGCGGCCAGCGACCCGGCCGTCGTCACCGCCTCGGACGGCAACACCCAGGTGTTCTTCCAGGGCACCGACGGCGCGCTGCGCTACCTGTGGATGAACAAGAACAACGGCGTGTGGAGCAGCACGATCAGCCTCGCCTCCGCCACCGCCGGCACCCCGGCGGCGGCGGTCGGCGCCGACGGCAACACCGTGGTCCTCACCCGCCGCGCCGACGGCGCGCTGAAGCTCAACTGGCAGAACAAGACCAACGCGGTGTGGAGCGGTGACCTCGCCATCGCCTCCTCGCTGGCCGGGGACCCCGTCCTGACCGTGGGCGGCGACGGGAACCTGAACGCGGTGTCCAAGCGCACCGACGGCACGCTGCGCCTCAACTGGATGAACAAGAACACCGGGGTGTGGAGCGGCGACCTGACGATCGCGACCAACATCGGCTGAGCACGGGACGGCGGAGCCGGGCGTGTCCTTCGGGGCGCGCCCGGCTCCGTTGCCGTCCGGGCCGGCCGCGATCACCCCGATGGATTCGGTCGTGACTGAATCAGTGGCGGCCTGGATGGCGCGTGGCGATCATTCCGGCATGACCACAGACAAGATCGAAGCGTCCTCCTCGGGTACCTGGACACTCGGCGACCTCCCCGTGCACCGGATCGGCTTCGGCACCATGCGCCTCACCCAGCACGGCGAGGCCCTCATCGAGAACGCCGTCCCCAGCGACCGCGACCGGGCCGTCACGGTGCTCCGCCGCGCCCTGGACCTCGGCGTCAACCACCTCGACACGGCCGCCTTCTACTTCTCCCCGCTCCGGTCCGCCAACGAACTCATCAACCGGGCGCTCGCCCCGTACCCCTCCGACCTCGTCATCACCACCAAGGTCGGGCCCGGCCGCGACCCGTCCGGCGCGTGGCTGCCGCACGCCACCCCCGCCCAGCTGCGCGGCCAGGTCGAGGAGAACCTGCGCCAACTCGGCCGCGACCACCTCGACATCGTCAACCTGCGCATCGTCGGCACCGACTCCGTCGCCGACCGGTTCGGCGCCCTCTCCGACCTGCGCGACGCCGGCCTGATCCGGCACCTCGGCCTGTCCAACGTCCGGCCCGCGCACCTCGCCGAGGCCCAGGCCATCGCACCCGTGGTCTGCGTACAGAACGCGTACGGCATCGGCTCGCCCCCGGAACAGGACGCCCTCCTGCGACTGTGCGGCGAACAGGGCATCGCGTACGTGCCCTTCTACGCCATCGCCGGCGCCGGGCGGACCGCCGGGGCCAGCGGGGCCGACAGCCCCGAGGTGCTGGACGTGGCGCGGGCGCACGGGGCGAGCGCGGCCCAGGTCCGGATCGCGTGGACGCTCAGCCGGGGCGCGCACGTCCTCGCCATCCCCGGCACCGGCGACCCGGAGCACCTCGCGGAGAACGTCGCGGCCGGGGCGCTGGAGCTCACCGCCGGGGACCTGGCCAGCCTGGATGAGGCCCACCACCGGGTGGCCGGGTCCCGGGACCGGTGACCCGGCCAGCTCGACCGTGGGTTGGCGCGGCGGCACGCGCGGCTGGCAACGTCAGGTCCCGGCCCGGGTGTGAGCGGCAACGTCAGGACCCGGCCCTGGCGCGGCTGGCAACGTCAGGTCCCTGCCCCGGACGGACGGGCGTCAGCCGACGATCGCGAAGAGGTGGTCGGACGGGTCGACGATCGCGTTCAGGCGCGCGCCGGCCACCAGGGACGGATGATCCCGGCACAGTGACAGCGCCTCGAACCCGAACCCGGGGCCGCTGATCCACAGGACCAGCTCGACGCCGTCCTCGTCACCGATGGCGGCCGGCGAGAACATGATGATCTCGGCGACCGCGTCGACCCCGGCGGCGGCGAGCCGGAGGGAGTCGCGGTGCGCGCGGCGCATGTGGTTCCACATCAGAGCCGTGCACGGCACGCCGATCAGGATCGCCAGGACGCCGCCGCCGGCCAGGGGCCAGCGTTCGCCCGTCGTGAGGTCCGCGGCGAAGGCCGCGACCAGCAGGGCCGGGCCGATCAGGGAGATGACCGCGCCCGCGGCGTAGAGGAACAGGCGGGCCGGGGTGCCCATCGGGACCGCCGCCTGGCGGGGCATCGACGGGTCGGCGGGCGTGACCACCACGTCGCCCCGGCCCGGCACCCGCCGCCGGCCGCCCCGGTCGCTGATCGCCATGCCCGCACCATAGCCCGGGAAAACGGACACCGCCCACCGCGTGACGGGCTTTCTGGTGAACGGTGCCGCCGGGTGCGGGCCGGCAACGTCAGGTCCCGGCCCCGGACGGTGGTCGCAACGTCAGGTCCCGGCCCGGGCGATGGGTCGCAACGTCAGGAACCAGCCCCGGACGGTGGGTCGCAACGTCAGGAACCAGCCCCGGACGGTGGGTCGCAACGTCAGGAACCAGGCCCCGGGCCGCACCCGCCGGGCACGGGCCTCCGGGTGCCGGGCGCCCCGGGCGGCACGGTGGGCTCCAACCTTCACGGCCGGACACCGCCCACCGTAACCCTCTTAAGAACTTGAACTGAGGACGTTGACGACCTCGCCGACCACCACGATCGCCGGGGGCTGCGCGCCCAGAGTGGACGCCGTGGCGAGGGTCCCCCGGAAGACCTGCTCCCGGACCGTCGTGCCCTCCTGGATCACCGCCGCCGGGGTGTGCGGGTCGCGGCCGTGCGCGATGAGCTCCGCCGCGATGGCCGCCAGGTTCTCCACGGCCATCAGCAGGACGAGGGTGCCGCGCATCCGGGCGAGCGCCGCCCAGTCGACCAGCGAGTCGGGGTGCTTCGGCGGGATGTGCCCGGACACGACGGTGAACTCGTGCGTCACGCCCCGGTGGGTGACCGGGATGCCGGCCAGCGCCGGTACCGAGATCGCGCTGGTCACGCCCGGTACCACGGTCACGGGCACGCCCGCCTCGACGCACGCGAGCAGCTCCTCACCGCCCCGCCCGAAGATGTACGGGTCCCCGCCCTTGAGCCGGACCACGAACTTCCCGGCGAGCGCCCGGTCGACCAGGATCTCGTTGATGGCCTCCTGCTTGAGCTGCCGGCCGTACGGCACCTTCGCCGCGTCGATCAGCTCGACCTCGGGCCGCAGCCCCTCCAGGAACAGCCCGGACGCGAGCCGGTCGGCCACCACCACGTCGGCCTCGGCGAGCAGCCGGCGGCCCTTGACGGTGATGAGTTCGGGGTCGCCGGGGCCGGCGCCGACGAGGGCCACGCCCCGGGGCTTGTCGCCGTGCGCGCCCGGTTCGAGGGTGCCGGCCTCCAGGCCGGCGTGGATGCTGTCCCGGAGCGCCATCGACCGGCGCGGGTCGCCGCCGCTGAGCACGCCGACGGTGACCGGGCCGTGCCGGGTGACGGCCGGGGTCCACGCCGTGGCCTGGGTGCGGTCGTCGGCGCGGACGCAGAAGATCCGGCGTTCCTCGGCGGCGGCGGACACGGCGGCGTTCACGGCCGGGCGCTGGGTGGCGACGTGCACGAACCACTGTCCGTCCAGGTCGGACGGCTCGAAGCCGCGCCGGACCCAGGTCACGGGCAGCGCCTCCAGGGCCGGGGTCAGCGACGGGGAGACGACGGTGACGACCGCGCCGGCCTCCAGCAGGGCGGGCACCCGGCGTTGGGCGACCTGTCCGCCGCCGACGACCAGCACGTTCTTACCGGTGAGGATGAGTCCCAGGGGGTACACCGTCACTTCTCGCTCACCCCTGCCGAGTCGAAGGTCGCCACCTCGTGGAGTACGCGCACCGCGCTGGCCACGATCCCGGACGCGAGCACCGCGCCGGTGCCCTCCCCGAGCCGCAGGCCCAGGTCGACGAGGGGGGTGAGCCCCAGATGCTCCAGGGCCACGGTCGCGCCCGGCTCGGCGGACCGGTGCCCGGCGACCATGGCGTGCCGGCTGTCGGGGGCGAGGGCCACGGCGGCCAGGGCGGCGGAGGCCGCGATCACGCCGTCGAGGATGACGGGTACCCGCTCGGCCGCCCCGCCCAGGATGAACCCGGCGATCGCCGCGTGCTCCAGGCCGCCGACCTTCGCCAGGACGTCGATCCCGTCCTTGCGGTCGGGCCGGTGCATGGCCAGCGCGCCCTCGATCACCCAGGTCTTGTGCGCGAGGGTCCGGTCGTCGATGCCCGTGCCCCGGCCGGTGACGTCCGCGGCCGCGACCCCGGTGAACGCGGAGATCAGCGCCGCCGCCGGGGTGGTGTTCGCGATGCCCATGTCCCCGGTGAGCAGCGCCTTCGCGCCGTCGGCCACCAGGGCGCGGGCCACCGCGATGCCGACCTCCAGGGCCGCGACGACCTCGGCGCGGGTCAGGGCCGGCTCGACGGCCAGGTCCCGGGTACCGTTCCGGACCTTGTACGGGCTGGCCCCGGTGACCACGCCGACGTCCACGACGGTGACGGACACCCCGGCCTGCCGGGCGAACGCGTTGACGACCGCCCCGCCGGCCACGAAGTTGGCCACCATCTGGCCGGTGACCGCCTGCGGCCAGGGCGTGACCCCCTGGGCGTGCACGCCGTGGTCCCCGGCGAAGACGGCCAAAGCGGCCGGCTCGGGCAGCGGCGGCGGGCAGACCCCGGCCAGGCCCGCGAGCTGCGACGCCAGCGGCTCCAGGGTGCCGAGCGCGCCCGGCGGCTTGGTCAGCCGGAGCTGGAGCGCGTCGGCGTCGGCGACGGCCTCCGCGTCGGGGGGGCCGATCCGGCCCAGCGCGGCGGAGAGCAGCTCCATCAGTGCACCTCGTTCTTGAGTACGTCGACGAACGCGTCGGTGACAGCAGTGTGCCGCACGCTGATCCGCAGCCAGTCGGGACCCAGACCGGGGAACGTGTCGCCCCGGCGGACCACGAACCCCCGGGCGATCAGGCGGTCCCGGAGGGCCAGCGCTCCCGGCGTGCGGACCAGGACGAAGGAGCTGACCGGGGTGCCGACGACCTCGACGCCGTGGATCTCGGCGAGCCGGGCGAGCAGGTAGGCCCGGTCGGCGGCGATCTCGTGGGCGATCCGCTCCTCGGCGGCGGTGGCCGTCGCGCAGACCTCGGCCGCGACCAGGGCGGGGGTGGAGACGGGCCAGAGGGGTTGGACCTCGGTCAGGGCGCGGATCAGGGCCGGATCGGCGAGGAGGTAGCCGATCCGCAGGCCCGCCAGGCCCCAGGTCTTGGTGAGGCTGCGGATGACGACGAGGCCGGGGAGGCGGGTGGCTGCCAGGGACTCCGGTTCGCCGGGGATGGTGTCGGCGAAGGCCTCGTCGACGACGAGGGTGCGCCCCGGGACGGCGAGGGCTGCCAGGACGTGGGCCGGATGGAGGACCGAAGTCGGATTCGTCGGGTTGCCGAGGACCACCAGATCCGCGTCGGCCGGGACCAGCCCCGGGTCCAGGGTGAACGGCGGAGCCAGCACGACCCGTTCCACCATGTGCCCGTGCGCGGCCAGGGCGGCCTCCGGCTCGGTGAACTGCGGATGCACCACCACCGCCCGCCGTGGACCCAGAACCTGTGCCAACAAGGTGAAAGCCTGCGCGGCGCCCGCCGTCAACAGCACCTCGCCGGGTTCCCTGCCGTGCCGGGCGGCGATGGCGGCCCGGGCCCAGGTCTGGTCGGGATAGGCCGCGAGGTCGGACATCGAGGCCAGAAGGGGGGCGGACAGCCATTCCGGGTGCGGCTCGGTGCGCACGTTGACCGCGAGATCGACCAGCCCAGGACGGAGCTCGACGTCGCCGTGGTGCCGGAGTGGATCCATGCGGTGATCATGCCGTACCCGACACAGGGCCGCGAGTTGCACTGAAATGAGCAGTGAGGCCGGGCTCCTTAGCATAACGTGAGTTTGTGAGGATTCCAGCCGCATTCCATGCCCTCGGTCGGCTCGGTCCACTCGTGCGCTGCGGTCTGGCGGGCGGGGTCCTGGTGGCCGCCATCGCGATGCCCATCGTGGCGACCGCGGGCTTCGGCGCCAAGAACGGTGCTGAGGCCATCGAACACACCGGTACCGACCTGCCGGCCGGGCAGCCACCCCAGGCGTCGTACGTCTACGCCAACGACGGGAAGACCCTGCTGACCACGTTCTACGACGAGGCGCGCAAGGTCGTTCCCCTCTCCGACGTGTCCGGCGCCGCCCAGCAGGCGATGGTGGCCGCCGAGGACCAGAGGTTCTTCGACCACAACGGGGTCGACGCCAAGGGTGTCGTCCGGGCGTTCGTGAAGAACCAGGTGAGCGGGGAGGTGCACCAGGGCGCCTCGACGCTGACGATGCAGTACGTCCGCAACATCCTGATCACCAACGCCGAGACCCCCGAGGCCGCGAAGGACGCGACCGAGCAGACGAGTACCCGGAAGATCCGCGAGATGCGGATGGCCGTGGAACTCGAGCGCAAGTGGACCAAACCCCAGATCCTCGAGGGGTACCTGAACGTCGCCTACTTCGGACACCGCGCCTACGGCATCTACGCCGCCGCGCAGATCTACTTCTCCAAGCTCCCCAAGGACCTCAACGTCGCCGAGAGCGCGATGCTCGCGGGGCTCGTCCAGGCCCCGTCCGAGTACGACCCGGCGAGCACCGACAAGAAGACCGCCACCGAGCGGCGCGACTGGGTCGTCGACCGGATGGTGTCGGTGGGCTACCTGTCGACCGACGCCGCCGCGAAGGTCAAGGGTTCGCCGATCGAGCTGAAGGTCGGCGCGATCCCCAACGACTGCGTCTCGGTCACGTACAACGACTGGGGCTTCTTCTGCGACTTCATGCACTCGTGGTGGCTCCAGCAGCCGCAGTTCGGGGCGACCCGGGCCGAGCGGGAGAACGCGCTGCGCCGCGGCGGGTACGTCATCCACACCACCCTCGACCCGAACATCCAGGGCATCGCGCACGACCAGGTGACCAAGCGGGAGAGCAACGACAGCTCCTACGCGCACGGCGTGGTCCTGATGGAACCCGGCACCGGCAAGGTCTCCGCGATGGCCGTGAACCGGATCTACGCCCTCGACCAGAGCGGCAACGGCCCCAACAGCAACAGCGCGAAGCGGTCCGCCGGCATCCCCGGCAGCTACCCGAACACCGTGGTTCCGCTGCTCGGCGGCGGGGACATGTCCGGGTACCAGGCCGGGTCGACGTTCAAGATGTTCACGATGCTCGCCGCGCTCGACGCCGGCATGCCGCTGAACACGAACATCTACGCGCCGCCGAAGGTGACCACGAAGTACGTCGTCGAGCCCGGTGGGCCGGCCTCGTGCGGCGACCGGTGGTGCCCGTCGAACGCGTCGGCCGGCATGACCGGTAACCAGCAGATGTGGTCCGGGTTCGGCAAGTCCGTGAACACGTACTTCGCCCAGCTCGTCCAGCGGGTCGGTTCCGAGAACGCGGTCGCCATGGCCGAGCGGATCGGCCTGAAGTGGCACAACGACGTCGACCGGGAGATGGCCACCCCCGAGCGCTCCTGGGGCTGGGGCGCCTTCACCCTGGGCGTCGCCGACACCACCCCGCTGGAGATGGCCGCCGCCTACGCGACCGTCGCCGCCAACGGCGTGTACTGCGCCCCGCTGGCCGTCCAGGGCCTGTGGGACGCCACCGGCAAGCAGGTCAACGTCTCGCCGGCCTGCAACCAGGCGGTCCGGCCCGAGGTGGCCCAGGCGGCCGCCGACGCCGCGCGCTGCGTCACCGGCTACAAGGCCGCCAAGGGCAGCTGCGGGGACTGGAGCACGGCACCCGGGGTGTACCCGCAGGTGAAGCGCCCGGTGGCCGGCAAGACCGGTACGACCGACAGCAACCGGGCGGCCTGGTTCGTCGCGTTCACTCCGGAGCTGTGCGGGGCGTCGTTCATGGCCGACCCCGACAACCCGTTCCACTCCGTCGGCGACTCGAACTCGCAGAAGCCGGTGAACACGGTGGCGGTCCTGCTGCACGACGCGCTGGAGGGCCAACCGGTGCGGGACTTCACCCCGCCGCCCGACTCGATCGTCGGGGCGCCCGCCCCGCCGGCCAGGCCCGCTGGCCGCTGACCCGAACGGCCCCGCTCCGGCGGGGCCGTTTCGTTACGCCGTGAGCGACGCCGAGCGCACGTAGTTGACCTGGTTGTAGATGTGCGCGACCTGGGCCTGGCTCTGCACCGGGATCCGGGTGGTGTACATCTGCCGGCCGTTGCCGACCATCACGTTCACGTAACCCGAGAACCGGGTCTCCTTGGCCAGCAGGAACAGCAGGCTGAAGATCGTCAGGCAGAAGAACCCGAGGATCGCGCACACGATCGCCCAGGTCGGCGTGTGCTGGGTGGCCATGAACTGGTCGGTGGTCGACCAGACGCTGCCCCGGAGCGGAATCTCCCCCGCCGGGGTGCGCGCCACGCGCGGGGTCACCTGGATCTCGCCGATCTGGGCGAGGACGGGCTCCATCTGGTACGCGTTCCCCGCGTACGGAACCGGGAGGGAGGGGTCGGTCACCCCGCTGAGGGTAGTGCCCGCCCGCCACCGGCCGCTTCCCCGGTGCCCGCTTCCTTGCGCGCCAGCCAGAAGTACCCGAAGAGCGCCATTCCCGCGAACAGCCACCACTGGATCACGTAGGCCACGTTCATCCAGGTCGGCTGCCTGCCCGGCTCGCCCGGCACCGCCGTGAACCCCGGGTCGGCGACCTCCACGGAGATCCAGCCGCCCAGTACCGGATAGGGAAGGTCCTTCCCGATCCTCGACGGGTCGATCCGGCGCACCTCCAGCACCCCGCCGGCCCGGTCCACCGGCCCCGGGCTGCTCTCCGGCAGCCGCAGCCGGCCCGCGACCGTCACCAGGCCGCTCGGCACCACCGGCACCGTCGGGTGCGCGTTGAGCCCCGAGGCGGCGGGCGGGACCCAGCCCCGGTCCACCAGCACCGCCGTGCCGTCCGCCAACCGCAGCGGCACCAGCACCTCGAAGCCGACCCGGTTGTCCAGGGTGCGGCCCCGGGCCAGGATCACGTTCGCGGGATCGAACACCCCGGATGCCGTGACCTGCCGCCACTCCTTCGCGTCCGCCGGTTTCGCGCCCGGCGCGCTCAGCTCCGCGACCGGCACCGGCGGGGCCAGCACCGCCGCGTCCACCCGGTCGTTGATCGCGGCCCGCTGGTGGAAGCGCTGCAACTGCCAGTAACCCAGCCCGACCATGCCGGCGCACAGGGCCAGGCACAGCGCGGCCATGCCCAGCCAGCGGGGGGTCGCGAGGAAGCGGTACACGAAGGTCACCGTACCTGTCCCGAACGTGTGACCTGGCTCTCGGAGTGGGCCGCGCGATAGGGTCGCGCGGTGAGAACAGGGATCAGTACGCCCGTACGGCGGTTCCCGCCGATGACCGTCCAGACCCCTCGGCTCCTGGTCCGCACCCTGACCGTCGCCGATGTCCCAGCGGTCACCGCCGTGTTCGACGACGCGCAGACCCGCCGGTGGCTGCCGTTCCCCGACCCCTTCACCGAGACCGACGGCCACCAGTGGTGCACCGACCTGGCCGCCGACCGCCGGGACAGCGGCGACGGCGACCACTACGCCGTCGTCCGCCGCGAGGACGAGAAGCTCGTCGGCTGCCTGTGGGCGAAGCGCACCGACTGGGCCGCGCACGTCACCCAGGTCACCTACGCCATGTCCGCCGAGGTCAGGGGCCAGGGAATCGCGTGCGAGGCGCTCGACGCGCTGTCCGTCGCGCTCGTCCTGGAACACGGCTTCCACCGGGTGGAGCTGCGGATCGCGCCCGGGAACCTGGCGTCCCGCCGGGTCGCCGAGAAGGCCGGCTTCACCTACGAGGGCCTGCTGCGCAACGCCGGCTACGTGCACGGCGGGCGGGTCGACCTGGAGGTCTGGTCACTCGTCGCGGCCGACCTGCGCGGCCCACTGGGGACGGCGTCCTCTCAGCACAGCGGCTAATCTCCATGGATGATCATCGCTGATGGCCTGACCAAGTGGTACGGCATGACCGCCGCCGTCGACAACCTCACCTTCACCGTCCGGCCGGGCCGGGTCACCGGCTTCCTCGGCCCGAACGGCGCGGGCAAGTCCACCACGATGCGCATGATCCTCGGCCTCGACCGGCCCACCGGCGGCCGGGTCACCGTCGGGGGCGTCAGCTTCCAGCGCGCCGCCGCCCCGCTGCGCACCGTCGGCGCGGTACTCGACGCGCGGGCCGTGCACCCGGGCCGCACCGCCCACAAGCACCTGCTCGCGCTCGCCCTCAGCAACGGCATCGCCCGTTCCCGGGTCGCCGAGGTACTGGACATCGTCGGCCTGTCCGACGTCGCCCGGGACCGGGTCGGCGGCTTCTCCCTGGGGATGTCCCAACGCCTGGCGATCGCCGGCGCGCTGCTCGGCGACCCGGCCGTCCTGATGTTCGACGAGCCGGTCAACGGGCTCGACCCCGAGGGCATCCGGTGGATCCGGGGCCTGATGCGCGGCCTGGCCGCCGAGGGCCGGACCGTCCTGGTGTCCAGCCACCTGCTCACCGAGATGGCCGAGACCGCCGACCACCTGATCGTCATCGGGCAGGGCCGGCTGATCGCGGACACCTCCGTGGCGGAGTTCACGGGCCGCGGCTCCGGCGGGTACACGAGAGCGCGCAGCCCCGAACCCGACCGGCTCCTGGAACTGGTCCTCGCGGCCGGCGGCTCGGGCACCGCCACCCCCGACGGGGCGCTCGCCGTGAGCGGCCTGGACTGCGCGACCCTGGGCGACCTGGCCGCCGAGCACGGACTGCGGCTGCACGAACTGACCCCGGTCCGCGCCTCGCTGGAGGAGACGTTCATGGAGCTGACCGGCACGGACGTGCAGTTCCGGGCGGGTGAGCGGGCATGAACACCCTCGCCGTGATCCGGTCCGAATGGTCCAAGGTCTGGTCCCTGCGGTCCACACCGTTCAGCCTGCTCGTCACCGCCGTGCTCAGCATCGCGATCGGCATGCTCGCCGTGTTCTCCACCGAGATGCACGAGGGCACCAACGGCACCAAGACCAGCGCCAGCCTCACCGGTTTCCTGATCGGCCAGCTCGCCATCTGCGTCCTGGGCACCCTCATCGCCACCGGGGAGTACACCACCGGGCAGATCCGGGTCACGCTCGCCGCCGTACCGAACCGCACCCGGTTCCTGCTCGCCAAGGCCACCGTCGCGGCGGCCGTCTCCTCCGCGGGCGGGCTCGCGATCGGGCTCCTCGCCTTCCTCGCCGGCCAGTCCGTGCTCGCCGGCCAGGCCGCGCCGCTCACCGACCCGGCCGTGGCGCGCGCCCTCCTGGGCGTCGGCCTGTACTCCGGCGTGCTCGGCGTGTTCTCCCTCGCCGTCGGGTTCCTGGTCCGGCACAGCGCCGGGGCGATCGCGACCGTCATCGCGGTGCTGTTCATCGCGCCCATCGTGCTGCTGCTGCTCGGCGGGCTCGGAGACTCCCTGACGAGATGGTGGCCGACCAGCGCCGGGGCTCGGATCATGGACCCCGACGCGGCGGATCCGTGGCTGGGGTTGGGGCTCTTCGTGGGGTGGACCCTGGTGTTGGCCGTCGGGGCCTGGGGGATGTTGCGGCGGCGGGACGCGTAGCCCGGGGCGGGGGTGCGGAGCGCCCCCGCCCCGGGCCGGCACGCTCAGGAGGGCCGGACCACGACGGGTACCGGGGTCGCCACCCCGAAGAGGGCCGCCGGGATGTCGCTCACCGTGTGCACGCCCAGTTCGAGGGAGTCCTGCCCCGGGGGCATCGAGTACATGACCGTCAGGACGTAGCGCTCGGCCGGCCCGGCGAACCCGACGGTGCTCGTCACCCAGTGCTCCACCCCGCCGTCGAGCTCCTGCGACCACCCGTTCTTGGTGCCCGCGCCCTGCGTCGCGCCCACCGCCCACACGCCCCAGTGCTGGATGTCCTCGACCGAGCGCATCGCGTGCACGATGTACGCCCGGTCCTCGGCCGCGAGCTTGGCCAGCACGTACGACATCAGGTTCGTCAGGTCGTCCGGCCCGCACTTCATGAAGCCCCAGTACCGGTCGAACCCCGGAACGAACGTCAACCCCTTCATCCCGTACGTGTCCCGGAACCCCGGCACCATCGCGTCCCGCCCGAACTTCCGCCACACCCGGTCGGCCGCGTCGTCCGAGGACCACGCCAGCATGTCCGCGATGTCCTGGCGGTCACCGGCCGTGAGCGTGACCTTCCCGGCCCGGGCCTTCTCGAACACGCTGGCCACCATCGCCAGCTTGATCGTCGAACCGGTCCACGTCGTCCTGTCCGCCGCACCGGCCTTCCACACCGCACCGGTCTGCCGGTCGCGCACCTCGACGCCGAGCTGCCCCGGACTGGCCGCGACCCTGGCCGTGACCTGCGCGAACTTCGGCCCCCACGAGCAGTCCCAGCCCTGCGGAGCCGCGCACGCCGGGGTGGTCGGGGCCGGCGCGGGGGCCGGGAGCGACGGGGTGCCGGGGGCCGTGCCGGAGACGGCGGGCGGCGCGGCGGCCCTCGGCCCGTCCTTGTCCGCCGACGAGCAGCCGGCGACCGCGAGCACCGCCGTCACCGCGCACACCAGCAACCGCGAGAGCGAACGGGACGGTGCCATGGCGGGGGGCCTCCGGCTCGGGGGGCCGGCGGGCGCGGGGCGGCCCCGTCCGGCGACGGTATCCGGCCCATCATGTCCGACCGGGGCCCCAGGGCACACCCGCGAGCACGAATCATTGCCGAGCCCGGACCTGACCGTCCGACCACCCGTTCGGTCCAGCCCCGCCCGGGCCCCCGACCCGTCCAGCCATGGAAACCGATGCATACCGGGTCGGGCCCCACCGTAACCAGATAATGGGGTTGATCCGAGGTGGTGGCCCGTCGCCGGGCCACCGCTCGTCAGGCCTGTTCGGCGAGCTTCGCCAGCAGCAGGGTCTCCGCGAGGCACACCTTGGCGAACTCCCCCAGGTGCAGGCTCTCGTTGGGCCCGTGCGCCCGGGCGTCGGGGTCCTCGACCCCGGTCACCAGGATCTCGGCCTGCGGGAACGCCACCTGGAACTCGGCGATGAACGGGATCGAGCCGCCCACGCCCAGGTCCACGCACGTCGCGCCGTCCCAGGCCTCACTGTGCGCGGCCCGGGCGGCCGTGTACGCCGGCCCGTTCGTGCCGACCACGCACGGCGCGCCCTTCTCGCCCCGGGTCACGGCGACGCGCGCCCCCCACGGCGCGTGCGACTCCAGGTGCGCGACGAGCGCGTCCATCGCGGCGTCCACGTCCTGCCCGGGGGCGATCCGCATGCTGACCTTGGCCCGGACGCTCGGCACCAGCGTGTTCGACGCGTTGCGCACGGTCGGGCAGTCGATGCCGGTGACGGCGATGGCGGGCTGGTTCCACAGCCGCTCGGTGATCGAGCCCCGGCCGATCAGCTGCACCCCGTCGAGGACGCCGGACTCGGTCCGGAACCGGTCGTGCGGGTAGTCCACCGGGGTCGGCCCGGCGTCGTGCAGGCCCTTGACCGCGACGCTGCCGTCGGCGTCGTGCAGGGTGGCGAGCAGCCGGCTGAGCGCGGTGAGCGCGTCGGGCACCACCCCGCCCCACATGCCGCTGTGCACGGCGTGGTCGAGCGTACTGACCTCGATGTAGCAGTCCACGAGCCCGCGCAGCGACGTGGTGAGCGCCGGCGTACCGACATCCCAGCTGGTGGAGTCCGCGATCACGATGACATCGGCGCGCAGGTCCTCCTTGTGCGCCTCCAGCAGGTCCGGCAGCGACGCCGAGCCGAACTCCTCCTCGCCCTCGATGAAGAGGGTCACCCCGACCGGCGGCCGGTTCCCGAACGCCCGGATCGCGGTCAGGTGCGCGACGATGCCGGCCTTGTCGTCGGCGCAGCCCCGCCCGTACAACCGGCCGTCGACCTCGGTCGGCTCGAACGGCGGCGTGTGCCACGCGTCGAGGTCCCCCTCGGGCTGCACGTCGTGGTGCGCGTACAGCAGGACGGTCGGCGCGCCCTCGGGGGCCGGGATCTTGGCGATGACGGCGGGCTGGCCCTCCCCCGCGCGCACGATCCGGACATCGGTGATGCCCACGGAGCGGCACAGCTCCACGACCTTCTCCGCGGAGGCCTGGACGTGGCTGTGGTCGAACCCGGGGAACGCGATGCTGGGGATGCGCGCGAGAGCCTCGAGGTCTGCACGGGCCTGGGGAAGGAGCCGCTGCACTGCGGCGCGAAGGGCGTCGGTCATGCCAGGATCCTATTCGCCGGGCCTTCCCGGTCGTCCGGTTTCCCCGCCGTGAGCCAAGACACCCCTTTTCCGGGTACGCGCCGCCCCGCTACCCGGTCTGGTCGATCCGGATCGTGGCCGCCTCCCGGGTGCCGTCGGCGGCGAAGTGCGCCCGTTCGGCCCCGGCCCAGCGGAGCAGGGGTTCCCGCAGCTCCTCGCCGTCCCGGGCGAGTACCCGGGCGAGCCTGATGTCCTCCGGCGCGTCGACGAACACGTTCGCCACCAGTTCTCTACGGACGGCCGCCCGGCCGCTGGAGACGCCTTCGAGAATCAGGACCGCGCCGGGGTCGACCTCCCGCCAGGGGCCGGAGAACTCCCCCGCCACCCAGTCGTACGCCCGGAACCGCGCCGACCGCCCCTCCCGCAACGGCCCGAGCAGCAGGGACTCCACCCGTGGCCACATGGTGGGCAGGTCGTCCCACCCGTCGAGCAGATCATCGAGGTGTACGACGGCCACCGACGCTCCCTCGGCCACGACCGCCACCGCGAGCCGCTCCGCGAACGTCGTCTTCCCCGCCCCGGACGGCCCGTCCACGGCCACGACCCGCACGCCACCCAGTCGCGGCTCCGCCCCGACCACCGACCGCGCCAGGTCGACAACGTCCTGGTCAGCCATCCTCACCGTCCCTCCACCCCGCCGGGCCCGCCCACGGGCGCCCGCTCTGCCACCCCGCCGGCCCGTCCGCCGGTCCCGCCGTCCCCAGGCCGGGAGCAGCCGGATTCCGAGCTGGGCGGCCTCCGGGCCTTCGGGGCCGCCAGGTGCCCGCCTCCTCAGCGGCCCTCGATGATCGCCGTGAGCAGCTCCGTGTCGAGGTACTCCCCGACCAGGTCGCCCAGCAGGTCCAACTGCCGCGACCGCAACCCGGCGAAATCGGTGTCCGGCGCGGGGCTGAAGTCCCGCCCGGCCTGGGCCGCGACCTCGACCAGGAACGCCCGCCGGAACGCGTCGTTCTCCAGCAGCCCGTGCCAGTGGGTCCCCGCGACCGGCCAGGCGAGCACGCCCTCCCCGCCACCGGGGACCGCGATCAGCGGCGGCACGGAGTCCTCGACGGTCGCCTGCCCGTGGTGGATCTCGTACCCGGTCACCGGCTGCCCCAGGGCCTCCCCGACCGGCCGGGTGAGCGTCTTGGCCGCCGCGAACGTGATGTCCACGGGCAGCAGTCCGAGCCCCGGCACCGCCCCGGCCCGGCTCTCGACGTCGTCGTGGATGAGCCGGGACATCATCTGGTACCCGCCGCAGATGCCGAACACCGGCCGCCCCGCCCGGACCCGCTCCGCGAGCACCCGGTCCAGCCCGAACTCGCGCAGCCAGGCCAGGTCGGCGACGGTCGCCTTGCTGCCGGGCAGTACTGCCAGGTCGGCGGCCGCCACCTCCGCCGGGTTGGACGTGAGCCGCACGGTCACGCCCGGCTCGGCGGCCAGCGCCTCGGCGTCGGTGGCGTTGGAGATCCGGGGCAGCCGGACCACGGCCACGGTCAGGCCCTCGGCCCCCACCGGCGGACGGGGCCGGCCGAGCACCGCGCCGTCCCGGTAGGACAGCGAGTCCTCGCCGTCGAGCCACAGGTCGGGGCTGAACGGCAGCACCCCGAGCACCGGCCGGTCCGTACGCTCCCGCAGCATGTCCAGCCCGGGCTCCAGCAGCGAGCGCGCGCCCCGGAACTTGTTGATCACGAAGCCCCGGATCAGCGCCTGGTCGGCGGCGTCGAGCAGCGCGAGGGTCCCGTACAGGGCCGCGAACACCCCGCCCCGGTCGATGTCGCCGACCACGATCGTGGGCAGGTCGGCGGCCCGGGCCAGGCCCATGTTCACGAAGTCCCCGGCGCGCAGGTTGATCTCGGCCGGGCTGCCGGCGCCCTCGCAGATCACGACGTCGTGGTCGGCGCGCAGCTCGGCCAGGGTGTCGAACACCATCCCGGACAGCTGCCCCTTGAGCTGGCGGTAGTTGGAGGCGTCCACCTGCCCGTACGGCTGCCCCAGGACCACCACCTGGCTACTGTGGTCGCTGCCGGGCTTGAGGAGCACGGGGTTGAACCGCACGCTCGGCTCCAGCCCGCACGCGGCCGCCTGGAGCGCCTGGGCCCGGCCGATCTCCCCGCCGTCCGGGGTGACGGCCGAGTTGTTGGACATGTTCTGCGCCTTGAACGGGGCGACCCGCACCCCCTGCCGCCGCAGCCACCGGCAGATCCCGGCGGTCAGAATGCTCTTCCCGGCGTCCGACGTGGTCCCGGCGACCAGCAGAGCCCCCTTCACCGGCCACCCGCCCGGCCCGTCGCGGCGCGGCGGCGCGTCCGCAGCCACGACGCCACGGCCCGCCGCGCCGGCGCCGCCAGCGCGTGGCCCGCCGTCGCCACGAGGGCCGCCGTGCCGATCGCCCCGGACAGCCGGGCCGCCCGGTAGATGTCCCGGGGCAGGGGTGGCGCGCCGTCTCCGAGCGTGGGCCGGACCTCGACCCGCCCGGCGTAGTCGTTGCGCCCGCCGAGCCGCAGCCCGAGCGCCCCGGCGGCGGCGGCCTCGACCTGGCCGGCGTTCGGACTCGGGTGCTTCGCCCCGTCCCGCAGCCAGGTACGCAGCGCCGGACCCCGGTGCCCCTTCCCCGCCACCAGCACGGTCAGGCCGGCCGCGAGGCGCGCGGGGAACAGGTTGGCCACGTCGTCGAGGCGGGCGGCGGCCCAGCCGAAGTTCTCGTAGCGCGCCGTGCGGTGGCCGATCATCGCGTCGAGGGTGTTGATCGCCCGGTACCCCACCAGGCCGGGGAGTCCCGCGACCGCCCCCCAGCACAGTGGCGCGACGACCGCGTCGGACGTGTTCTCCGCGACGGACTCGACCGTGGCCCGGGCCAGCTCGTCCGGACCCAGGCCGGACGGGTCGCGCCCGCACAGGCTGGGCAGCTTCGCGCGCGCGGCCGGCAGGTCGCCCACGGCGAGCGCGTCGGCCAGGGTGACGGCCTCCCGGCGCAGGCTCGTACCGCCGAGCACCGCCCAGGTCGCCACCGCCGTGAGCGCGGCCCGGGCGAGGGGCCGGTTCCGCGTCGCGAACTGGGCCAGCGCCGCCGCCGCGACCGGCACCCCGACCGCGATGGCGACGTGTCGGGCCCCGGCGGAGCGGGTCGGCGCGTACCCGCGGCGCTCCAGCGCGGCGGCGGCCTGGCCGAAGCCCGCGACGGGGTGCAGTCGGCGGGGATCGCCGAGCAGCCGGTCGAGGAGGACGCCGGCGAGCAGGCCGGTGGCATTGGCGGCGGCGATCGAGGTGCGCATGACAGGGAGCCTAACGACCCGCCGGAGCCCGCCTCCCCGACTGCTCGGGAAGCGAGGCCGGCGGCGAACCTGTGGCGGGTCCACCGCCGGCCGGCCGATCGTCAGCTCACCCCCGGCCGACGCTCACACCCCCACCAGCTCCCCCAGCTCCTCCTCCAGCGCCTCGGTGGCCTCCCCGCCGCTGAACCCGTCCTCCGAGCCGTCCTCGACCATCTCCGTGGGCGCCGGCCGCCACCGGTTGAACCGCCCCGTCCCCCGGGCCAGGTCGTGCCCCACGGCGTCGGCCTCCAGCTCGTAGGAGATCCGCTTCTCGCCGGTCTCCGTCTCGTACTCCCGGGTGTGCAGGCGGCCGGTCACGATCACCGGGTCGCCCTGGGTCAGGGACGCGCCCACGTGCTCGCCGAGCCGCCGCCAGCAGGCGACCTTGACCCGGAGCGAGTCCCCGTCGACCCAGGTCTCGGTGGCCCGGTCGAACCGCCGGGACGTGGACGCGACCTTGAAGTTGGTGACCGTGACCCCGGTCCGGGTGGTCCGGCGGCTCTCCGGTGCGCTCAGGACGTTGCCGACAATGGTGACGTACGTGTCGAACATGGCTTTCCTCTCTGTCGTGTGAGGGAAGCGTGCCCAGAACGCGCAGGTCAGCGCACCAGCCTGTGGATAACTACCCCGCCTGTGGATAACCCGCCGCCGGGTAGCGCACGATCAGCCCCTGCGGGGTGCCGTGCAGCGCCGCCACCAGGTCCTCGGCGACCCGGCCGATCACGTCCGCGAGCTCCAGCCCGGCGAGCCAGTCGGCCGGGAGGGCGCCACCGCCGGCCCCGAACAGGTTGCCGGCCACGGCCCCGGTGGAGTCCGAGTCCCCGTCGTGCGCCACGGCCAGCCGGAGCGCGGCGCGCGCGTCGTCGGGGTGCGACAGAACGGCGTAGACCGCGATGGCCAGGGTCTCCTCGGCGACCCAGCCCTCACCGAGCGTGGCCAGTACCCGAAAATCAGCGGGGGTCGAGACGGCCGCCCGGACCGCCGACGTCAGGGCGGCGAGCACCTCCTCACCACCGGGGGTGACGGCGACCCTGTCCACCACCCGCGGAAGCGCTTCGACCAGGGGCAGACGGGCAACCGCCGTGAGGTGTACCAGCATCGCCAGCGCCCCGGCCGAGACCCACCCGGAGGGGTGACCATGGGTGAGGGCCGCGAGGTCGCACCCGACCCGGTAGGCGGCCTCGGGATCGGCGAGGAACCCGGCCGGCGCGGCCCGCATCACCCCGCCGCAGCCCTTGCTGTTGTTCCGCGGCTCCTCGACGGTGCCGGGTAGGTCGCGCCGGAGCGCGGACAGGCAGGTCAGACCGGGTGCCCGCTGGGCCCACAGGTCGCGCTGCCCGAGCAGCCAGCCGTCGGCCGCGTCGAAGTACTCGCGGTCCTGGGTGAGCAGCCAGCGCCGGTACGCCGCGAACAGCTCGGCGGACAGGGAACCCCCGCCCAGCCGGGCCCGGATCAGCCCCTCGGCGGTGAACAGCGTCATCTGGGTGTCGTCGGAGATGTGCGGACCGGGGCGCAGGTCGGCGGGCATCGCCTCGCGGGACAGGAACTCCACCGGCTCGCCCAGCGCGTCGCCGAGCGCACCGCCGAGCAGGGTGGCCCGGGCGGCGGTCACGAGATCATTCACCTAGAGCGGCTCCCAGCCTCCGGGCCGGCGGACGAGCAACTCGGGGCTGAGCAGGTTCTCGTCGCCGGCGAAGAACACCCGGTCGACGGTACGCCGTGCCTTGTCCAGACCGGACGGCGAGCCCGTACCGGTCACGACCACCACGTCCCGGGCGGGGACGCCGACAACCAGCTCCCCCGTCACGGCCCCGGCGAGCTGGTCCCAGATCTCGTGGTCGGCCGTGAGCAGGCTCGACTCCAGGCCGTCGAAGGAGAGCATGAACGCGGGCGACTTGCCGTGCACCCGCAGCCGGTCGAGCCGCTGGACGAGGTTGCCGGCTGCCTCGGTGCGCAGCCGACAGTGCGTCCAGCCCAGTTGATCAATATCCCCCCAGGTCACAGGGCGTTCACCATAGGGCGGACCGAAGGTGTACGCGACGACGAGACCCGCGCCGAAGTCATCCGCGACGCTGTCGCCGGCATCCTTCGCCTGCCGCAGGAGGGGCAAAAATGTGGTGTGGGTCACCTGCACGTGGCGAACCTATCCGGCGTTTCGCCCTTCAGCAATCAACCGAGCAGACCGGTTTCTGACCCTTCCCTCCAGGCGGTAACCTCTGTTCGACGCGCCTGTAGCTCAGTGGATAGAGCATCCGCCTTCTAAGCGGTTGGTCGTAGGTTCGATCCCTACCAGGCGCACCTCGGGCTTCCACTCCTGGAGAGTGGGGCCCTTTCGCATGCCCGGAGCCACCCGGAGCCGCCCGGAGCCACCCACCAGCCACCCGGCCGCCGTCCGGCCACCGAACCCGGCGTCACCGACCCCCGTCGATACTCGTTATCAACGTACCCAAAAGGATTGATTCGACCGACACGCCGCTATTAGGTAATATCCTGCGAATCGACCGACTCGCCGGGTAAGGTCTCGGCGTTCACGAACTCTCCGCGACGGCTGCGGTGCCCCCGGCCGTCCGCTTCGTCATGCCCTCCACCGCCGACCCAGTGGCGGGGCGGAAAGCAGAGCTGCTCATGTCCACCAACCTCGCCCCCGGGGTTCCCGCGAAACAGGTCAGCGTCGTCGAACACCACTGGGGTGGTTTCCGGTTCGCCTCCCGCGTCGCCTACTCCGCCACCCCGCAGATCGCCCCCGTCGTGATGGTGGGCGGCGCGTTCCAACGCAAGGAGACGTGGGGCCCGTTGGCCCAGACCACGCTCGCGGTGGCCGACGTGGTCACCGTGGACCTGCCCGGCTGGGGGGAGGCCGACACCCTGCCGCCGTCGTACGGGGCCGATTTCCTGGCCGCCACCCTGGTCAGGGTGCTCGACGACCTCGGGCTGGACAAGGTCAACCTGGCGGGGGGCTCCTACGGCAGCTCCATCGCGTACCGGGTGGCCCAGAAGTACCCGTACCGGCTGCGCAGCATGGTCCTGCTCGGCGCGATGAGCCGGATCCCGGACGGCGCGCGGGAGCGGATCACGCACACGCTGACCCTGCTCCGGCAGGGGCGGATGGAGGAGTTCGCCACCGAGTGCGTGGCCCTGATGATGTGCCAGGACCCGGCGCTCAAGGTGCAGCACCGCACGGCGATCAACCGGATCCTGCTGCGCCGGTTCGCCTCGGTCACGCCGGAGGAGGTGGCGCAGTACCTGGCGAACACCCAGCGGCTGCTGGACCACAAGGCGATGGACGCCAAGCCCGCGCCGACCGTGCCGACCCTGGTGGTGACCGGCGAGCACGACCCGCTGACCACGCCGGAGCTGTGCCGGGCGCTGGCCGCGACGTGCACGGACGCCTGGTTCGCGACGCTGGCCGACGCCGACCACCTCAGCTACCTGGAGCGCAGCTCGGAGGCGGCGGACCTGGCGCTGCGGTTCTACACCGGACAGCCGCTGACCAGTCTGCCGTACCTACGGGTCTCCGAGCGGGTCACGCCCCGGCCCGGCACCCCGGCGATGCGCCAGCCGGCCGAGGAGCTCATCGCGGCGGGTTGAGTACCCGTACTCATGCCCTGACCAGGGGGAACGGCCGAGACTATGTGACATGAACACCCCCTTGCAGGCCAAGAACACCGCCGCGTTCTACGTACAGTCGATCATCTCCTTCGGGGTCGCGCTCTCCGCGATGGGTCTCGCCGTCGTCTTCCTGCCGGTGGGGCCGTGGATCCGGTCGTTCCTCGCGCTCGGACTGCTCTACCTGGTCACGGCGTCCTTCACGCTGGCCAAGTGCGTGCGGGACAAGCAGGAGACGACGGAGGTGGTCAGCCGGGTGGACCAGGCCCGGCTGGACAAGCTGCTCACCGAGCACGACCCGTTCCGCACCCCGAAGGTCTGACACGCGGCGGGGCGCCGGCCGACCGACGGGGGCGGCCGCAACGCCCGAAGCCGGACCGGGCCCGCCCAGCCGGCCAGGCCCGGCCCGGTCAGGTCAGGTCAGGTCAGGTCAGGTCAGCGCAGCTTCGACAGCTCCAACGTGTGCCACATCAGCGTCTCGTGGTCCCCGGTGGACCAGAACAGGAAACCGTCGCGCGCGTTGACCCCGGACGCCACGTCGACGATCCGCACGGACCGCTTCGCGGCGGGGTCGTACAGCCAGATCGTGCTGGTCACGCTGTTGGCGTTGGCGGCCCCGGGCGTGGAGTACAACTCGAACCGGCCGGTGGACCCCAGGGCGAAGCCGAGGGTCTGCGCGTCGCCGCCGCCGATCCGCCGCTTGTCCGCGCCGTCGGGCCGCCGCAGTTCGAGCGTGCCCGCGGCGCCGGTGCCGGTCGTGAACCGGCACCACTCCGCCCCGCAGCTGACCTGCTCGCCGGCCTTGGCGGGCACGGTCCGCCGCGCGCCGCCGACCAGGTCGACCAGCTCGACGGGCGTGCCCTGCGGGGTCCACGGCGAGGTGGCCCAGGGCCAGGCCCGAAGAACGAGATCACCCTGCACGGGGGTACGCGTGACCTCGCCGCCGTCCTCCGCCACCGACCGCACCTCGGTCCCGTCGGGGAGGTCCGCCGCCCACCGCAGCCGCCCGTCGACCACCTGGAGGTCGTAGGCGGACCCGAACAGCAGCGGGGTACCGACGTCGGCGGTGACCTGGCGCGGCGGCCCCCCGGCCCGGTCGGCGACGTACAGCGCCTGGGTCTTGTCCCCGGTCACGGCGTCCCGGGTGCCCTGGAACCAGTACACCCGGGTGGCGGTGGCGGCGACCGCGTCGACGGTGCGGAGCTGGTCCGCGGTCCACGGCACGAGTTCGCGCACCTCGTCGCCGGTCCGGAGCACGTAGGTGGTGGTCCGCTTCGCGGGGTTCAGCCAGGTGCTCAGCCAGCCGAGCGAGGTGCTCGGGTCGAGGTACAGGTTCGGCTCGTAGGTGCGGCCGTCCACGAGGGTGCCCGTGGTGGTGCCGGTGGCCACGCCGGGCCAGGCCGCCGCCAGGTCGACGGCCGGCGCGGGCCCGGCCGGGGCGGTGGGGGCCACGGGGGCGGGCAGCGCGAGGAGCAGGCCGACGCCGAGCAGGGCCGCCCCGGTGCCGATGAACAGGCGCAGGTCGGTCATTCGTACGCCTTCTTCGGGGCCGCGATCGGGTTCGCCGACGCCACCGCGATGTACGGGATCTTCTCCGCGCTCACCTCGTCCAGATCGGTGCGCGGGTCGTACTTCCCGATCACCTCGAACCAGCTGTCCGGGGCGAGCCCGCCGGGCAGGGCACCGGTGAGCCCGATCTTGACCGGTCGGGCGTCGGCGGCGCAGCAGTTGATCCGCATCCGGGCCAGGTACACCCGGCCGTCGGGTCCGGCGACGATGAACCCGGACAGCTTGACGGTGCGGTCGGTGAGGGTCCGGCCGCCGTCGAACACCGAGCGGCTCGCGTAGTCCAGCACGGACAGCCGGACCGGGTCCCCGGCGGCCAGCGGCGGGTAGTCGGTGTTGGCCGGGGCGGTGCCGAGCGCCGAGCCGGTCCGGTTGACGGAGAAGCCGCCGAGCGCGGGCGGGGCGAGCAGCAGCACGGCGAGCATCGGCACCATGAGCAGCCACGCGGCGTCGAACCGGCCGCCGTGCTCGTGCCCGTGCTCGCCCGACTTACGGAACAGCCCGACGAGCCCGAGGACGGCGATGAGGACCATGGCGCCGCCGGCCACGTACAGCAGCGGCCACATGCCCTCCTTGACGTAGCGCACGAACGTACCCGAAATGGTGGTCTTCAGGATCGCGCCGCCGACGAGCAGCAGGATCACCGACCGGGTCGCCTGTCTCACCACAGCAGGGCCCCCGTTCCGACGGACACGAGCACGGCGACCGCGAAGGTCGTGGGCGCGAACCGGAGCGCGAACCGCCGCCCGAACGCCCCGACCTGCATCGCGAACAGTTTGAGGTCGACCATCGGGCCGACGACCAGGAACACCAGCCGCGAGGTGAGCGAGAACTGGGTCAGCGAGGCGGCCACGAACGCGTCGGCCTCCGAGCAGATCGACAGCACGACGGCGAGGGCGGCCAGGGCCAGCACCGACAGCACCGGGTTCTCGGCGACGGCGCGCAGCCAGGTGGGCGGCACGGTCACGTTGAGGGTCGCGGCGGCGAACGCCCCGATCGCCAGGTACCCGCCGGCCTGGGTCATGTCGTGCCGGGCGGCCGAGACGAACGCCATCAGCTTGCCCTTGCCCGCGTGGTCGTGGTGCGCGGGCTGGCGCAGCCAGTCGCTGCGGCCGAGCCGGAGCCACAGCCAGCCCATCACGACGGCGGCGGCGAGGCTCGCGCCGAACCGGGCGGCCACCATCGAAGGCTGGCCGGGGAAGGCCACATAGGTCGAGATCATCACGACCGGGTTGATCGCGGGCGCGGACAGCAGGAACGCCAGCGCCGCGCCCGGGGTGACGCCCCGGCGGACCAGCGCGCCGGCCACCGGCACCGAGGCGCACTCGCAGCCGGGCAGGATGCCGCCCGCGAGTCCGGCGGCGGGCACCGCGAGCACCGGGTTCTTCGGCAGCGCCTTCGTGAAGAAGCCCGGTGGCACGAACACGGCGATCGCGGCCGACAACAGGGTGCCGAGCGCCACGAACGGCATGGCCTGGATGACGATGGAGATGAACACCGTGGTCCAGCTCTGGAGCACCGGGGAGTCCATCGCGTCGGCGAGCAGCCCCCTGGCCAACACGGCGACGATGAGGAGGACCGCGAGGACCTCCACGGAACGCACGCGTCTCCGCCGGGGCGGCGCGTCGTGTCCGGTGGCCCGGACGGCGGTCTCTGTCTGCACAGAGTGACGGTACTAGTCGCGCCGCGCCACGCGAAGGGGTGAAACCCCTATAACGGACCTGTTATCTGGTACTCCAGTGGACAATTCGACGCCCGCTACCCTTCACCCGTGACACTGGCGATGGTCCTGGACACCGCGACGGTACTGGCCGACGGCGGCGGGGAACTGCTGACCGACGAGGAACGCGCCCGCGCCGACGCGTACCGACGCGGGATCGACCGGGACGACTACGTCGCCGCGCACGTCCTGGTCCGCCGGTGCGTGGCCGCCCTGCTCGACGTCCCGGCCGGCGAGGTGGTGCTCCGGCAGCGCTGCGCGGGCTGCGGCGCGGTCGACCACGGCCGGCCGTACGTCGACGGGCGGCCCGACGTGCACGTCAGCCTCTCGCACACCCGGGGCGCGGTCGCGGCGGCGGCCGGCTGGGGCCCGGTGGGCGTGGACGTCGAGGCGATCGGGCGACGGCTCGACGACGGGCTGATGGCGAAGGTGCTCGCGGACGGCGAGCTCGCCGCGGTCCGGGCGGCCGGGGACCCGCGCGCGGCGTTCATCCGACAGTGGGTGCGCAAGGAGGCCCTGATCAAGGTGGGGGCGGCGAGCCTGGGGCGGCTGCGGGACACCGACCTGTCGGCGCTGCCGGCGCACGTGCCGGCCGGTACCCATCAGGTTGTCCGATTTGCACCGTGGCACGTGCTGGACTGGCTCGATCCGGCGCACCGCTTCGGTTTCGCCGCCGTCAGCGCCCGCGAACCGCGCCTGCTCACCCCGGGCTGACCGGCCGCCTACCCGGCCCCCCGGACTCCAAACGTGTGCCCCGCAACAATCTGGTCACGGCCGCGTGTCGCAGTCGCCCACCCGGGCACGAACCGGGACGCTCGGCGACATGGTGATGGGTCCGACGCACGCAATGTCCGGGGCCGCCGCGTGGCTGGCGGGCTCCTGGGCGCTCGGTGAGTGGATGAACATCCACCAGCGCCCCGCCGAACTGGTCGTCGGGGCCGCCGTCTGCGCGGGCGCCGCACTGCTGCCCGACCTGGACTGCTCGGGCCGGGTCACCGCCAACAAGGGCGGCGCGACCGTGGCCCGCACCTTCGGGGTCGCGTCGCTGTTCCTCGCCGAGTGCGTGGAGAAGTTCGCCCTCGCCGTCTACACGGTCACCCGGGCCAAACACGACCCGAAGCGCAAGAACGGCCACCGCACCCTCACCCACACCTGGGTCTTCAACGTGGCCCTGGGCGGCCTGGTCGCGTTCCTCGCCGGGCACTGGGGCAAGCCGTTCGTGATCGGGCTGCTGTTCTTCACCCTCGGGCTCGCGATCCGGGGCCTGCTCGCCGACTGGGCCAAGGAGCGCGGCTGGATCGTGGTGACCCTGCTGTCGGCCGGCGCCGCGTACGGGGCCTGGCTGTGGCTGCCCGCCGACCGGGGCTTCCCGCTGCTCGGGCTCGCCATCGCGTTCGGCGGCGTCATCCACACCCTCGGCGACATGATCACCCGGGCGGGCTGCCCCGTCCTGTGGCCCCTGCCGCTGGCCGGCCGGGTGTGGCGCGAGATCGGCGTACCGAACTTCATGGCCGTCCAGGTGAACGGCGGGTTCGAACGCGGTGTCCTCCGCCCGTTTTTTGTGATCGTGGCCGGACTCGCCGGAATTCTTCTGGCGGTGCCCGACATCCTCGACCACCTGCGATGATGTGCCCATGTGGGTCAAGGACATCCTGGGCGACGCCTACGAGGCGCGCACCCTGCCGCTGCCGGACGACGAGAAGGGCGAGCTGGTCGCCACGCTCGTCCGCCGTCGGGCCGGCCAGTCCACCCGGGCGGTGCTCTACGTCCACGGGTACAACGACTACTTCTTCCAGACCCACCTGGCCGACTTCTTCGTCAGCCTCGGCTACACCTTCTACGCGATCGACCTGAGGCGCAGCGGCCGCAGCCTGCGCCCCGGCCAGACGCCGTCCATGGTGGACAGCGTCGCGGAGTACTTCGTCGAGCTCGACGAGGCGGCCCGGATCATCCGCGAGGAGGACGGCCACGACATCCTGGTCGTCAACGCGCACTCCACGGGCGGCCTGACCACCTCGATGTGGGCGCACAAGCTCCAGGGCACCGGCACCATCACGGCGCTCACCCTGAACAGCCCGTTCTTCGACCTCAACGCGAACTGGTTCCTCCGCCGGGTCGCGCCGGTCGTCCTCGCGCCGGTGGGCCGCCGCCAGCCGATGCGCTCGCTCCCGGCGGGCCTGAGCAGCGTGTACGGCGACAGCGTGCACGTCGACCGCAAGGGCGCCTGGAACTTCGACACCGCGTGGAAGCCGATCGAGGGCATCCCGACCCGGCTCGGCTGGCTGGTGGCGATCACGCACGCCCAGCGCCGGCTGCGCAGGGGCCTCAACATCGACGTCCCGGTCCTGGTGACCGCGTCCACCGCGTCGTACAAGCGTCCCGAGTGGAGCGACGACGCCACCCGGATGGACTCGGTTCTCGACGTCGCGCACATCGCGGAGTACTCCCGCGCGCTCGGCCCCGACGTGACATTCATCGAGGTTCCTGACGGCCTGCACGACCTCGCCCTGTCGGCGGAGGAGGCCCGCCAGTTCTACCTCGACACCCTGCAGGAGTGGCTGAACGCGCACGTAGGGTAATCGGGCGGAGCCTAGACCCTCCTCTGAGCTGCGGTGCGACCGGGTGGGGCTCACGTCTGGCCCGTCACTCAGGGTTGCTATGCCTCAGATCCCAGGTAGCGTCAGTCAACGTCCGGGAGTCAGCCACCCATTGATGGGGAGCGCCGGACGGGCCGCCGAGTCATCGTGACCGGTGAGCCGGGGAACCATCGCGGAGGTGCGACTCCTCCGCCGGGGTGAATCCGCGCAGTGCGCGGTAGGGCGCAATTTCTTCCCGTCCGAACCCGTCAGCTAACCCGGTAGGCGGTGTGCTGCCCGTGTAGGCAGACGAGGGAAGAGAGTCCTCCTTGGCACCATGTTCCGTGCCGGGGCTGCTGCGCGCCGCGCTCACTGTTGTGGGCGTCTCCGTGCTGGCCGTCTCGGGTCCGATGACCGCCGCTCAGGCCGATCCCGGTACTGACACTCAGGGCAAAATCGATCAGAACGCCCGCGAGGTCACCCAGATCTCCGGTGAGTACGACAAGGTGCGCGCGACGCTGGCCAGTACCCGGCTCGTCGCCGACACCGTCGCCGCGAAGTTGGCCCCCCTCGCCGACAAGGTCGCCGCGACCGCCAACCCGCTCGGCATCGCCGCCCGGCCCACGACCTCCCTGTTCGACCAGGTCGGAGCCGCCGCCGTGGCCACCCGTCCCGCGCCGGACAGCGTCGGGGACCTCACCAGCGCCCGGGGCGAGCTCGACGCCGAGAAGGCCCGCCTGGACGGCCTGATCGCCGAGCAGACGAAGCAGGAGACCACCCTGGCGGCGAAGAAGGCCGCCCTGGTGGCCGCCAACGCCGCGCTCGTCCAGGAGCGCGACGAGGCGAAGGCCGCCGCCGAACGGGCCAGCCGGTCCGCCGAGCGGTCCACCAGCCCGTCGAACACCTCCAACACCCCGCCGCCGAACGTTTCGGGCAAGGCGGGCGTGGCGGTGCAGTTCGCGTACGCGCAGCTCGGCAAGGCGTACGTCTACGGCGCGGCCGGCCCGGACACGTACGACTGCTCCGGCCTGACCATGCGCGCCTGGGGCGCGGCCGGCGTCGGCATCGGCGGGCACCAGACGAACGCGCAGTGGGCCGCCACCACCCGGATCGGCCGGGGCGACCTGCAGCCGGGCGACCTGGTGTTCTTCTACGGCCTGGGCCACGTGGGCATCTACGTGGGCAACAACCAGGTGATCCACGCGCCCCAGCCGGGCGAGTCGGTGAAGATCTCGAACGTCGACTCCATGGGCGGGTACGACGGCGCGGGCCGGGTCCGCGGTTAGTAGTTCCGGCTTTCCCGGGTAGACCCATTTGTGTGCCCGGTTTCTCGACCACCGAGAAAACAGCTCATCACCTCGCGTGATGGGCTGTTTTCTTTGTGTAGTAGGCATTTCCCGAAGGTGGCACGCATCTCACAAGGCGGGTAACGTGGGCGCGGCTTGTTGCCTATGAAAGGGTCGTGCTGCGTTGACCACCGTCAGCCGGAAACCCCTCCGCGTACTGGCCATCGGCTGCCTCCTCGCCGTCGCCGCAACCCTCGGCGCCTCACCCGCCCAGGCCGAGCCCACCCCCGCCGAGCTCGCCGCCCAGATCGACAAGGCGTCCGAGGAGCTCGAGAAGGTCATCGAGTCCTTCAACAAGGTGACCGAGCAGCTCAAGGTCACCCGCGAGGCCGTCGACAAGCTGAACATCCAGCTCAAGCCGGCCCAGGACAAAGTGGACGCCGCGCGGGGCCGGATCGGCGCCGTCGCCGCCGCCGCCTACAAGGGCCAGAGCGTGTCCTCGATGAGCGCCCTGCTCAGCTCGCAGAACCCGTCGAGCCTGATGGAACAGCTCACCATCCTCGACCAGTTCGCGTACGGGCAGCAGCAGGAGATCGCCGCCTACAACGAGGCCAAGTCCGCCTACGACGGCGAGAAGACCAAGCTCGACGCCGCCCTCAACCAGCAGACCGCCCAGGAGAAGGAACTCTCCGGGCAGAAGGCGAAGATCGAGGAGGAGCTGAAGAAGCTCCAGGAGCAGCGCAAGAAGGCCGGCATCGGCCCGGGCGGCACCGTCGGCCTCCCGGCCCCGCACCTGCCGGGCACCGCGGGCAAGGCCGTCGACTTCGCGTACGGCGTCGTCGGCAAGCCCTACATCTTCAACGCCGCCGGCCCCAACGGCTACGACTGCTCGGGCCTCACCATGGCCGCGTGGAAGTCCGCCGGCGTCTCCCTGCCGCACAACGCGGCCATGCAGTGGGACGCCACGGCGCACATCCAGCGCGGCGAGCTCCAGCCCGGCGACCTGGTCTTCTCCAACGGCCTGGGGCACGTGGCGATCTACGTCGGCAACGACAAGGTGATCCACGCCCCCCAGCCGGGCCAGAACGTGATGATGGCCCCCATCACCCAGATCGGCAGCATCTACGGCTACGGCCGCGTGCGTGGGTGAGGACCCGCTGAGGACGACGCTGGCGGCGCCTCGGCGGAAGGTGCAGGGCGCTGCCCTAGCCCCTTCCGCCGACGCTTGCCAGCCCCGCCCTCAGCGGGCCACTTCGTCTTAGGTCAAAAGCTTTTTGTGGGGTACGCCATTCGGCGTGCCCCACTTTTGTGCGGGGCGTGGAATTGGGTTGAGGAGAGGGTGCGGGGTGTCGCAGACTCGGGGCGTGTGTTCCGTTATCCACAACTGGCAGGCCGCGCGCATCCGGGTGGCGCTCTGACCGTGGTGTCGGCCGTTGTCGGCACCAGGGTCCCGCGTCCACAGTTCACCTCAGGATGACGAGGAAATTCACCATGCGCGCACCCGTACCCCCCATTTTCGTGTTCGTTCACGGCGGCTCCAGCAACGCCCAGGCATGGGGTCCGTTGCAGAACGAACTGGCCCTGCTCGGTCACCGCTCGCACGCCGTCGACCTGCCCGGTCACGGCAGCCGGGCCGACAGCCCCGCCGCCTACTACCGTCAGCCCCAGGACCTCGGGGCGCTCGCCTCGGCGCCCTCCCCGATGCGCGGCGTCACGTTGCGGGACAACGTGCGGCACGTCGTCGACACCCTGCGGCGACTCGCCGGGCCGGCGCCGGTCGTCCTGGTCGGCAACAGTCTCGGCGGCCTGACGATCAGCGCCGTCGCCAACGCCGCACCGGAACTGCTCCACCGCGTGGTCTACCTGTCCGCGCTCTGCCTCAGCGATCCGGCCATGCTCACCGAGCCGTGGGACGTGGTCGACGACAACCTGCTGGACGCGGCGGTGGCCCGGATCGCCGTACCGGGCGAACGCGAACCCGGGGTGGCCCGACTGAACTGGCGCGGCGCCCACGCCGATCCGGAGCTGTTCGCCGCGTTGAAGGCCGCCATCATGGCCGACTCCACCGACCACCAGTTCCGGCTGCTGCTGGACTCCATGGACCCGGACGAGAACTACTCGGTACTGGAGCCGGCGGCCCTGGTCCGGGCCGACAGCTGGGGACGTGTCCCGCACACCTACGTCCGGCTCGCCGCGGACCGCAGCCTCACCCCGGCCGTGCAGGACCACATGATCCGCCGGGCGGACGCTCTGACCCCGGACAACCCCTTCGACGTGCACACGCTGACCGCCTCGCACGTCGGCTACTTCAGCCAGCCCCGGCCCTTCGCGGAGTTGCTGGCAAGCCTCGTCTGAGGCATCCGCGGCGCCCGGGCGGCACGTCCCCGACATCGGTGGCGGGCCGCCCGGGCTCCCGCCACACCCCGGGGTGGTCAGACGGTCGCGGTGGTCAGGTCCAGTTCGGCCACGGGTTGCTCGCCGCTGAGTTCGCCGGTCGGGCGGAAACCCAGGCCCAGGTAGAAGCCCCCGGGGCCGTCGGCGTCGGGCGCGTAGGTGACGGTCGCCCGGGAACCTCCCCGGCGGCGGATCTCGTCGCACACGGCCCCGACGGCGAACCGGCCGTAGCCGCGGCCCTGGTGGTCGGCGGCGATGTTCAGGCGCCACAGGCCGGAGCGGAGCAGTTCGGGCGGGTCGGTGTCGTAGAAGTGGACGTCGAAGAAGGCCATCACGAAGCCGACCGGCTCGTCCCCGTCGAGGATCAGGCGGGGCCAGGCGATGTCGGGGTGCACGTACGCCTCGGCGAGGGACCGCGCGACCGACTCCACGAACCGCTCCTGGCCGGCCCGCACCGTGACCGCGCAGGCCGCGTCGACGTTGTCGGCCGTGATCTTCTCTAGGCGGAGCTCGGAGGTCATCCGGGCACCCTACCCACGCCTCCGGACCCGGTGCGACCGAAATCCGCCGACGCACCCGGAGCTGGGGACGCAGGGAAGCTCAGGCCGTGCGGCCGACC
This sequence comes from Longispora urticae, assembly GCF_053902585.1. NCBI lineage: Bacteria > Bacillati > Actinomycetota > Actinomycetes > Micromonosporales > Micromonosporaceae > Longispora > Longispora urticae. The sequence goes on from NZ_JAQZSH010000008.1 coordinate 38,411, forward strand.
TCGTGGCGGCCCGGGCCCGGGGCGTCGCTCGTGGGGGCCCCGGACCCGGGGCGTCGCTCGTGGGGCCCGGACCCGGGGCGTCGTCAGGGGCTCGACTGGTAGGAGACGCGGATCCGGACGTAGTACGGCGCGGTGTGCAGGTTGATCTCGTCGAACACGACGTAGGAGACGGCGTTCGGGCTGGTCGACTCGCGGCGGCAGTACCGGTCACCGGGGTTGATCGGGTATTCCGGCATGGTCAGCTTGATCGCCTGGTACACGTCGCCGGGGCGGTCCGCGGCGGCCAGGCAGTCCTGGAACGTGGGCCGGTGGTTCGCGACCCGGGTGTCGGCCCAGCCGTAGTAGTAGAGCTGGACGTCGTTGGGCTTGAAGTACATCATCCCGGCCGCCCCGGTCTGCTTGGTCGGCGTCGCCTGGCCACCGTGCCAGTCCACCCCCTCCAGGTCGTACAGGGTGAAGGCCGTCTCCGTCACCTGGTTGTCGGGCTGGGGCTCCGGGCGCGGCTGCGGCGAGGACACGACGCTCGGGCCGGGGGTGGCCCGCACCGGGAGCGGTCCGGCGGTCCGGGGCGGGGTGGTGGCCGACCGCCGTCCCGGGTCTCCGCCCGGGTCGACGGGCAGTGTGCCGGCCCCCGGCCCGTGGGCGGTCCCGCCCGGCGTCGGCGCGAGGGAGGCGGCCGACGGGCGGGCCCCGGCACCCGACTCGGCCCGGCCGCCGCTCCGGTTGAGGTGCAGGACCACGAGCACGACGAGTACCAGCGCCGCGACCACGGTCAGGGCGAGCACCGCCAGTCCGGTGGACCGCACGATGTGCACGTTGTTGGTGCCGTGGTCGTTGGCGGTGAAGTGGAAGTCCCCGCGCGGCACCGGGGGCCGGACCGCCCCGGAGCGCTGCCCGCCCGGCGGGGTTCCCGTGCCGCCACCGGCGTGCGTGCCACCCGCAACGCCTCCGGCCGACGCCGCGATGCTCCCTGCGGCCGCGCCTGCCGCCCCGGACCCGGTCCCGGTCCCGGTCCCGGTCCCGCCGGAAGGATCTCCCGCGCCGCCGTTTCCGGCCCCAGGCGATCCCCCGGCTGGGTCCCCGCCCCGCGCTGCCCGCACCGCCGCCGCCTGCCGGAGGCGCTGGTATCCCTGGTCACCGAGCCCGATCAGCGCACAGAACACGCTGATCACCCCGGACAACGTGCTGGCCCGGGTCGTGTCGAGGAGGGCGAACACGGCGGCCAGTCCCGCCAGGGCCGCACACCCCACCCAGGGTGCGATCCGGAGCCACTTCCGCATCCCTCCATGATGGATCACGCCCCCACCGGCCCCGCTGTCATCTTCCAGACCGCGCCCTGTGCCGGGCGTCCGCACGGGGCCGCCCGGCACGTCGTCGCAATGCCGTCAGCTGCCGGGAAACACCAGCAGCCCGCCCCACACCCGTGCGACGATCACCGCATCCCGACAACAGGTGCCCGGGGCACCCGAGACCTGACAGGTCGAACCGGTGGGAGTAAGAGGCGGCAGGCGGGAGCCCCGCACGCGTGGCGCACGAACGGCGCCCTGAGTAGGCCCCACCGGACCCGGCTCGGCCAAGACGCACCACCCAGCCCGCCCCGGCGACAACCACCCGCCCCGGTCCGGCCGAACGAGCGCGACCAATCCACCACCACACGCCACCCCAGCCGAGCACGGCCAAGCCGCCCCGACGGCCCGGTGCCCGCACACACGAAAGGGGCCCCGGCCAACCGGCCCGGAGCCCCTCCGTCAGAACCTACCCACTACCTACGCCGCGACGGACATACCCTCCGCACGGGCCAGCTCACGGAGCCGCCCGAGCGCCTGGATCTCCAGCTGCCGGATCCGCTCCCGCGAGAGCGAGAACCGCTGGGCGACCTCGGTGAGCGAGTGCTCCCGGCCGTCCTCCAGGCCGTAGCGGGCCCGGACGATGCCGGCGGACCGGTCGTCGAGGTGACCGATCATGGAGTCGATCCGTTCGCGCTCGAGGCCGGCGAGGACGATGTCCTCGGGGCTGGGCGCGTCGGAGTCGGACACCAGGTCGCCGAGGCTCGTGTCGCCGTCGTCGCCGACGGGGGTGTCCAGGGACACGGTGTCCTGCGACCAGCGCTTGAGCTCGTTGACGCGCTCGACGGGGACGCCGAGGGCGTTGGCGAGCTGCTCGACCTCGGGCTCGCCGCCCAGCTCACGGGTGAGCTGGCGGGCCATGCTGCGCATCCGGTTGACGTCCTCGACCAGGTGGACGGGGAGTCGGACGGTGCGCTCCTGCTGGGCGATGGCCCGGCTGATGGCCTGGCGGATCCACCACGTCGCGTACGTGGAGAACTTGAAGCCCTTGACGTAGTCGAACTTCTCGACGGCCCGGACGAGGCCGGTGTTGCCCTCCTGGATCAGGTCGAGCATCGGCATGCCGCTGCGCACGTAGCGCCGCGCGATGGAGACGACGAGTCGCAGGTTGGCCTTGATGAACTGGTCTTTCGCTTTCTGCCCCTCGGACACGAGCTCGGCGAGTTCGTCCGCTTTCACACCCTGGGGTGCGTTGTCCTCGGCGAGCAGTCGGTCCGCGTACAGCCCGGCCTCCACGGCCTTGGCCAGGTCGACCTCCTGCGCCGCGGCCAGCAGCGGCGTCTTCGAAATCTCGTGCAGGTAGACACCGACGAGGTCGCGCTCTTCAGCGACATCTGCCGTTCGCAAAACCCGAGTCTTCTCCACGCGCGCCGAACCTCCCGTGCTTGACGTGTCACTGTCATAACGAGCGAGGACGCCTGACCATTCCGGCGACCAGGCGTCTGGCCGTGAGACGTAGGTAACTCGCGGCTGTGACGGTGCCGCGAGTGGTCACACGTAGTAGGACGCTTGAGCAGGGCCCTCTGGTTCCCACTGTGTAATCGAACACAGCGTGTAACCATATGTTAAGCGTTGTTTGCACTTATTTGTCTGGCCGGAACGGTCGGCCTTCTGACCAGAGCGACAGCGAACAGCACGATCACCATCCCTCCGATCACCTGCAGGCTCAGGGGTTCCTGGAGTAACACGTACCCCAAAAGCACCGCGACAACCGGAAGTAGGTAGGTCACGACGGAGGCGGTGGGGCCCTCGTCGGCGACGAGCCGGTAGTTCAGGACGTACGCGACGCCGGTGCCGACCGCGCCCAGGGCGACGATGGCCAGGAAGGGGCCCCAGTGCCACTCGGGGGCGCGCAGGCCGCCGAGGAAGGGCAGCAGGGGCAGGGTGAGCACGGCGCCGACGGCGAGCTGGGAGGCGGACAGGACGACGGACTCGACGCCGCGCCGGACGATGAACCTGTCCATGTAGATGAAGGTGACGCCGTACAGGGCGGCGGCGGTCAGGCAGGCCAGGCCGCCCCAGCTCGCGGCCTCGGAGCCGGACTTCCAGGGCGAGAAGATCAGCAGGACGCCGACGAAGCCGAGGATGACGCCGGCCAGCCGGAGCGCGGTGACCCGGCGGTCGTGGCCGCTCGCGTACCCCACGAGGAGTGTCCACAGTGGGGTGGTCGCGTTCAGGACGCCGGCGATGCCCGAGGACACCTCGGTCTCCCCCACCGCGAACAGCAGGAACGGCAGCACGTTGGCGATCACGGACACGACGGCCAGGTGCACCCAGAGCATCCGGTCGCGCGGCAGCCTGCGGCCGGTGAGCCAGACGAACAGCAGCAGCACCCCGGCGCCGAAGACCATCCGGCCGAGGACGACCTGGATCGGGCTGAAGCTGCGCAGGCCGATCGCGATCAGCAGGAAGCTCGATCCCCAGATCAGGGCCAGGCCGGCGAGCCGAAACACACTTCCACGCTGCATAGTGCGGACACTAGGCGCCGGATGTAAGGAGCACAAGCGCCTTTCGGACCTGATCGTCGGCTGTGATCAAAGCCGCTCTGGCCTGCGCCGTCGTCACCCCGGCCAGCGCTGTGACCAGCGCCACCTTCAGTTCGCCGTCGGCGGCGGCGAGCGCGGCGGCGGCCTCGGGTTCGGGCAGGCCGGTGGCCTCCATCAGCAGGGTCAGCAGCCGGCCGCGGAGCTTGGCGTTGGTGGCGGACACGTCGACCATCAGGTTGGAGTACACCCGGCCGAGGCGGACCATCACGGCCGTGGAGAAGGAGTTCAGGATCAGCTTCTGGGCGGTGGCGGCCTTCATCCGGGTCGAGCCCATGACCGGTTCGGGGCCGGTGTCGGGGGCGATCAGGACGTCGACGTCGGCGGTCGCGGCCGGGTTCGAGCAGATCAACACCGTGAAGCAGCCGGGGGTACTCAGCGCGCCGAGCACGTACGGCGTCCGCCCGCTCGCCGCGATCCCGACCAGCACGTCCCCGGGCCGGACGGCGTCGCGGGCCTCGGCGGCCCCGGCGTCGTAGTCGTCCTCGGCGTTCTCGACGGCGCGCCACATAGCCCCGGGCCCGCCCGCGAGGTGCGCCTGGAACCAGTCGGCCGGCACGCCGTAGGTCGGCGGGATCTCGGCGGCGTCGAGGCAGCCGAGCCGGCCGGAGGTGCCCGCGCCGAAGTAGTGCACGGAGTTCCCGGCGGCCAGGGCGGCGGCGGCGCGGTCGACGACGCCGGCCAGGGCGTCGAGCACCCCGGCGACGGCCCCGGCGACGGTCGCGTCCTCGGCGTTCAGGGCGGCGAGGAGGTCACGGGTGGACAACAGGTCCAGGTCCAGGGTTCTGGGGTTTCGGCCCTCGGTCGGGGCGGTCACACGGATCATGAGGTCAGTGTCCCGCACACAACCCAAGCCAGCTTTCCCTATCGGACTAGTAGGAATAGCGTTAGGCTGCGACTACGCAGAGCGGCGCTGGAGGTTCCCCACATGAGCCGAAGAGTGATGACTGTCATTGGCGGCGGCTGTAGCGGCGCGATCGTGGCCGCACACCTCCTCAGAACCCGGGACGGCACGGTCCAGCTCGTCGAGCCGCGCGCGCGGCTCGGGCGCGGGGTCGCGTACGACACCGAGGACGCCTGGCACCTGCTCAACTCGCGGGCCGGGTCGATGAGCGCGCTGACCGACGTACCCGACGACTTCGTGCGCTGGTGCACCTGGCAGCGACTGCGCGGCGGTCCGGACGACTTCCTGCCCCGCCGCGCCTACGGCCGGTACCTGGAAGCCACCCTCGAACAGGCCGCCGCCGCGCACCCCGGCCGGCTGCACGTGATCCAGCAGCGCGCCGTCCGCGTGGGCCCGGGTTCCGTCGAGCTCGCCGACGGCACCCGGCTGGACACCGACTGGGTCGGCCTCGCGCTCGGCCACGCCCCGACCAGCGACCCGGTCGGCGCGCCGGTCGGCTCCCCCGGCTACGTCGGCGACCCGTGGGCGGCCGGCGCGCTCGACACCGTGCGCGCCGAGGAGCCGGTGGTGCTGCTCGGCACCGGGCTGACGGCCGTGGACGTCGCGTTGTCCCTGGCCCGGCGCGGGCACTACGGCGGCGTGCACGCCGTGTCCCGGCACGGGCTGCTGCCCCGCGCGCACACCGCGCACCGGGGCGACCCCGTGCCGCACCCCGCGCTGCCGACCGGCGGCGAGTCGCTCGGCAAGCTGCTCCGGATGGTCCGGGAGGCCATGGAGACCGCCCCGGACTGGCGGCCGGTGATCGACGCGCTCCGGCACCGGGTCGACGCGTTGTGGCGGGGGCTGACCGGCGAGGAGCAGGCCCGATTCCTGCGGCACGTGGCCCGGTACTGGGAGATCCACCGGCACCGGATGGCCCCCGTGGTGGGTACGGCCGTCGAGCGGCTGCTGGACTCCGGGGAGTTCACGGTGACCGCCGGCCAGGTCGCGCAGGCCACGGCGAGCGGGGTCGCGCTGACGGACGGCCGGACGCTGCCGGGTCGTACCGTGATCAACTGCACCGGGCCGGGGACCTCCGCGCAGACCGGGGACCCGCTGGTCCGCGCCCTGGTCGCCGACGGCCTGGCCCGGTTCGACCGGCACCGGCTCGGCCTCGACGTGGACGACGACGGGATGCTGCTCGGCCGGGACGGCCAACCGTCGCGCCAGGTGTGGACGGTGGGGCCGCTGCGCCGGGGCCGCTGGTGGGAGACGACGGCGGTGCCGGAGATCCGGGCGCAGACCGCGGCCTTGTAACACGTCGCGCCGGTGCGGGAGGTTGCGTCGGATTTTCCTGCTTCCCCCCAGGTCGCGGCATCGGATAGCCTGTGGCCGCACGTTGGCCGGCGGACCCCCCTCCGCTGGTGGGCACGGGGATCAGGGGCACTTCGATGGACACTCCCGCGGGCGATCTGACCCCCGCGCTGCTGGACGCCGCGCAGTGGACGGACGGGATGCTCGCCGACGCCGGCATTCCGGTGTGCGACGTCCCGTTCGTCAGCGTCGGTAGGGCATCCCGGGTGCCGCAGATCCCGCGTACCCAGCGGATCCGGTCGGACTCCTCCTCCCGGCCGGACAACATCCGGGGCTTCCCGTCGTACGCGCTGAGCGAGGCGTGGCGGGACCGGTCGCTGAAGCACCTCGCCCAGGTGCCCACCGAGCCGGTCGTCTCCGACTACCGGACGCCCCGGGCCGGCACCGTGTTCGCGGGGCCGGAGCGGGAGAGCGCCCGGATCGGGTACCCGTCGATGCTGGTCAAGGGCGCGGTGCGGATGGTGCGGCGGCGGGTACTTCACGACTCGTCGTGACGGTCGCGGCCCTGCCGCCGGATGACTGGTCTTCCGTGCTGGTCAGGGTCGCGGAAGGGGCTGACGGCGAGGCCGCGGGGCGGGGCGGGGCCACGCTCGCGGCGGCCCGGCCGGTGGAGCTGTCCGTCCAGGTCCCGGGCAAGGTCTCCCGCCGGACGTCGGCACTCGTGGCCGCGCTCGGCTGCCGGGTCCTGACCGAGCTGGTCGTCCGCCGGGCCGAGGCGGGTCGAGGCCGGCGTCGAGGTGCTGGAACACCGGGGCGGGGCGGCGCCGGCATCGGCGTTGGTGCTCGGTGGTGACGGGGTGCAGGATGTGCACCTGAACGTGCGGACAGGTGAGTGAGAGTGAGGATCCATGGCGGGTAACGCGCAGCCGCTGCGGTCGGGGGACCCGGAGCAGCTCGGCCCGTACCGGATCATCGGCCGGCTCGGCGAGGGCGGCATGGGCAGCGTGTTCCTGGCCCAGCCCCCGGAGGGCCGGCCCGTCGCCCTCAAGGTGATCCGCGCCGACCTGGCCCGCGAGCCCGAGTTCCGCCGCCGGTTCGCCATGGAGGTCGCCCGGGTCCGCCAGGTGCCGCCGTTCTGCACCGCCGAGGTCCTCGACGCCGATCCCGACCACGACACCCCCTACCTGGTCGTGGAGTACGTGGCCGGGCCCAGCCTCGCCGCCGTCATCGGCGAACACGGCCCGCTCACCCCGTCCAACCTGCACGGACTCGCGATCGGGGTGGCCACCGCGCTCACCGCGATCCACGGCGCGGGCGTCATCCACCGCGACCTCAAGCCCGGCAACGTGCTGCTCGCGCCCGGCAGCCCCAAGGTGATCGACTTCGGGATCGCCCGCGCGGTCGACGTCACCCAGAGCCTGACCCGGCCGGACCAGGTGGTCGGGAGCGTGTCGTACATGGCGCCGGAGCGGTTCGGGCCGGAGGGCGGCGGGGTCACCCAGGCGGCGGACGTGTTCGCGTGGGGCGCCGTGGTCGCGTACGCCGGCACGGGGCGGTTGCCGTTCGCGGGCGACTCGATGCCCGGTACCGTCGCGATGATCATGACCCAGGCGCCGGACCTGGCCGGGCTCTCCGGTCCGTTGCGCGACCTCGTCGAGGACGCCCTTGCGAAGGAGCCGAAGGACCGGCCGAAGGCGCGGCAGCTCGTCGACCGGCTGCTGGCGGGCGGGCCGACCCGGGCGCTGAACCTGGAGAAGCTGATCGTGCAGGACCCGGTGACCGGGGGCGTGTCGGTGTCGGACACGGTCGGCGAAGCCGCGTCGGGGTCCGGCACTCCTGGTGAGGGGTCGCGGGGCGCGGGTGGCCGACCCGGGGCCGGCGTTCCCGTTGCCGTCTCCGACTCCGACACCACCCGGGTGAAGCCGCCCGTCCCGGAACCCGCCACACCAGCCGCGCCGGTCGCCGCACGGTCCCCCCGGGGCGGCGGCCTCAACCTCGTACTCCGCGGCATTCTCGCCGTGTCCATGCTGGTCCTGGCGGCGGCCGTCGTCGGCGTCATCACCGGCGTGATCGACCTGCCCGAGGGCGGCCCGACGGCCGTGTCCGACGTCTCCGGCACCCCGGGCCCGTCGGCGACCCCGTCCGGCCCGGTCCCCGCCGGGGCCACCCTGTTCCTCACGGACCCGCTCCGCGCGGAGGGCCCGTGGAGGTCCCGGGACGAGACCGCCACCCTCAAGGCCACCTGCGCCCTGAAGGACGGCATGCTCGTCGCCGAACGCCGCGCGCCGGGCTCCTACCGCTGCCTCGGCCGGTCCGACTACACGATCGCGAACGTCAGCTTCTTCGTGGACGTGACGATCCTGGCGCCGGGCAGCTGCGCGGGCCTGTGGTTCCGCTTCAGCAACGAGGCCGGGTACGCGCTGCGGGTCTGCCAGGACAAGGTGCAGCTCGTGACGCACGGCAAGCCCGAGGGCAGCTCCGTCAACGTGATGCGCGGCTACCCGCTGGCCAGCCCGCTCGCGCCCGGCACGAAGGCCCGGATCGGGGTCGTCACCAAGGGCTCGTCGCTGCGGTTCTTCCGGGACGGCGTCGAGGTCGGCAGCTACACGTCCACCACGTTCACCGAGGGCCGGGTGATCCTGGGCGTGTTCCAGACCGAGGCGGAGCCCGTACCCGTCAGCCGGGTCGGGTTCGCCGACATCGAGATCTGGGAGGGCTAGGGGCCGCCACCAGGCGTTTCCGGCTACGGCAACTACTCCCCGCACCCCCGGCACCCCCATTTAACCCGTATCGATACGGATTGATCGGTGCGTGCCTTCCGCAGACGATGGGCACGCCGCCCCGTGCGACCCGGACCGCCCCCAGCGGCCCCCGGTCGCCCACGCGGCCCGTTGCCGCCCCCGGGCGGCCCACGTCAGGAAGGCACCCCTCATGACCGAGAACGACACGCCCCCAGCGGGCGAGGGCATCCGCCGCAAGACCATCCTCAAGGCAGCACTGCTGGCCCTGCCTGTTCCGATGCTGATCGGCGCGCTGCCGTCGATCGCCGAGGGCACCACGCCCCACGGGCAGCCCCTCGCGCCCACCCCGTTCTGTGACGACGGCGACGACCCGACGCCCGCGCAGACCGAGGGCCCGTACTTCAAGCCCAACTCCCCGCTGCGGACCTCGCTGCTGGAGGCCAACACCGTCGGTACCCGGCTGACCGTCACCGGCTACGTGTTCGGCCTGGCCTGCCAGCCGATCGCCAACGCGCTGCTGGACTTCTGGCAGTGCGACAACGGCGGCGTGTACGACAACGTGGGCAACAAGTTCCGCGGCCACCAGTACACCGACGCGCAGGGCAAGTACACGTTGACGACGATCGTGCCCGGCCTCTACCCCGGACGTACCCGGCACATCCACGTCAAGGTGCAGGCACCCGGCCGGGGCGTCCTGACCACGCAGCTCTACTTCCCCAACGAGCCGCGCAACGCCACCGACACCATCTTCGACCCGGTACTGCTGATGAACGTGACCCAGGTCGGCAACGCCAAGGCCGCGACGTTCGACTTCCTGCTCAACGTCACGCAGACCCCGCCGACCACCCGGCCGCCGACGAGCAACCCGCCCACCACCCGGCCCCCGACCAGCAATCCCCCCACCACCCGGCCGCCGACGAGCGCGCCGCCGCAGGGGACGTGGAAGGCCGGGACGGCGTACGCGGCCGGCGCCCAGGTCACCTACGGCGGTGCCGGGTACCGGTGCCTGCAGGGGCACACCGCGATGGTCGGCTGGGAGCCGCCGAACGTGCCGGCGCTGTGGGCGCGCGTCTGACCTGGCGCGTCTGACCTGACCCGCCCAGGCCTCGGCCCCGGTCCCGCCACGGGGGCCGGGGCCGGGGGCCTTCCCGGAGGCCTTCTCCGCCCCAGCCGGGACCGTGGCCGGCGCCCCAGCCGGCGTCGAGGCCGGCGCCCCAGCCGGGGCCGGGCCGGTGCCCCAGCCGGGGGCCGAGGCCGGTGCCGCAGCCGGTTCCGGGGCCGGGAAGCCGCCCGGGGCCGAGGCCTTCACGACAGGAGTTCGCGCAACCCGGCCCGGCGCGCCACGATCCCGAGCCGCGCGATGCTCTTCTTCTCGATCTGCCGCACCCGCTCCCGGGTCAGCCCGTACGCCCGGCCCACCTGCTCCAGCGTCTGCGGCTCCCGGCCACCGAGCCCGAACCGCATGCCGAGCACCCCGACCTCGCGCTCCGTCAGGGTGTCGAGCGCCGCCCGCAGCCCGGCGGCCAGTTCGGCCCGGCCGTGCGCGTGGTCCACCGGCGCGGCCCCACGGTCGGGAAGGACGTCGCCCAGCTCCCCGTCACCCCCGTCGCCGAGGGGGAGGTGCAGGGAGACCGGCGGGCGCGCGTACCCCCGAATGGCCTCGATCTTCTCCACCGGGAGGTCCGCCGCCGCCGCCAGTTCGGCCGGGGTCGGCTCGCGGCCCAGGTCGTCGCGGAGTTCCCGCTCGGCGCGCTGGACCCGGTTCACCACCTCGACGACGTGTACCGGCAGCCGCACGGTCCGGGCCTGGTCGGCCAGCGCCCGGCTGATCGACTGCCGGATCCACCACACCGCGTAGGTCGAGAACTTGAAGCCGAGGGTGTGGTCGAACTTCCGCACCGCGCGCAGCAGGCCGATGTTGCCCTCCTGGACGAGGTCGAGCAGCGGCAGGCCCCGCCCCGCGTACCTCTTGGCCAGGGACACGACGAGCCGGAGGTTGGCGGCGAGCATGTGCTCGGTGGCCCGCCGGCCGTCGGCGACCAGGGCCCGCAGCCGGGCGCGCTCGGCCGCCTCCGGCGCGGACCCGAGGCGCGCCTCGGCGAGCGCGCCGGCCTCGATCCGGCGGGCCAGCCCGATCTCCTGGTCGGCGGTGAGCAGCGGGACCCGGGAGATCCGCTGGAGGTAGTCGCGCACCTGGTCGGTTGACGTCTGGACGGTCACAACGGCTCCTTCACTGGTCGGCTGGGGGGCGAGGTGCGCCCGACTAGGAGGTCGGGCGCACCGGCTCGGTCATCGCGCCTTGCCGTTGGTCGGCCGGCGCGGCGGTACGGAGCGCCGGCCGGGGATTCCCCTGCCCTGGTCGCGTCCGCCGCGCGGCGGGACGGGTCCGGTCCTGGGTGCCTGGTGCATGCGTGCCCCTCTCGTTTAGGTACGACACAAACTTATGTCGAGTCTAAAAATATGTCAACAACAATTTTAGGGCGGACCTATGCGAGGATGGGGGCATGACGACGATGAGCCTGCGTGAGCGGAAGAAGCAGCAGACGAAGCAGAGCATTTCGGATGTGGCGACCCGGATGTTCATCGAACGCGGCTTCGACGCCGTGACCATCAGCGAGATCGCGGCCGCCGCCCAGGTCGCGAAGATGACCGTCACGAACTACTTCCCCCGCAAGGAGGACCTGGCCCTCGACCTGAGCGACGCGTTCACCGGCTCGCTGGCCCGGACCGTCGCCGACCGGCCCGAGGGCGAGTCAGCGTTCGGCGCGCTGCGCCGCGATTTCCTGGCCGCCGTCGACCGGGAGGATCCGGTGGTCGGTTTCGCGGGCCTGGCGTTCGTCCGCATGATCACGGACAGCCCGGCGCTGACCGCGCGACTACGGGACCTGCACGACCTGCGGGAGAAGGCCCTCGCCGACGCGCTCGCGGCCGAGACCGGGGCGGCGGACATCACGCCGCGGGCCGTCGCGGCGCAGCTCGGGGGGACGCACCGGGTGCTGTTCGACGAGATCGTGCGGCACACGCTGGCCGGGCTCGACAACGCGGCGATCGCGCGGGAGCTGCGGGGGGCCGCCGAGCGGGCGTTCGACCTCTTGGAACCCGCCCTGGGCGGGTACGCGGTGCGCTGACCCGCCCCCGGGACAGGCCTCCGGCGGGGATGCGATCGTTGCGGAATGACCATCACCACCCGCCTCGTCACCCTCGACGACGTCCCCGCCCTGGTCGACCTGATCAACGTCAACCGGGAGTTCCTCGCCCCGTGGGAGCCGACCCGCGACGCCGCCTACTACACGGTCGAGGGCGTGACCACCGAGGTGCGGGCCGCCCTCGAACGCGACGCGGAGGGCCGTACCCTCCCGCACGTCATCCTGGACGGCGACCGGATCGTCGGCCGGATCACGCTCAACGAGATCCTGCGCGGCCCGTGCCAGTGGTGCAGCCTCGGCTACTGGGTGGCCGCGGCCGAGACCGGGCGGGGCGTCGCCAGCGCGGCCGTCCGCGGGATGATCCGGGTGGCCTTCGAGGAGCTGGGGCTGCACCGGATCCAGGCCGGCACCCTGCTGCACAACGCCGGCTCGCAGCGGGTGCTGGAACGCAACGGGTTCACGCGGTACGGGGTCGCGCCGGAGTATCTGAGCATCGCCGGGCGGTGGCAGGACCACGCCCTGTACCAGCTGCTCAACCCGCGGCCGATGTGAGACCGGGCCGCGCCGCCCCGGGGGCCGGTCGCCGGCGCGCCGCGAGGACCACGGCACCGGCCGCCACGAGGGTGCCCACCGCCACGGCCGCGAGGGCGAGCAGTGTCCGCCGGTCGGGGTGGATCAGGGACTGGCCGCGCTGGGCCTGCCAGGTGAGTACCGCGAACAGGCCGGTGTAGCCGAGCGCCGCCGCCCCGACCAGCCGGGCCCGGACCCGCTCGTCGCGCAGCCAGCTCCGCCGGGCCGCCAGCGCGCCGAGCAGGACGGCGACCAGGAGCAGTACGTGGATGCCGTGCAGGCCGACGAAGTGCGGTACCCGCAGGTCGCCGCCGGTGGAGCTCCAGTGGGTCAGGGGCATGCCGTTGCCGTCCGGGTCGCCGATCCCGTGTCCGCCCACCATGGACACCTGGTTGCCGTGTGCGTCGGTCACCGTGCGGGGCGTGACGCCGGAGGCGTTGCTGAGCCAGACGGCCACGACCATGCCGGCGACGGCCAGGCCGAGCCCGACCCGCAGGGCGCGGGACAGCGCGCGGTCGCCGGCCCGCTGGACCAGGACCAGGACCGCGATGACCAGGGTGACCAGCAGGATCGGGACGACGGCCGCGTTGAAGGCCGTCTGCACCAGGCGCGCCGCCGGGTCCGTCCCGACGTTGAAGTGGCTGAACGTGCCGCGCGAGGCCGCGTAGGCGATGGCCACGACGTCGACCAGCCCCGCGAGGGCGAAGACGGTGCCGAGCCACCAGCCGAAGCGCCGTGCCCTGGTCAGGTGGGCCAGGAGCCAGGCCAGCGTCGCGGAGTACACCCCGAAGGCGAAGCCGAACTTGAGGGGTTTGATCCAGACCGATTCGCCCAGCAGTTGCCGGTCGTCGACGAGCGTGCCGACCGCGCAGGCCGACGCCAGCGCGAACAGGAGGATCGCGCTGGCCAGCAACGGGCGGTGCCAGCGGCGGACGGGGAGGGTGGTCATCGGGCGCTCCAGGAGGTCGTCGGCAGTCCCAGGAGCGTGCCCGCCGCCGGATTCACCGGGCCCTCACCGCGGTTTCACCCGGGGCGCACACCTGAAACCAGGGGCAACTCGGATGGGTACGGTGTGCCGATGAGTGTCGAGCTGATCTTGCTGTCGGGCGTCGCCCTGCGGGGCCAGGAGATCACCGGCCCCCGGCTGCGCGGGCTGCTCGCGCTCCTCGCGACGGACCTCCGCGCCGGGGTCGACTCCGCCCGGCTCATCGACGGCCTGTGGCCCGAGGACGGGCCCGAAAACCCGACCAAGGCGCTCCAGGTACTGGTCTCCCGGGCCCGCTCCCAGTTCGGCGCCGACCTGATCGCCAGCACTCCGACCGGCTACCGGCTGACCCTGCGCCCCGACCAGGTCGACGCGGCGGCCCTGGAGGCGCACGCGTCGGCCGCCGGACGGCACGCCCGGGCCGGGGAGCACCCGGCGGCCCTCGACCGGGCGTCGGCGGGCCTGACCCTGTGGGACGGGACCGTCGGGGACACCGCGGATCCCGTGTCCACGCTGCGCCGGGACCGGCTGCCCACCTTCCGGACCCTGGTGGCCGTCCACGCGGTGGCGCTGTCCCGGCTGGGCAGGTACGCCGAGGCGCTGGGCCCCCTGACCGAGGTCGCCGCCCGGCAGCCGCGCGACGAGGAGGTACTCGCCGAACTCCTGCGCGCCGAGGCCGCCACCGTCGCCCCCTCGGCCGCCCTCGCCCGCTACGAGTCCTACCGCCGGGGCCTGCGCGACGAGCTGGGCACCGACCCCGGTCCGGCGGTGCGGGCGGTGCACCGGCAGCTGCTGCGGGCGGCCGAACCCGTCGTCCGGCACGGCGTCCTGCACGATCCGAATCCGCTCCTGGGCCGGGAGCGGGATGTTTCCGCCGTGACCGGCCTGCTGCGGACCTCCCGGGTCGTCTCCGTCGTAGGTCCGGGCGGTCTGGGCAAGACCCGGCTGGCGCACTCGATCGGGCAGCTGGCCGGGTACCGGGCGGTGTATCTGGTCGCGCTCGCCGGCTGTCCCGAGAACGGCGACGTGGCGTCGCAGGTGGCGGCGGAACTCGGGGGCACCGTGCCGGCCGAGCTCGGGGGCGGGGGCTCCGCGCCGGCGACACCCGGGGCCGGCGGGGCGCTGTCGGCCGCCCGGGTCGCCGGCATCGCCCAGGCGCTCGGGGCCGGCCCCGTCCTGCTGATCCTCGACAACTGCGAACAGGTCCTGTCCTCGGTCGCGGCGCTGGTCGGCCCTCTGGTCGCCACGACCCCCGAGCTGCGGGTACTGGTCACCAGCCGCGCTCCCCTGGGCCTGGCCGCCGAGACGGTGTACCCCCTGCCCGAACTCGGCCCCGCGACCGCCGCCGAACTGTTCACCCAACGCGCCCGCTCGGTGCGCCCCGACGTCGACCTGCCCGCCGACGAGGTGGCGGCCCTGTGCGACCAACTGGACGGACTCCCCCTGGCCATCGAACTCGCCGCCGCCCGGGTCCGGGTCATGTCCGTCGCCGAGGTGTCCCGCCGGCTCGTCGACCGGTTCGCCGTCCTGCGCGGCCGGTCCCGCGACGCGCCACACCGGCACCAGACCCTGTACGCGGTCGTCGACTGGAGCTGGAACCTGCTCGACCGGCGCGGACAGGCCGCGATCCGACTGCTGTCGGTGTTCCCGGGCGGGTTCACCGCCGACGCCGCGCACCGGCTGCTCGGCGGGGACCCGGACGGGACGCTGGACGTGTTGGAGCAGCTCGCCGACCAGTCGCTGCTCCAGGTCGTCGCGGCCGGGGCCGGTACCCGGTTCCGGATGCTGGAGACCGTCCGGGACTTCGGCGCGGTCCGGCGGGGCGAGGCCGGGGAGGACGAACGCGCGGTGGACGGGTTCCTGGCGTGGGCGCGCGAATTCGGCCTGGCCCACCACAGCGACTTCACCGTGGACGACGGCGGGGGCTCCACGGTGGGCGCGGCCGCCCCTGCCGGCCACCTCCGCGCTGAGCAGGACAATCTCGTCCGGGCCCTCCGGCTCGGCCTGGACCGGAACGACGGGCCGACCGTCGCCGCGACCTGGGCGGCACTGGGCCCGTGGTGGTACGTCGGCTCCAGCTACGCGCGGATCGCGGAGGTCGCCGGCGAGTGCGCCCGGGTGCTGTCGCACTACCACCCCGAGCCGCCGTACGTGGACGTGACCCGCACCGCCGCCACCGTGTGCGCGCTGAGCGCCTTCACCCAGGGCGGGTTCGAACTCCGCTCCCTGCTCGTCCTGCGCCGCCTGCCGGAGGCCCCGCCCGACTCCCTGGTGCGCGCCATCGCCGCCGTGTTCCGCGCCGCCCCCGACCCGGCCGCGCTGGACCGGCTGCGGGCCAGCGACCAACCCCTGCTGGCCGGGGTCGCCCACACCGTCGCGAGCCTGCGGGACGAACACGCCGGCGACCGCGCGGCGGCACTCGCGGCGGCCCGCCGGATGCTCGCGGCCTTCGAACGGGCGCCGAACGAGTGGATGCGGTACCAGGCGCACTGCCGGATCGGCCGGCTGGCGCTGCTGTCCGAGCAGGGCGAACAGGCCCGCGCGCACCTCGAACAGGCGCTGCGGCGGATCGGGTCCGGGCCGGACCGGGACGACCTGGTCATCGGCCTCGTGATGGCCGCCCTGCAACGCGGGGACGTCGCGGGCGCGGAACACTGGCTGGCCCAGGTGCCCGACCGGGCCGACCCGTTCGCGCAGCCGGCCAAGCTCGTGGTCGACGCGGAGATCCGCCTCGCCCGGGGCGATGTCGCCGACGGCCTGCGGCGGTGGCGGGAGACGACCGCGCTGATGGCCGGTACCGCGAATCCGTACTACCGGCCCGATCCGCGCGGTGTGCAGGTGTGGACCCTGGAGGGCCGCTCGGCGACGGTGCTCGCGCACGCGTACCACGATGAGGTGGGTCTGGTCTCTGATCTCGTCTCGGATCTGCCCGCGCAGGTGACGGCACTGCTGCGTACTCCCGCGACCCAGCCGGCCGGGTATCTGAGGGAGCTGACCGCCTGTGGGGCCGTGCTGTCGGCGTTGGGGGTGGCGGACATCCGGTCGGGGCGGGCGGCGGCCGGGGCGCGGCTGGTCGCGTTGGCGGAACGGTTCGACCCGCCGCACCAGATCCATCCGACGATGTCCAGTGCGCGGGCGCGCGGGGTGGCCGAGGGGGCGGATCCGGTGGCGTACGCCGAGGCCGTCTCGGCCTACGCGGCACTGGACACGGCCGGGCTGCGGGCCGCCGCACTGGCCGCGCTGCGGGCCCGGGCGCCGTGGAGCCCGAACGGAACAGCCGGGGAACCCCTGGACGGAGTTCCCCGGCTGGCGGACGTCGACCGCTAGCTGGCGGAGAGCTCCGGCGGCAGCCGGTCACCCGACGGGACCGGCGACTGCCGCCCCGGTGCCGCCGACAACGACCGCAACCCCGCCCGGTCATCGGCGGCCAGAACCTTGTACCACGGGTACTCGAAGGTCCCGTTCACGTCCACGAGCAGGTGGGACCACCCGCCGTGGTGGTACACGTTGAACCTGTTCGTCTCGCCGATCTCGGTGATCGTGGCGACGGCGACGGTCTGTCCGGCGGCCGGGTTGAGGTTGCTGGCGGTCGGCCGGGGCGGGTTGCCGTTGAGGGCCGGCCACAGGGTCAGGAACGTCGACTCGGTCGAGTTGACCGCGGTGACGTTCGCCGACAGGGCGATCGTGTTGTCACCGGCGACCGAGGGCGGCGCCTGGATCGTCGTGGTCGACAGCGGGCCGAGCTGGCCGGCGCCGAGACCGTCGCGGGTGTCGGTGATCCGGACGGGCTGTACCGGGTTGAACCGCAGGCCGCGCTCCAGGGCGCCGTTCACGTAGATGCCGACGATGTCGACGATCATGTGGGTGTCGGAGCCGTAGTGGTTGTAGACGGTGACCGAGGTGTCCGGCGAGCAGGACGGCCGGGGCATGCACTTCGACGTCGGCACGATCGCCATGTTCGGCACGGTGCGGTGCGGCGCGAAGTTCAGCGTGGACGTCTGCGGGCGCGGGCCGTCCCCGGACCAGGCGGTGAAGAAGCCCGGGCCGGTCGGGTCGACGGCCGTGATGCTCAGCGCGAGCGCGGTGATGTTCTCGGTCAGGCCGGTGTAGGCGACCGGGACGGTGGCCTGGTAGCCGCCCGGCACCGGGCGCTGGAAGTCGTCCCGCGAGTCGAGCAGCCGCTGGACCTTCACCGGGTAGTAGTCGCTGCCGAGGCCCTTGGTGGCGAGCACGTCGTTGGATCCGGCGTAGTAGCCGACCACGTCGACCAGGACGTGGGCCTGGCCCTCGTGCTGGTAGAGGGAGATCTGCCCGTCCGCGCCGACCGGCACCGTGACGGAGTTGGCCCCGGTCCACCCGGCAGCGAAGTTGAGGCTGGAGACCTGTGGGCGGGCGATGCCCTTGGGGTACGCGGTGATGTAGCTCGGCGCCGACGGGTCGACGACGGTCAGGTTGGCGACCACGGCCGAGACTCCACTGGCCGGCAGGCCCGCCTGACCGGTGACCTGCAGGTTGTGCACCGAGTACGGCCCGTACGTGCCACCGCCGTTGCGGGTGTCGAGGATCCGGGTCGGGCTCACCGCGTAGTAGGTGCCCCTGGCCGGCACGAAACCCTCGCCCTGGAGGCTGACCGCGACGCGCCCGGCCTGGGTGTCGTTCGTCAGTTCGACGGTGGCGGCGGCCGGTCCCTTGGCCTTCGGCTTGAACGCGACCTCGACGAAGCAGGTCTGGCCGTACCCGAGGTCCCGGCCCTTGCAGTCGTCGGCCGTGATCCGGAAGCTGGGTTCCTGCGCCCCGGTCACCGCCGACGCGCCGAAGTGGGTCGCCTGCGGGCCCTGACCGGTGACGGTGATCCGCTTCGATGCGGAGACCTGGCCGATCTCGGTACCGCCCCAGGTCAGGTTGCCGACGGAGGTCGACGTCGCCTGGTAGCCGACGGTCGAGTTCCACCGCACCTCGCCGGCCATGCCACCCCGGCAGTCGTAGACGTAGGACGCCGCGATGACGCTGATGCGACCTTCCGTGTCGTACTTCACCTCGCGGATGTCCAGCGTGCCCGCCGTGTCCGGGCCACAGCCCCATTCGTGCTGGACGACGTCCAGGCCGGCCCGGGTGGCATCGCTGTCGTGGAGCGTCTCGTAGGTCCCGACGTGGAACTTCTGCCCGCTCGGCGGTGTGATGCTGACGTGGGTGATGCCGGCGTTGACAGGCTCCACCGACACGCCGTTGGAGGCCGAGATCTGGATGTTGCGGCTGGTCACGACGTTGCGGCCGGCCTCGTCGATGCTCAGGAAGTTGTACGGCGCCGCGGGCGGAGCGGCGAGCGCCGGACCGGCCGTGAGCAGCATGCCGGCACTGACTCCGGCAATTACCATAATTGTGCGTAAAGTACGCAAGACATTCCCCGTGATGAATAGACCTACTAGATTCGCAGCAGGTTAGCGGGGGTCGAGAGCATCCAACAACCTGCCGCTGGGTACAAAATAATGCCCATTTGGTGGAAATTGCGGGGCGTGCGGTGGAGCTGCCGTCCCGCACCGAGCGGCAGGTCCCGGCGCCGCGGCACGGAGGGCCCACGGTGTCGGAAACGGGACACCATCGCCCGCTGTCGATGGGCAACGGCCCATGGTGTGATGGGACAGTGGGTACGAAACCGGTACTGCGCGATGCGACAACGGCCGACCTGCCTTCACTCGTCGAACTCGATCGCCTGTGCTTTCCGGAGGATGACCTCAGTCTCGAACCAGCCGTCGCCGGTGAGATAGAACGTGCCGTCGAAGCGGGCCGGGTGCGCGTGGTCACGGTCGAGTCCCGCCTGATCGCATTGCTGACGTACGAGGTGCCGAACCCGAGTCACGTCTTTGTCAGCGCGATCGGGGTGCACCCCGAATGGCGCCGGCAGGGTTTCGGAGTTCTCCTGCTCACCGAACTGCTGGAACGCAACGTCCTGCACTCGACGCTGGAGTCACAATCAGTCTCGACCGTGACCAGCCCGGCGAACCACGCGATGCTGAGGATGCTGCTGTCGAACGGATTCGTGGTACGGCGGCTCCTGAAGGACTACTTCGGGCCCGGCCGCGACCGCTACTACTGCCAGTACAAGGTGAAGACCGAGTACGTCGACCCGGATGACCGTTTCTTCGTGCCCATGTCGGCGACGGCACACATCGAATCGCTGCTCTCCCTGGGCCGGTACGCCATCACGGGAGCCTTCACCCTCGCCACGGGTCCGATGTTCGAGATCTCCCACTTCGAAGTCGACGACCTGGCCACCCTGCAATCCGACGAGACCTCCGCGGGGGTCGCGACCTCGAGCGGCATCCTGGCCGCCATCACCTTTCTGCTCGGTCTGTCGCTGACCTCGCCGCTCTATCCCGACGCGGTCCGCATCGTGCTGATGGGCGCCGCGTTGGCGACGACATTCTCGCTGATCATCTACGCGAACACCTCCGGAGAACTCGCGCGGTTGCGGACCAACGTGTTCAGCCATCACATGAAGTGGGGCAACTCGCTGTCCGAGTTCGGCGGCGTCTACCCGTTCCTGATCTCGCTGCCGGTGGCGTTCGGGCGGGTGTCCTCATCGATCTGGGCCGGTCTGGGCGCCGCGCTGTTCGTGACGGTGGCCATGATGCTGTACGAACGATCGAAGTTCTCGATATTCATGCGGTTCCGGCAGACCGTCGTGACGTGGACCTTGTCCATCGTCATCGCCTGCGCCCCCGTGTCCGGCGTTCTCGTGGTCCGGTACGGCAGCCCCGTCATGTCCTGGGCCTGGGCGGCCGCGGTCTGCGCGGCGCTGACCGGGCTGTCGGCGGTGTTCCTGACCCGTCGCGGCAGCGAGTCGCTGACCCCGCAACTGGCCCGACGCTGGCAGAGCCGGCGCTAGGGGCCCGGGGGACGCGTGCGCATGTCCGAGCTGATGGGGGCAGGTTGATGCGTGTACTGGAACTCACCGACGCCGAGGCACGCCAGGTCCGAAGGGCCGCCGTCACCGCCACGGGTACCGCCGAACAGCTCCCGCCCCGGCTGCGGGAACACCTCGCCCGCCTCGTCCCCAGCCGGGCGGGCGTGACCCTGGTGTCGGGGCTCCAGGTCGTCGACGACGATCTCGGTCCCACGCCGGAGCATTGGAGCCAGGTCCGGTCCTTCACCCCGTACGACGCGATGGCGGCCCTGATATCGGCCGCCCTGGGAACGGCGTTCGGATGGCCGGACGAGCAGAACGGCAGGCTCGTCCAGGACATCGTCGCCCACCGGACGCACGCGCACGAGCAGGTGAGTTCGGGTAGCGCCGAGACCATCCGCTGGCACACCGAGGACGCGTACCAGACTCATCCCCCGGCCTTCATAGGCCTCCTGTGCCTCCGCAACGACGAGCGCGCCGAGACGACGTTCGGCCCCATCTCGGGGCTCCAGCTCACTGACCGCGACCTGGTGGCGCTGCGGACACCCTGCTTCGGCTTCAGGCCCGACCTGTCCCATGTGGGCCGGGAGCGGCAGGAGCGCCGCTATCCGATACTGACCGGCCCGGTGGAGGACATCACGATCCGGCTCGACCCGTACTTCATGACGGCGGCGCCGGACGGGCCGCATGCTGACGCGATGGCGCGCCTGTGCTCGCAGATCGAAGGGCGCCTGGACAGTGTCGCGCTGTCACCCGGCGATCTCCTCGTGATCGACAATCTGCGCGCCGTGCACGGTCGCAAACCCTTCCACGCCAGGTACGGAACCCGTGGCAGGTGGTTGAAGCGGACCCACGTCAGAGACTGACGGGCCAGTCGTCGCCGGTGAGCACCGCACACCACGGCGTCCGCCGGCCGTCGTCGCGAGAACCGCGAGCCGCCAGAGCGCCGGCGTATCCGGCCGCCGCACCAGGTTCGACGCGGATTCCCAGCGACCCGAGCAGCGACGTCGCCCCCACCAGCCTGCTCTCGGACACCAGGAGCACATCGTCCAGCACGTCGAAGAGCTCGTCCTTGACGATCGCGCCGTCCTCGAGGTTTCCGGTGAGGCAGTCCGCGACGGAGTCGTCGGGAATGGTCCGAGACCCGCTCAGCCCGTGGAACAGGTCGAACACGAAAGGTGAGGCCTCGACCTGGACGCCCACCACGCGCGGCTTCCCGACCTGGGCCGCCGCCGCGAGACCGACCCCGACGGCGAGGCCCCCGCCGCCGACCGGCACCCAGATCGCCTCGATGTCGGCCTGGGCGAAGGCCTCCACCGCCACGGTGGCGACACCGTAGACGAACTGCCAACTGGCACCGGGCGAACAGAAGAGCATCCGGTGTTCCCGCGCGAACCCACCCGCGTGCCGTGACACGTCCGCGAAATCCCCGTCGACGAGGTGGACGGTGCCCCCGGCGGCGCTCAGCCGGGCGATGCGGTGGGCAGCCGTGCGCGCGGGAAGGAACACGTGCGCGCCGGTGCCGATCATCTCGGCCACGAAGCACAACGCACGGCCGGTGTTTCCGGAGGAGGCGCAGACGACGCCGGACCGAACCTCCGACCCGGGTGCGGAGAGAACATGGTTGAGCACGCCGCGGACCTTGAACGATCCACATCGCTGAAGGTCCTCCCGCTTCAGCCAGGTGCCGTCGGGTGCGAGCTCACACGGGGTTCTCGTGATGTACGGTCCGATTCGTTCGATCGCAGCCTGAATGTTCACAGTGTGGCCTTGATCGGGGAAACCACTGCCATGACGCGGCGGGCGCATGATGGCATCATACGTATGTCGATGTATGGATGAGGCGGGGTCCTGACGTGATGATGCGCGAGAACCAGCGTTTCGCACCCGATCACTACCACCGGTTCTCCTTCCTGCCCGACGAGAGCGAACCAGTGGACCGCTGGTTCCAGGTACCGGACGGGCGAACGGTTCGCGAGGTCGGGCACCTCATCTCGCTGGCCCGCGACCTGGCGCCGTCCGCCGAGCTCGTCGTCGACCCGCTGTGCGGCGCGGGCAGCGCCGCCGTCGCCGCCCGCTGCGAGGACATGGCGTTCAGAGGGTTCGAGGTGTATCCACCTCGCGCGCTGTTCGCCCTCACCAAATGCCGGCCCTACGACATCGGGGCGTGGAAGCGGCTGCTGGAGACCGCCGGGCCGGACCCGGACGCCGCCGACCTCCGACGTGCCGCAGCGGAGTGGACATCGCCCGACCGCTCCGTGCTGACGCTCGCCACCGCGTGCCTGGTGGCGGAAAGCGAGCTCCCGTCGGGGCCGTCGTTCGGGGATCGCCTGCGCTGGATCACCGAGGACCTCGCGGGAGGTCCCGCGGCCACCGACCTGGACGTCACCTGCCTGAGCATTCGCGAGGAGCACGGCGACGCCCCGCCGGACCCGCGGCCGGCGATCCTGCTGACGTCACCGCCCCACCCCAGGACCCGCGGCACGTTCAAGGACCACGGCGATCCCGACCTGGTGGACTCGGTCCACGAACTGCGGCGGACGGGTCGGTACCTCGCCAGCGAGAGCCGCCCCGCCGACATCTCCGGGCTCGTACCGACGATGTTCTCGTTCGTGGAGCGCCGGTACCCCGGGGTGCGGGTCGCCATCATCGAGTTCGAAGACCCGCCCGGCTATCCGTCCGGCTCGACGGCGATCATCCAGGCCGCCGTCGAGCGGGGTTACGAGGTCGTCGAGGTGCTGATCACCTATCAGGCCGCCCCCGACGGACAACATCCGGGCTCCGGCGGCCTGGTGTTCCTGCGCCGCCCCTGAGGTTCTACCGGGTCACGGCCGGAGCACCTTCGGTGACGAGGGCAACAGACCGAGTCACTGTGGGGTCGAGGGCGCCATCGAACTCGTCATCAACGGCACGACGCTCACCGGGATCAGCGCCTGGGATGACGTCAACTGGCTGTGGGGCTACCTGATCGGCATGGCCACCAAGCTCAGAGCGGGCGCGGACGAGGCGAGCACGTACTTCCCCGGCCAGCCCATCAAGCTGACCTTTCAGCGGGAGGGCGGCGGCGTCCGCGTCAGTCGCGAGGACGCCAACCACCGCGTGACGGCCACTGTGGACGAGGACGAGCTCGTGGCGACGCTCAAACGCGAAGGGCGTGCCTTCTGGCTGAGGCCGAGCCGTCGGTGGGCAGGATCCGCTCCACGATCAGCAGGGTGGCGTGCGCCGGCATGGCCTCGGCGCAGTACCGGAGGAGCTGCCGGCAGCGGTCGTCGTCCCAGTAGTGCAGGATCCGGGCGAGGACGTACACGTCGGCGCCCGGTGGCACGTCGGCGAAGTCACCGGCCACGAAGGAGCAACGCTCCTCACAACCGGCCGCGGCCAGCGAGCGTCGGGCGCCGGCCAGTACGTGCGGCCGTTCGACCAGCACCCCGGCCAGGTGCGGGTGTGCGGTCAGGATCCGGCCGAGCAGCTCACCGTTGCCGCCGGCGATGTCGACGACCTGTCGCGCGGTGGCGAACACCGGATGCGCGGGGACGGGTTCGAACATCCGCGAGCTGGCGGCCATCGACCGGTCGAACAGGTCCGCCAGCTCCGGGCGCCGGGCGAAGTAGGCGAAGTGGTGCTCGCCGAAGGTGTGCTCGAAGGCGTCCCGCCCGGTGCGCACGGCGTGTCCGAGGTGGGCGAAGGACTGGTAGAACGGTCCGGCTTACATCAGCGCGAGCGGGCGCATCGAGTGTGGTCCGTCGGCGCGGAGCAGCGCCCCGAGCTCGGTGAGCCGGAAGCCGTCGCCACCCGGTGCCACCACGTCGAGCATCGCCAGGTACCGCAGCAGCCGGGCCAGGCCGTCGGGATCGGTGCCGGTCGCGCCGGCCAGGTCCGTGACGTCCGTGTCCGCGTCGGTGTCCATGGCGTCGGGCACCCCCAGTTCGGCCGCCGCCGCGAGGGCCTGGGTGGTCCATGCGCCCGTCAGCAGGCGCAGCAGTCGTTCGGCCGGCTCTTCTGCGTGCTGTCCGAGGTGGGCGTCGAGCACGTCGCGGTGGTCGCCGGGAACGTACAGTTCCATCCGC
The DNA here is from genome assembly GCF_053902585.1 of Longispora urticae. Taxonomy (NCBI): domain Bacteria; kingdom Bacillati; phylum Actinomycetota; class Actinomycetes; order Micromonosporales; family Micromonosporaceae; genus Longispora; species Longispora urticae. The sequence goes on from NZ_JAQZSH010000008.1 coordinate 62,910, forward strand.
TGATAGCACACCTTCGCCCGCGGGGTGCCGAAGTAGAACACCGTGGCGTCCTCGTGCGGGTTGTAGCCCCCGCCGTCCGGGACGGCACCGCGCCGGAGCAGGATCGCACGCAACCCGTGCAGTACCAGCGGATCGGGGTCGTCGACCGCGAAGGCGACGTGCGCCTCTTCGTCCCGGACCCGTTCGCGACCGGCGAGCTCCGCCAGGTCCGAGCCCGGCGGGACGGGCAGCACGAACACCTCGACGGTCCGGCGCACGCCGTCCGGCCCGGACACCTCGGGACGCAGGATCGTCACGTCGAGGGTGTCCGCGCGGCACCGGTGGCGCGCGGCCAACCGGTCGCGCACGACCACGCTCGGTTGCGGGGCCCCGTCCGGCACCAGGCCCGACGCGGCCAACTCGGCCCGCAGCGTCTCCTGGTCCGGCGGGAAGACCACCAGCGCGGCGTGGGAGAACCGGCACCGGTCGGCCAGCGCGCGGGTCTCCAGGCCGTCGAGGTCCGGCAGCAGGAACGGTAACAACGCGGCGGCGTCGTGCTCGCGGACGAACTCCGCGGTCGCTCGCAGCCGGTCCGTGTCATGGGTGGTCGTCATCATCGCGTGCGCTCTCTGATCGGTGGCGTTTGTCGGGGCGGTCACACCCCGAGGTAGTTCTCCGCGAACCAGTCCTGCGTGCTGCGGGACGTGCGCAGCGACGCGAGCCGGGAACGCAGCAGGGCACGGTCGAACGGGGACGCGGCGTGCAACAGCCGGACCATCCAGTGTGTGAACTCCTGCGCCCGCCAGACGTGCGTCAGCGCCCGCTCGGAGTAGCCGGTCAGCGGTCCGGGGTTGCCGTGGTGGAGGTCGTCGACCAGCGCCTCGGCCAGCAGCTCGGCCTCCAGGACCGCGAGATTCGCGCCCTTCGCGGCACACGGGCTGATCAGGCTCGCCGCGTCCCCGGCCAGCAGCAGCGAGCCGTGCCGCAGCGGTTCGAGCACGTCGGACTCCAGGTCGAACACGGTCCGGTCCAGAATCGGCCCCTGGCGCAGGGGCCCATAGCGTTCGGCGCGCATCCGGACCGACAGTTCCGCCCAGATCCGTTCCGCGGTCCAGGTCCCGGCGGCGGTGCCGCGCTCGCACTGCAGGTAGTAGCGGGTGATCTGCGGGCCGCGCGCCATGTGGCCGGCGAACCCCCGGTCGTGGACGGCGTAGCCCACCGCGTCCAGGCTGGGCGGGGCCTCGGCGAGGACGGCAAGCCAGGTCACCCCGTGGTCGTGGTGCCGGCGGGGCGCCGCGCCCGCCGGCAGGGAGCGCCGGGCCGCGCCGTGCCGGCCGTCGCAGCCGGCCACGTACCGGGCCCGCCAGCGCCCCACAGCCCCGTCCGGGCCGCGCGCGGTCACCTGGGGTCGGGTGGAGTCCGCCCCGGTCACAGCGAGCGCCTCGGTCGAGAAGTGCATCCGCCCACCTGCCGCGAGGTACTCGGTCAGTAGGTCGGTGACCAGGTCCTGCTGCGGGTAGACGGTGTGCCGCTCGCCCCGGCCGAGGGTGGCGTAGTCCAGGGTGAAGCGCCCGTCGTCGGTACGGAACTCACACCGGCTGTGCTCGCGGCCGGCGCGGTGCAGCCCCTCGGCCAGACCGTGGCGGTCCAGGATCCGCACGGTGTTCGCGGCGAGGAAGCCGGCGCGGGCCCGGGTCTGCACGTCGGCCCGGGTCCCGCGTTCGAGGATCACGCAGTCGACGCCGGCACGGTGCAGCAGGTTGCCGAGGACCAGCCCGGCGGGGCCCGCGCCGAGAATGACCACGTCGGCCGCTTCCGGGCCCTGAGCATCCACCACGACTCAGCATCATAATCAGACAAATAAGACAAAGAGGACAAATAACTGCATAAAAGTGGCGAGGTTATGCAGAGGCGGCGGGCGGGGGCCACGCGGATCCAGGGAGGACATCCGGGCGGCCATGAGGGTGACAGCAGTCGAGCGGCCGCGCGGTCGGGGCGATCTCGACACATCCGACGGGGAGTCGTGGAGACGAAAAAGGCCCCGGCCTGCGTCTCCGCAGACCGGGGCCTATCTGTTGTGCGCCGCCAGGGACTCGAACCCCGAACCCGCTGGTTAAGAGCCAGCTGCTCTGCCAATTGAGCTAGCGGCGCTCGCTTGCAACGGAGAGAACATTAACACGCACCCCCTCGGGCGAGCCAATCCGGGGGTCGCCGCCGCGCCCGGGCAACCCGCTGGTGCGGTACCCGTGGGATCCGGCTATGATGGGTCGTCGCCCCAGGCAATGGGGCGCATGGTGGCTGTGGCTCAGCTGGTAGAGCACTGGGTTGTGGTCCCGGGGGTCGCGGGTTCGAGTCCCGTCAGTCACCCTGCAAGTGCGAGAGGCCCGATCTCCGGATCGGGCCTCTTCGCGTTTCCCGGGTCGAACGCCCAGGTCGGACCACCACAGCGTCCAGCCAGTCCGCTCGGCCGAGCCGACTGGTGGCGTCGCGCCCACCGAGGGGCGCGACGGGCTACTCCCCGATCGGCATCTCCGCCACGACCTGCGCCGCCACGGCCTTGGCCCCGTCGACGTCCAGCCCGGGGCCGGGGACGAACAGGGTGCGGCGGTAGTACTCCAGTTCGCGGATGCTCTCCTTGATGTCCGCGAGCGCCCGGTGCGCCAGGCCCTTGGCGGGCTGACCGTAGTAGGTCCGCGGGTACCACCGGCGCGCCAGCTCCTTGATGGAGGAGACGTCGATCATGCGGTAGTGCAGGTGCGCGTCGAGGATGGGCATGTCCCGGGCGATGAAGCCGCGGTCGGTCGCGATGGAGTTGCCGCACAGCGGGGCGGTGCGCGGGTTGGGGACGTGTTGGGACACGTACTCCATGATCATCTCTTCCGCCTGACCCACCGTAACGGTAGCGTTACGCACTTCCTTGGTCAGGCCGGATTTCGAGTGCATCTTGCGGACCACCTCGACCATGCCGTTCAGCAGTTCGTCGGGGGCCTTGATGACGATGTCGACCCCGTCTCCGAGCACGTTCAGCTCGGGGTCGGTCACCAATGCCGCCACCTCGATCAGGGCGTCACGCCCAAGGTCGAGGCCGGTCATCTCACAGTCGATCCAGACAAGAAGCTCGCTCACGATGCATAGCCTAGGCGTCCGAGGCCCACCTCGTGGCACTCCACGGGGCATACTTGCCGGATGCGCATGCTGATCCTCGGCGGGAGCGTGTTCCTGAGCCGCTCCATCGCCGGTCAAGCCATCGCCGCCGGCCACGATGTGACCTGCGCCTCCCGTGGAAAGAGCGGGACGGCGCCGGCCGGGACGACGTTTGTCCAGCTCGACAGGTCTGTGGGGCTCGATCCGTTGGCCGACCAGACGTTCGACGCGGTCGTCGACGTGTCCAGCAATCCCGAGCATGTCCGTGAGGCGGTGAAAGCGCTCGCCGGGCGTGTCGCGCACTGGACGTACGTGTCGAGCATCTCGGCGTACGCGGACCAGTCCGTTCCCGGGCAACTCGCCCACCAGACGCCGTTGCACGACCCCGACGCCGAGGGCTACGGGCCGAACAAGGTGGCCTGTGAGGACGCCGTCCGCAGCAGCGGGGTGCCGGCGCTGATCTGCCGGGCCGGCCTGATCGTCGGCCCCGGCGACGCGATCCCCCGGTTCTCCTACTGGCCGCTGCGGCTCGCCAAGGGTGGCGAGGTGCTGGTGCCGGGCGAGCCGGAGCGCCTCGTGCAGTACGTGGACGTCGCGGACCTGTCGAGCTGGCTGCTGCGGGGCGTCACGCAGGGCCTGACGGGCACGTTCGACGGGACGGGGCCGGCCCGGCCGTTCGGCGACCTGCTCACCGAGATCGCCTCCGGCGTGGGCTCCAACGCCAAACTGACCTGGGTCGACCACGACTTCCTGCTCGACCGGGGCGTCGAGCCCTGGGCCGGCCCGCACTCGCTGCCGCTGTGGGTGTGGCGGGAGTACGCCGGCATGCTCTGCCGGGACACCACCCCCGCGACGGCGGCCGGCCTCACGGTGCGCAGCGCGGCGGAGACGGCCCGCACCACGCTCGACTGGTGGCGCGGCCAGAAGACCGAACCCGCCCTGGCGGCCGGCCTCACCCCGGAAGAGGAAGTGGCGCTGCTCCGCGCCTGGCACAACCGCTAGAACCTTCATCCGAGTACGAATCGGCGCGCCCCCGGCACGGTGACCGACCAGCCCTCCCACGGCACGGTCACCCACGGGGGCGCTTCGGCTGGCCTCCCACCGCACGGTCACAACGCGGGCCCGCACCCGGCACGGTCCCCACCCAGCCAGCCCCCGGCACGGTGACGCCCCTGGGAGCCCACGGCACGGTCACGCCCCCGGGCCCACCCGGCACGGTCACGCCCAGGGAGCCCACGGCACGGCCCCCAGCAGCCACTCCCCGGCACGGTGACCCACCAGACCTCCCCGGCACGGCCCCGCACCACCAGCGCCGTGCGCGGTCCCGCCCAGCTGTCGCCGACGCGACTCCCGCGCTGCCGAAGTGGATCGATGTGTGCGCCTAACGTCATGGGTGGATTCCGTACCAGGCAAAGGGTGGTGTGTGGTGGACGCGGAGTTGGTGGCGTTGGCCTCGGCGGCGGGCACGACGGTGGTGGGCCTGCTGGCCACCGACGCGTGGCAGATCACGAAGACGGCGATGGGATCCCTGTGGCGGCGGGTGTGGCCGCAACGCGCCGAGGTCCTGGAGGCCGAGCTCGTCGACGTGCGCGCCGAGCTGCTGGCCGCCCGCGAGGCCGGCGACGCGACGGTGGCCGAGGCCCTGGTCGGCGAGTGGCAGGGCCGCCTGCGACGCCTGCTGGCCGCCGATCCGCAGGTCGCCGACGAGCTGCGCCGACTGCTCCGCGAGGACCTGGCCGCGCCGACCGGTGACCAGGCCTGGACGGGTGACGTCCGCCAGGAGGTCAAGGCTTTCGACGAGGCCCGGGTGAACGTGGTCGGCCAGGGCAGCATGACGGTCAACGAGTAGTGACCACCCCGCCGCAACCCCGCCCCGGGCCGACCGGCGCGCACCGGGACGCGGGCACGCCACGCCGGGGCCCGACCGGCGGAGTGTCACACGAGGTGGACGCGTCGGGCCAGAGCCCGGCCACCGGCCTGAATCAGGACGTGGACACGCCCGGCCATGCTGGCGTGCGCCAGGAGGTGGACGCGTCGGGCCAGGCCCGGGTCAACATGGTCGGCGACGGCACGATCAACGTGTACGAGGCCGCCCGGCCAGGCCCCGTGGCCGTGGTCGAACCCGTGCTCGGCCCGGACGCCGGCCTCGGCGAGGTGTTCGTCGGCCGTGACACCCACGTCACCGACCTGGTGTCCCGGCTGGATCCGGCGGGGCCGCTCTCGGGTGCGACGGTGGTGTCCGCTGTTGCGGGTCTGGGCGGGGTCGGCAAGACCGCCCTGGCCCGGCATGCCGCCGCCGTGGCGGTCGGGCGCGGGTGGTTCACCGGCGGGGCGGTGATGGCCGACCTGCTGGGCTACGACCCCGGCGGCCGGGTGGAGGCCGACGCGGTGTTCGCGCCGATGCTGCGCGCGTTGGGCGTTCCGGCTGCTGACATGCCCGCGACCATCGGTGAGCAGGCGGCCGTCTACCACCAGCTCCTGACCGCACGGGCCACAGCGGGCCAACCGGTGCTGCTGGTCCTGGACAACGTTTCCGGCTCCACCCAGGTCGCACAGCTGCTACCCCGGCACCGGGCGCACCGGGTACTCATCACCTCCCGCCACACCCTGGGTGAACTGCCCGGGGTCGCGATCTTCAAGCTGGACGTCCTCGAGGACGACGCCTGCGTCCAACTCCTCGACGAGGTGCTGCGTTCGCGGGACACGACCGACCGGCGAATCGTCACCGCCCCCGACGCGGCGCTCCGGTTGGCCGAACTCTGTGGCCGGTTGCCCCTGGCCCTGCGGATCACCGCCGCGATCCTGGCCGACGACCCCGACCTGACCGTGACGGCACTGGCCGCCGACCTGTCGGCTCCGACCCGGTTGAAGGACCTCGTCTACGGCGACCGCAGCGTGGCCGCCGTCCTGGACCTGTCGCTCCGGCACCTGACCACCCGCGACGAACAGGCCGCCCGACTGCTGCGCCTGCTGACGCTCAATCCCGGCCCCGACATCGCCACCGAGACCGTCGTCGCCATGACCGACGAGCCGGCGACGACGGTGCGCCGGCACCTCCGGGTCCTACGCAACGCGAATCTCATCGAGCCGTCGGGGGCGGGCCGGTGGCGGATGCACGACCTCATCCGTCTGCACACGTCCACCGCCCGCGTCCATGCGGCGGACGAGACCGCGGCCCACGAACGCCTGACCGCCTACTACCTGACCACCGCGGACGCCGCCGACGACCACCTGCGCGCCCTGCCCGGACAGGCCGTGCCCGACCGGTTCGCCGGGCGCGCCGACGCCCTGGCATGGCTGGACGCCGAACACCCCAACCTCATCGCCACCGCCACCCACGCCGCAACGAACGGCGACCACCACACCGCCGCCAGCCTTCCGGCCATCCTGACGGAGTTTCTGTCCTGGCGACGGCACCTCACCGAACTGGTCACCCTCGCCGAGCTGGCCGTCACCGCCAGCAGCGCCCTCCACGACCGCCGCGGGGCAGCCAGGGCGCTGAACAACCTCGGACTCGCACTGTGGCAGGTACGCCGATTCGAGGAGGCGATCACCGCCTGCGAACGGGCCGCCCTCATCTGCCGGGAGATCGGCGACCGCAGCAGTGAGTCCACGGCGCTGAACAACCTCGGAAACGCGTTGCAGGAGGTGCGCCGGTTCGAGACCGCCATCGACGCGTACGAACAGGCCGCCCTCATCTACCGGGAGATCGGCGACCGGTACGGCGAGGGCATGGCGCTGAACAACCTCGGAAACGCACTACGGCTGGTGCGCCGAGCCGAGGAGGCGATCGCCGCCTGCGAACGGGCCGCCCTCATCTGCCGGGAGATCGGCGACCGGCACGGCGAGGGAACCGCACTGAGCAACCTCGGCCTCGCGTTACAGGGGGTGCACCGATTCGAGGAAGCGATCACCACCTGCGAACAGGCCATCCTCATCTACCGGGAGACCGGCGACCGGCACGGCGAAGGAACCGCACTGAGCAACCTCGGCCTCGCGTTACAGGGGGTGCACCGATTCGAGGAAGCGATCACCACCTGCGAACAGGCCGCCCTCGTCCACCGGGAGACCGGCGACCGGCACAGCGAGAGCATGGCGCTGAACAACCTCGGAAACGCGTTGCAGAAGGTAGGTCGATTCGAGGAGGCGATCACCGCGCAGGAAGGCGATCTGGCGATCTGCCGGGAGATCGGCGACCGGCACGGCGAGGGCCTGGCGCTGAACAACCTCGGGATCACGTTGCACACGGTAAGCCGGTTCGAGGAGGCGATCGCCGTTCACGAACAGGCAACGGTGGTCCTCCGGGAGGCCGGGGACCGGCACGGTGAGGCGACGGCACTGTTCAACCTCGGCCTCGTGTACCAGTCGGCAGACCGCGCTGACGAGGCTCGTCGGTGCTGGGTGGGGGCGGTGGAGGCGTTCGAGGAAAACGGTGACCGGGCGAACGCCGACATGGTCCGAGGCAGTCTTGCCGACCTGGAGGACGTCGGCCCGCGACCTGGTGCATGACGGTCGGACGTCGAGTTCGCATGACTTCGCGCCGGCCGTGAACGCGGCCCACCCAGCAGCCGTGTGGACGATTGGGCGCTCGGCCTTGGCCCGCCGGCGTGGGGGCGCTCATCGCCAGCGCAGGACGACCGACCGTTCGAACGTCCGGTACCCGGCCCGGGCGAACGCCGCAGCCATCGGCACGTTCCCCAGATCGGTGGCCGCCCGGATCCGGGGCACGTCCTGCCCGGCCAGGATCCGGGTCCCCTCGGCCAGGAGGTCGGCGATGTACCCGCGGCCCCGATGCTCCGGCAGCACCCCGACGTACGCGATGATCGGGTTGTAGTCGTTGCGGGCCGGCACCACGAACCCGACGGGCCCACCGCCGGGCAGCCGGCCGATCCGCCACCAGTCGCGCGGGCTCCGGAAATGCGCGAACTCCTCGTCGAACTGCGCCGCTGCGGACTCCGCCGGGGTCATCGACTCCAGGTCGGCCCGGCTGTACGCGTCCAGGGTGCCGTCGAGCACCCACGCCATCAGCTCGACCAGTTCCGCCTCGTCGGTGACCGGGGTGAACTCCAGCCGCCCCGACGGCTCCGGTACGGGCGTACCCGGCAGCCATTCGAGCCGCAGCCGCTCCACGAACAGCTCCGCGCCGGCCGCCGTCAGTACGCCGAGCAGGTCCTCGGTGGCCTGTCGGGTCGCCGGCTCGTCCCGCCAGTCCGGCGGCAGGAAGCGGATGAAGTCCGGCCGCGCGGCCCCTGCCGGCAGCACGGCGGCCGTCGCGGCGGCGAGCAGCGCGGTCCCGGCGGCCACCCGGTCGGGGTCGGCACCGTCGAGGTCGAAGAAGTCGAAGGACTCGGGTGCCACCGCGCCGGGCTGGGACCAGAACGCCAGCCGGGCGACGACCCTGCCGGCCCGCAGCGCCACCCACATCCACTCCGGGCGGCGCCGGCCGGTGGCCAGGTCGTCGGCCAGCTCGTGGTCGAGCACGTACGGCAGGGACCGGAAAAGGGGCAGTTCGGTGGCGTCAGCCAGGGGCCGCAGCACGAGTTCGGGTGTCATGTCCACCATTCGTCGTCAGAGAATCCTGACGAAGCTAGCAGCCGCCCCGACCCGCACGGCACCGAATTCCCCGCCACCCGGTGCCGACCGGACACATCTCACTCCGGCCGGGGCGGACCGGGCCGTCCGCCCCGGACGAAGCCGCGCTACTTGCGTACCGTCCAACGGTCGTTCGCCCCGATTTTCTGGAACTTCAGGGTGTTGCACCAGTAGGTGCTGCCGGTCGGGTTCACGTAGGGCTCCCACGGCGAGTTGGCCGCCGTCGCCGGGCTCCACACGCCGTTCTTGCGGAGCTTGATCCCGCTGGAGTCGAAGCCGGTGCTGGGCATGTCGGCGCAGTAGTAGGCCTGGCCGGTCGCCGGGTTCTTGGAGGCGTAGAACTCGAAGATGTCCCAGCCGTACGGCAGCTCGCTCTTGTCGGTGCCCTTCTGGGTGTAGAAGGTGTCCCAGGCGTTGGTCTGCACGTTGAACAGGTACGCGGTCCACGTGTTGCTGGCCACGACCGTCCGCTCGACCTTCACGGTGTACGCGGGCCGCCCGTCCACCGTCGTCGTGTACTTCGCCAGGAACGCCGCGTCGATGTTCACCTCCTTCTTCGGTCCGCCCTCGCCGCACCAGTCCCAGGCCCAGACCTCGTTGGTGTTGGTCCCGTTGTAGCGCCAGTACGCGGTGGTGATCTCGATGCACGAGCCGCCCGGGGGCTTCATGGTCGGCGTGTACATGAAGTCGCCGTCCTTGCTCGTCTTCCAGGTCGGCACGACGCTCTGGGTGGCCTGGAGGCCGTCGCCGGAGGCGTTGGTGGGCTCGACGCCCCAGAAGTGGTGCAGCTGGGCGGCAGCACCCTGCACGCCGGCCTTCCGCGCCTTGCGGATCTCGTGCAGCTCGCGGAACTTGGCGACCGCCTCGGCGCGCCGGGCCTGCGCCGACGGGGTGTCGGGGAGCGCGGCCACCGTGCCGTAGCCGCCGCTGCGGTCCCCGGTGGTCCGGGCGTCCGCCGTCGCCGGCACCGCCAGCGCCGCGAGGACCAGTGTGGCCCCCAGGACGAGTTTCCCTGCTCTCATACCGTTGCCTCCCTGCAAGGTAAAGGATTGAGATACTTAGGTAAGTCGATGATTTACCCGGGTCGAAGTATCTCGGCGCAAAGAGACCGTGGTCAATGGGTGCAGGCCCTAGACTTTCGGGATGGAAACGTTTGGCACACGCCTGCGCGCGCTGCGGACCGCCCGCGGGCTCACCCAGCAGGCCCTCGCCGGGGCCGCCTGCTCCCGCGCCTACGTGTCCACCGTGGAGGCCGACCGCGCCGTACCCTCCCCCGACCTGCTCGAACACTTCGCCGCCACCCTCGGCCTCACCGTCGCCGAACTGCGCACCGGCCCCGTCCCCGACGCCAGCCACGACCGCGCCCTCCGGCTCGCCCGCGCCTGGCTCCGGCCGCACGGCGCCTCGTTCGTCGGGGGTACGTTCTGGGACGCGTGCGGCCAGGCCCAGCAGGCCCTGGAGGCCGGGCGGTGGGCGGAGGCCGACCAGCTGTTCACCGCGGCGGCCCGGCTCCCCGACGCCGTCCCGCAGTACGCGACCGCGCGCCGGGTGGGGTGCCTGACCGCGGCGGGCGAACCGGAGTACGCGGCGCACCTCGGGGAGGGCGCGCTCGCCGGGCTGCCCGCGCACCCCGATCCCGACTGGGTGGTGTGGCTGTGCGCGGCGCTCCAGGAGCCGTACCGGGCGCTGGGGTCCACCGCGCAGGCCGAGGCCCTGCGGGGGCGGGCGTTGCTGCTGGTCCAGCCCGGGCCGGAGCCGGGCGCGGCGGCGGCGATGCTGATCGCGCACGGGGCGCCGGAGCGGGCCCTGGCGCTGCTGGTGCGGTGGCCGTTGCTGCGGCTGCTGGCCCCGCCGCCGGTGGACGAGATCGCGGCGCTGACCGGGGAGGCACGCGCGCTGGCCGGGGCGGGACGCTTCGGGGAGGCGATCGAGCTGCTGGAACGGGCGTGCGCCGCCGCGCTCAGCCCGCCGCCCGGGGCCCGGCCGCCGCGCGCGGGGTAGCCCGGCCCGGGCGCCGCGCGCGGGGTGGCCCGGCTCGGCCCGTCGGCGACCGCCGCAGGGTCCCGCCGCGCCCCGTCGCCATCCCGCGCGGACCGGGGGCCAGGGTCGAGAAATCGAGACGGGTACCAGTGGACCGGGGACCGTAGGGTCGGGTCGTGGCATTCCGCCGTTCGAGTGTGGCGTTCGCCGTTCTGGCCCTCGGGGTCGGCGGCCTGCTCGTGTTCGTCGCGGTCCGGGGCCCGGCGAGCCTGATTCGCTTCCCCGCCTGCGACCACGTTCCCGGCCTGCCCGCGCGCCTGGGCGCCGACCCCGTCTTCACCCGCCCGCCCCCGGACGCGGCCCCGGTCGACGGCCCGCACGACTGGCAACCGTGCGAACGCGACGGCGAGCCGATCGGCGGCCGCGAACTCACCTACAGCACGACGTTGTCCACCGAGGAGCTCACCCGGCACTACGAGCGGGTCGCCCGGGACGCCGGCTGGCGGCTGACCCCCGACAGCGGGATCCCGCTGGTCCGGGGCGAGCGGCGGGACGGGGAGCGTTGCCTGCGCCTGGCGGTGGGGACGCGCCGGTTGCCGCCGGACGCGACCGGCCGGGGCTACCGCGTGACGGTCACGTTCCACCGGCTCGGCGAACGTTCCGGCTGCTCCGCCTAGTGGTCACCGAACTCCGGCCCGACCACTGGACGGCCACCGCCGCCCGACGGTCACCGCCGCCTCGTCAGGGGCACTCCGGGGGCGTGGCCGAGGACAGGCCCCGCTGGTAGGCGGCCACCGACTCCGCCAGCCGCCCCCGGGCCGCCAACATCCGCCCCAGCGCCCGCCCCGACTCCACCAGCTCCCGCGCCGCCCCCAACTCCTCGAACACGTCCATCGACAGCCGCAGGCTCGCCTCGTCGGGGCCGAGCAGCCCCCTGATCCGGTACGCGTACCCCAGCAGCCAGCCCGTGAGCTCGGCCGCGTCCGGCAGCGCCCCGAGCGCACCCGCGGTGTCCCCCTGCCGCAGCAGCGCCTCGGCGAGCATCGTGCGGGCCTGCAACTGGTAGCTGGTGCCGGCCAGGGCGGCCACGGCGAGCCGGAGTTCGCCGGCCGACGCGTCCCAGTCCAGGGCCTCCATCCGGGCGGAGGCCAGGGCGAGGCGGCACAGTCCGGCGTCCACGGAGTCGGGGGCGCACAGGGCGAGGGCGCGGTGCGCGTACCCGGCGGCCTCGGCGAACCTGTGCTGGTTGATGGAGGAGTGCGTGACGGCGCGGTACACGAAGATCCGCAGCTCGTCGGGGGCGTCGTCGGGCAGGGTCGCCAGGGCCCGGTCGGCCGCGTCGGCGACCCGGCGGGACGCGCCGAGGATGGTGTAGGGCATGACCAGGGCCGCGTACGCGCGCGGGCCGGGGTGTTCGGCCACCAGGGCCTCGCCGTGCCGGACGGCCGCCTGGGTGTCACCGGCGAGGGCCAGGGCGGTCACCTGGCGGCACGCGGCGGTGTCCCGGTCGGCGACGGGCAGGGCGGCCGCGGCGGCGAACAGGCGGGCCGCCTCGGCGTACCCCCCGAGGAGGAGGTGGTGCTCAGCGGTCCGGCAGAGGCCCTCGAACCTCGCGGCGTCGCCGGTGATGTCGCCGATCGTGATCTCTAGCCTGTCGGCGAGATACGTCAGGAGGTCCTCGGAGGCCGGCACCCGGTCGGCCTCGACCATCGACAGGTAGGCGCGGGTGTAGTGCGGTTCGGCGAGTTGGCGCTGGGTGAGGCCCCGGGTCAGGCGGAGGGCACGCAGCCGCGCCCCGACCGACTGCTCCACCTATCCGCCGAAGTTCTGCGTCCAGTAGATCCCGTACTTGCTGCCGGAGCCGTCGGCGACGCCCACCCCGAGGAACTTGAACTTGCAGTTCACGATGTTCGCCTTGTGGCCGGGACTGTTCATCCAGGCCTTCATCACCGAGGCGGCGTCGCGCTGGCCGGCCGCGATGTTCTCGCCCCACGCGCCGCCGGTGAAGCCCGCCGCGGCGATCCGCTCCCCGGGGGACTTGCCGTCGGGGTTGTTGTGGTCGAAGAAGCCGCGCTTGATCATGTCGGCGGAGTGCATCCGGGCGGAGACGGCGAGCCGGGTGTCGGCGGTCAGCGCGGCACAGCCAGCGGTCTTGCGCTCGTTGTTGACGAGGGTCAGCACCTGGGCCTCGCGGGAGTCGCCCGCCCCGCGGGCGTCGCCACGGGTGGCGGCCTGGTCGGCGGCCTGGGCCTCACCGCGTGGCACCTCGACGACGAGGTCGTTGCCGGTCGCGCCGGCGGCGTCGACCCGCTCGGTGACCCCGTGCCCGGCGAACATCGAGAAGCCGGCACCGCCAGCGATCACGAAGAGCAACAGGGCGATCAGAAGGGGTACCCGGAGCCGAGACGACATTCATAGAACTTATCCCATGCGAAAGGGGCCCCCAATAGCTGGCGGCCCCTTTCACTTCATGTGACTGATCGTGTACCTAGTGCTCGTGGCTCATCCGAATGAACTCCCAGGATGCGGGCTTGACCGCAGCGGAGAGTGACGGCGAGGTCGCTACATTGGGCCTGCCCTTGGTGTAGAGCCAGGTGTTGAACAATCCGGACAGATCCTGCCCGGACAGGCGCTCGGCGTACGCGCGGAACTCGGCGATCGAGCCGTCGCAGTACTTCTTGTGCTTGCCCCAGCCGGCGAGGATCCCGAAGAACTTCCGGTCGCCGACCTTCAGGCGCAGCTGGTGCAGGGCCATCGCGCCCCGGTCGTAGACGGCCGCGTCGAACGGGTCCGCCGCGCCCGGGTCACCGGGCAGCACCTGCCAGAACGGCGAGTCGGCCGGGTAGAACGCGTACGTCTCGTCGAACACCTGCTGCGCCGTACCCATGTTCTCGTGCTCCGACCACAGCCACTCGGCGTAGGAGGCGAAGCCCTCGTTCAGCCAGATGTCGGTCCAGTTGTGCACCGAGACGTTGTCGCCGAACCACTGGTGGGCCAGCTCGTGCGCGACGATCGAGGTGTTGGGCCCGTTGCGCCAGGCGCGGTAGCCGTACACCGGGCGGGTCTGGGTCTCCAGGGAGAACCGGATGCCGTCGATCGGGCCGGCCACCCCGCCCTGCGCCTCGAACGGGTACGGGCCGAACAGGGTGCTCCCCCACGCGATGATCTCCGGCGTGCGCCCGATGGAGGCGCGCGCGGCGGCCCCGTACTCGCCGAGGTTGGTCGCGTAGGCGGTGATCAGGGGCTGGCCGTCCGCCCCGGTACCCTTGACCAGGTCGTACTTCCCGATGGCCATGAACGCCAGGTACGTGGCGGTCGGCGTCGTCGTGCACCAGTCCCAGTGCGTCCAGCCGCCCACCGAGTAGGGCTCGGTCTTCAGCACGCCGTTGCTGATCGCCTGGGTCCCGTCGGGCACGGCGATCGACACGTCGAAGGTCGCCTTGTCCAGCGGGTGGTCGTTGCTCGGGTACCACCACCAGGCGCTCTCCGGCTCGTTCACCGCGAGCGCCCCGTCGGAGACCCGCTTCCACGAGGTGAAGCCGTTGACGACGACGCTGGACGGCACGCCGGAGTACGTCACGACCACGGTGAAGTTCTTGTGCCGCTTGATGTCGGTGGCCGGGGTGACGACCAGTTCGTGCGCGCCCTCCCGGGCGAACGCCGCCGGCCGGCCGTCGACGGTCACCGAGCTGACGGACAGGGCGAAGTCGAGGTTGAACCGGGACAGGTGCTGGGTGGCCCGCGCCGTGATGGTCGCGGTGCCGTCGAGGTGGTCGGTGGCCGGCTGGTAGCCGAGCTTCAGGTCGTAGTGCCCGACGTCGTAGCCGCCGTTGCCGTAGTCCGGGTAGTAGGTGTCACCCAGGCCCGACGAGCCCGGGGTGGCACCCGGTCCCCCGGCCGTCGCGGCTCCGGGCGCTGCGAGCAGTACGGCGGCGACAGCGACCGCCGTGAAGATCTTGCGCATAGTCGACACTCCACAGGAGAAGGACTTATCGACCCCTCACGATAGCGAAGGCGGGACCCGAAAGGGCCCCGCCTTCGTGGTGCTTATCTAGCTGGTACTAGCTCGGGGAGCCGTACACCGCGAGCTCGACGGAGTCGACGAACTGGCAACCGCCGAACGGGCCGGGGCACGAGGGCGCCTGGCTCGACAGCATGGTGTAACGGATGTAGCGCACCCCGGTGGCCGTACCGGCCGCCAGCGGCACCACGTTGAGCTTGTTGCGGTTCGCGACCGTGAACGTCGCGTCCTGGGCCAGGGCCCAGGTCACGCCGTCCGCCGACGTCTCGACCGTGTAGTGCCCGGTGGAGGAGCTGCCCGGGTCGCCACACGTGTTCGACGGGTCGATCTTCAGCGCGTCGATGTTGACCGCGTTCGGCAGCTTGATCACGGCGAACCGCGCCTCCATGCCGGAACCGGTCTGCACGACGTCCGAGCTCCAACCGCCGCCGAGCGACTGGTCGATGATGGCCCGGGGGCCGCAACCGAACATGTCGTAGTCGACGCCGTTGAACGCGGTGATCGCGCCGCCGCCGGCCTCGGAGGCCCAGTTGCGGACCAGGGAGAAGTTCGCCGTGGTGCCGCCGACGGGGACCACCAGCGTGGTGCTGGCGCCCTCGTAGCCGGGACCCTTCGCGTTGAACTTCGGGTAGTTGCCCGCGACCAGGCCGGTGAACGAGTAGTCACCGTTGGCGTCGGTCACCGCGGAGAGGCTGCCCCCGGCGGCGGCCGGGTGGCCGGCGAAGGAGATGACCGCACCCGGGACCGGAGCGCCCGACGCCGAGTTGGTGACCTTGCCGGTCACCGAGTAGGTCGGGGTGCCCGCCGGCGGCGGGGTGCTGAAGTCCTCGGCCGGAGCCACGTCGTCGCCGTTGGTGGCGGCGGCGAAGAAGCCCATGCCACGCGTGGCGAAGACCTCCCAGATCTTCTTGTGGTACGCGCCGCCGAAGACGACGGTGTCGGCGAGCAGGATCGCGTTGCGCTCGTCGAGGTACGACGGGTTGCTCGGCGACAGCTCCATCGCGCGGGTCACGAGGGACCGCGCCACGCTGCTGCCGACCTCGCGACGGAGGTCCCACAGGGTCGAGGCCCAGATCTCACCGTCGGCGTGCACCTCGGGACGACCGATGATCTTGCCGAAGTCGCCGTAGGTGTAGCCACCCGGACCGGCACCCGGGGTTCCGGGGCAGTTCGGGTCGTCGGTGCTGCTGACCTTGCAGTCGATCGGCTGGCTGCGGACGGAGTCCAGGCCGTGGCCGACGTACTCACCGGTGCGGACGTCGCCGACCAGCTTGCGGTCGTTGGTGTAGCCCTCGCCGACGAGGAAGTCCATCGCGTACCAGTCGGACCACGCCTCGCCCATCGAGCCGGCCTGGCCGGCGCCCAGCGTCGAGACGCCCATGGCGTCCACGACGAGCCGGTTCGACAGGCCGTGGGTGAACTCGTGGTACAGGATGCTCGCGTCGTCACCGCTGTTGGCGGCGAGCCACGGGAAGCTGCCGTCGTCCAGGAACAGGTACATCTGCATCCGCGGCGCGAAACCGTCCGGAGGAGTCGACATGTTCGCGTTGTTGGAGTTGCCGCCCGGCATCCCGTTGTCGGAGTTGGCGCCGTCCATGGCCTCGCCCTGGATGCCGTCGCCGTCACGGGTGTCGAAGTTGCCGGCCTCGCGGGTGAACCCGATCGGGCCCGCCTCGAGGTGGTCGTGGAAGCGGCCCAGGTAGTAGTACATCTGGACGGCGTTCTGCTTCGCGTTGGTCTGCCACGAACCGGGCGTGCCCGGGTCCCAGGAGCACTGGTAGTGGCTGCTACACGGCGCGCCGACCTTCTTGATGAAGTTGGTGAACGGGTACGCGAAGTCGCCGTTCGGCCCCTTCGGTCCCACCTCCTCGTTCGGGTCCGCCGCGTTGTTGTTGTTCAGGTCGAGGTACACGTGACCCGCGACGCCCTCGAGCTTGGTGGCGTCCTTGGACAGGCCCGGCAGGCTCCTGGTCTGGCTGTCGCCGCCGCGCAGGGCGCCCGGGAACTGCTCGAACACGCTGCCCGTGGCCTCGTCGGCCGCGTGCGAGACCAGGCTGCGCCGGTACAGCGTCTGCCCGCTCTCCGCGTCCAGGACGTGGATGTACTGCTCGCCCTTGCTCGGCGCGACGATGGTCTGCCACGCGAGACGCGGGCCGCCCACCGTCAGGAACACGACCTGCTGGGCGTGGTCGCCGTTGGCGAAGCTGGTGGTGGTGCCGGTGGACTTGGCGACGGCCGACGCCTTGGCGTCACCCTTCACGTCCGCGACGGCCTTGGCCCGGGCGCTGGACGCGTCGAGCTTGCTCTTCGCGAAACCGGTCGGCAGCGCGGTGGCCGGCGAACCGTCGATGGAGATGAGCGCGCCGTTCTTCGCGACGTGCGCCTTGAAGCCGTTGCCGAACAGCGGAACGCCGTCGACGGACTGCACGTAGGACAGGTGGGTCGTGCCCTCCACGTCCTTGTACGCCTTGCGGAGCGACAGCCCCGAGATGTCCTTGGCGGTGAGGCCGAGGGCGGCGGCGTGGTCACGCAGGAAGCCGAGGGCGACGCCCTCGGGAGCCGTCTTGCTCGCGGAGGTGAGGAAGCCATCCAGCTTGCTGACCTGACGGAAGGAGCCGGTCAGCGGGTCGGTCTCGACCACGCCCTCGATACCCAGCTCGGTACGCAGGGCCTGGAGGCCCTGCCGGGGTGCAGCTGCCTGCTTCGCGGCCTTGGCCTGCAGCGCCTTCTGGCTGCCGGCCGACGTGCGCGCGTCGTAGAACTCCCCCAAGTCACCCTTAGCGGTGTCTCCGTAGGACGACAGGGGCGACTTCGCGCCCGCCCCGTCCTTGCCGGGATCGCCAACGGCCGTGGCCGGCACCGCCGCGACTGCGAGTGCAGCAGCCAGGGCGGGGATCAGCCGGAGATAACGGCCGCGCGAGGGTACTGCCATAGGAACCCCCTGTTGAACGGACTGCGTTTCTGTGGCCCTGGAGATCCACGGCATCCCGGCCTGGCGATGTACGGCGCCGACCCGGTGCCTGTGGCCCTCGGGCCTCAGGGACGTCGATATGGCGTCCCGCCGGGCAGCCTGCCGCTTTCGCAAGGTGTTACACAATGGCTCACGTCGATCTTGGAGTCCACTAAGTCCGAAAGGCGAGAACTATTCTGCGGACTGTCAGCCATTTGACAGAAACGGTCGCGTAAAGTGATCATGCGGCTACACGGCCCCGTCAGGGGTCGGGGCTTCCCCGGATGTCTTTTTGCTCTCGGGTGGGTGACACTGTTTCCTCGCACACCTTGGGAGGAACGGCAGTGAACGTGATTGACCAGGCCCGAGCCTGGGTCGAGCTCGCCCGGCGCGGGCCGGAACCGGCCCAGCGCGAGCAGATGCTCCGGCTCGTCTACCGGCTCTGGGCGGTCGCACTGCTCCTCAAGATGCTCGGCGCGTCGTGGGACGTCTCCTGGCACTTCAAGTGGCTGCGCGACGACCTCGCCCCGCCGCACCTGTTGAACACGGTCGGCACGGTGCTCGCCGTCGCCCTGGTCGTCTTCCACAGCTACACCCGGTTCGGGATGGACACCCTGGCGCTGCGGGTCGCCCAGGCCGGGACCGCGATCTTCCTGGTCGCGATCCCCGTCGACCTGCTCAACCACGCGGTCAACGGCCTCGACATCACCTCGTGGAGCTACAGCCACGCGCTGCTCTACCTCGGCACCGCGCTGATGATCGCCGCCGTGATCCGGGGCTGGTGGCTGACCGGCAACGGCGCCGTACTCGCCGTCGCGTTCTGGCTGTTCTTCTTCGAGAACGTGCTCTTCCCCAACCAGCACCAGGAGTACGGGGTGCTGTCGATCCAGGCGTGGGACCGCGGCGCGCCGTACGCCGAGCCCAGCCTGCTCGCCTTCGCCGCCAACCAGATCGGCCGGCCCGTCGACCGGGTCGCCGTCCTGCACTTCGCGATGCCCGTCGAGCACTGGCTCTACCCGTTCTACGCGGCCCTCGCCGGCATGTTCGTGCTGATCTGCGCGCGGCAGTTCGTCAACCGGCCCTGGGCGGCCACCGCCGTGGCGGGCACGTACGTCGCGTACCGCTGCGTGATGTGGCTCCTGCTCTCCGGCACGGGCTTCCCACCCTCGACGGTGCCGTTCCTGCTCCTGCTGGGCGCGGTCGCCATCGACGCGGCGTTCCTGCTGCCCCAGGCGGTGCGGCTCTACGCCGCGGCGGTCGGCGGCTTCGCGGGCGCCTACCTGGGCGTGTACCTCCAGGACCAGCTGCTGGAGGCCCCGCCGTCGGACTACGCGGCCTGGCCGTACGCCCTCGCCGGACTCCTCATCCTGTGTGCCGTTCTGGACGCTTTCCAGCGGAATGGCCACCGACTGCGACACCTCGTTCCGGCCGCTCGCTAAGCTGAAGGGGATGGCTCGCCGGATCAGCACACCCCAGAACCCGCCCGCTCCGACCGCTCCGCCGGTCCGGAAACCCGCCGCGAAGAGATCGGGCACCACCCCGGGCGGGCTGGTGCTCGCCCTGGTGATCCTCCTGGTCACCGGCCTGCTGCTCGGCCACCGGCTCATCCCCAACGGCAACGGCTTCGGCTCGCTGGTGGAGAGCTTCCTGCCGTGGCTGGGCGTGCCGCTCGGCGTCCTCGGCCTCGTCGCCGCCCTCCTGCGCAGCAAACCGGCGCTGATCGCCACCGGCTGCGCCGTACTCGTCTGGGTCGGCATGTTCGGCCCGACCCTGGTGCCGCGCGGCCCCGGCGGCGCCGCCGACCTGCGGGTGCTCTCGCACAACATGTTCGCCGCCAACTCCGACCCGGCCGGCACCGCCCGCACGCTGCGGGACGCCGGAGCCGACGTCGTCGCCGTGCAGGAGGTCGCCGGGGCCTCCGACGGCGCGCTGCACGCGGCCCTCGACCCGGCCTACAAGAACCGGCAGAGCCGGGGCACCCTCGGCGTGTGGAGCAGATTCCCGCTCCGCGACGTGCAACCCGTCGACGTGGGCATGGGCTGGGTGCGCGCCCTGAAGATGGTCGTGGACACCCCGAAGGGCCCCGTCACGTTGTACGTCGTGCACCTCGCCTCGATCCGGTTCGGCGCCGACGGCCTGGCCAGCCAGCGCCGGGACGCCACGCTCACGGCGCTCACCGGGGCGATCGAGGACGACCCGGCCCGCCGGCTGATCCTCGCCGGGGACCTGAACACCGCCAGCACCGACCGCAGCCTGGCCGGGCTGACCGGACAGCTGACCGAGGCCCAGGACAAGGCCGGCAGCGGCTTCGGGTTCACCTGGCCGACCGGGGTCCCGATGGTGCGGCTCGACCACATCCTGTCGCGGGGACTGACCGCGACGGACGCCACCGTGCTCGCCGGGACCGGCAGCGACCACCGGCCGATCACGGCGAGCTTCCGGTTCTAGGCGGCGTCTCCCGGCCGGCTCAGGTCAGGAGTTTCTGCCAGTCGGCGGTCGACGCGACCGTGATCAGCTCCTGGGTCGCGCGGGTCAGCACCACGTAGAGGGTGCGCAGCCCGACCGGGGACTCGTCCGCGATGTCCCCGGGTTCGAGGATCACCACGCCGTCGTACTCCAGGCCCTTGGTCTCCAGGCTGCCGACCGCGTGCAGCCGGCCCGGGGCCAGCCCCTCGATCCAGCCGGCCACCTCGTCGCGGCGGGCCATCACGCACGCCACCCCGATGGTGCCCTCCAGCCGCTCCAGCAGCTCGGACGCCGCCGCCCGGACTGCCCCGCGCAGGTCCGGGGCCACCCGGTGCGAGGGTGCGACCCCGGTGCGCCGGACGGCCGTGGGCAGCACGATGCCCGGCAGCCCCCGGCGGGCCACGGCGGCGGCCTGCTCGAAGATCTCCGCCGAGTTGCGGTAGTTGGTGGTCAGCTCGAAGCTGTGTCGGCGGGTCCGGCCCACGGCCTGGTCGCGGGCCCGGCGCGCCTCGGCGGCGTCCTCCCACGAGGACTGCGCGGGGTCGCCCACGATCGTCCAGCTCGCGTACTTGCCCCGGCGGCCGAGCATCCGCCACTGCATCGGGGACAGGTCCTGGGCCTCGTCGACCACGACGTGCGCGTACTCGTCGTAGTTCTCGCCCCGCACGACCGACTGCCGCGACGCGTACTCCCGGTCGGCGACCGTGGTCAGCTCGCGGATGCCGTCGACGACGTGGAACGGGTCGGACTTCTTCGGCTTCGGCGGCTCGCCGAGCAGCATCCGCAGCTCGTCCAGCAGCGGCACGTCCTGCACGGTCGGCCGGTCGGCGAACCGCAGCGCGCGGGGCCCGTTGAGCCGGCGGACCATGGCCGGGTCGCGCAGCCAGCCCAGGACCTGCTCCGGGGTGAGCTGCGGCCACCACCGGGTGACGAACTCCAGCAGCTCGGAGCGTTCCTTCATGTCCGCGACGAAGGAGTCGCGCTCCTCGACCGTGGGCTCGTGCAGCCGGTCGCGGTAGAGCCGCCACAGGTCCGCGATCAGCGCCGCCGCCGCCCGGTTACGACCATGATTGGGAAGAATGCCTCTTTCGTGGACCCGGGCCCGCGCCGCCCGCAACACGTCCGCCTCCAGCCGGAGCACCTCGCCCCGGTAGGTGATCCGCAGCTCCGTGGGGGCCTCCGGCGGGGCCTGGCGGACCAGCTTCACCAGCAGGGGCCGGATGCCCAGGGAACCCTTCAGGGCCGCCGAGCGCGCGTCGTCGTGGTCGGCCGCCTCCACCCCGTCGAACAGGCTGCCCAGGGACCGCAGGGTCACCGCGTTCTCGCCCAGGGACGGCAGCACCCGCTCGATGTAGGTCATGAACACCGCGGACGGGCCGAGGACGAGCACGCCGCCGCCCTCGTACCGGCGGCGGTCGGAGTAGAGCAGGAAGGCCGCGCGGTGCAGGGCCACGGCCGTCTTCCCGGTACCGGGGCCGCCCGTGATCAGCGTGACGCCGCTGCCCGGGGCGCGCACCGCCTTGTCCTGCTCCGCCTGGATGGTGGCCACGATGTCGCGCATCTGGTTGCTGCGGGCCCGGCTCAGGGCAGCCATCAGGGCGCCGTCGCCCACCACGGTCATCCCCCGGCCGCGCTCCGGGTCGAGCAGGTCGTCCTCGATCCCGATCACCTTCGAGCCGGTGGACCGGATCACCCGGCGGCGGATCACGTCCTCGCGGTGCTCGGGGGTGGCCTGGTAGAACGGGGCGGCGGCGGGGGCCCGCCAGTCCACCAGCAGGGCGTTCATCTGCTGGTCACGCAGGCCGAGCCGGCCCACGTAGCGGACCTTGTCCTCGGCGAGGTCGAGCCGGCCGAACACCAGGCCCTCGTACTCGCTGTCGAGGGTGCGGAGCCGCTTGGCCGCGTGGTAGACGAACGCGTCCCGCTCGACCAGCGCGCCGGGCACCCGGGCGTCGGACTGCCGGTAGCCGGCCGCCTCGTTGGCGACGGCCTCCGCGCGCAGCTGCTCCAGCCGCAGGTAGACGCGGTCGACGTACTCCTGTTCCGTGGCGATCTCGGTCTCGACGGTCGACGGGATGTCTGACAACGCAGCTCCGATCACTCACCAGTGGGGCTATGGAATCTTACGGACCCCCGCCGACCTCCGGGGCGGCGTCCCCTGTCTGATCACAGCTGGCTGTCCGAGCTATGCACCGATAGGTATGTTTCCGGTACGTTGACAGGCGTGGACGAGCAGTTGGGCGGCGACCTTACCCGGCTTCGACAGCTCAACGCGCTCAATGTGATCCGGGCGCTCCGGGGCCAACCGGCACAGGTCGTCAGCGACCTGGTCCGGCGTACCGGGCTGTCCCGGCCCTCGTGCGAGGACCTGCTCGGGGTGCTCCTGGACCAGGGCTGGGCCGCCGTCGAGCCGCCCGCCCAGGGTGGCCTGGGCCGCCCCGCCCGGCGGTACCGGTTCCGGGCCGAGGCCGGCGTGGTGCTCGGCCTCGACATCGGGGCGTACCACGTCCGCGCCGCGCTCGGCGACCTCAACGGCACCGTCCTGGCCACCGCGCACCGCCAGGTCGAACCGGAGTGGTCCGCCGCCGACCGGCTGGCCGCCGCCGACGCCGCGGCCGCCGCGTGCCTGGCCTCGACCGGGCACATGGCCGCCGACCTGTGGACCGTGGCCGCCGGGGTGACGGGCCTGGTGGACCGGGCCGGGAACATCGTGCTGTCCGGTTCGATCCCCGACTGGGCCGGTACCCCGCTGATCGCGCACCTCGGCGAGCGGTACGCGTGCCCGGTCCTCGTCCAGAACGACTGCAAGCTCGGCGCGCTCGCGGAGAAGGTCCGGGGCGTGGCCGCCGGGGTCCGCGACGTCGTCTACCTGCACGCGGGCCGGCGGACGGCCGCGTCGATGCTGCTCAACGGCGCGCTGTACCACGGGCACTCCGGGGCGACCGGCGAGATCGGCACCCTGGCGGTCACCCGGTGGGACGACGCGGCCCCGAAGCTGCTCGCGTGCCCCGTGGTGCCGGCGGGCACCCCGACCGACGAGATCGGCCGGCTGGTGTTCGCCGCCGCGCGGGCCGGGGACGCGGCGGCGGTGGCCGCGGTGAAGCAGTACACGAAGGACCTGGCGGTCGGGGCGGCGGCGCTGGTGCTGACCCTCGATCCGGAGCTGGTCGTGCTCGGCGGCGGCTTCTCACAGTCCGGGGACGTGATCGCCGAACCGCTGCACCGGGCGCTGTCCCGGTTGTGCCTGCGGATGCCCCGGCTGGAGGTGTCCACGCTCGGCGCGGAGTCGGTGACCCTGGGCGCGGTGAGCTACGCGATCGAGCACCTGGACCGGCTGCTGTTCTCCGCCGAGTCGGCCGGGCTGCCGGTGCCGCAGCCGCCGCGCCGGGAGCTCTCGGGGATCGTGGAACCGCTCGGCGTGGAGTGACGGGTCAGGCGTACGGCCCGGCCTTCCAGGTCACCTCCGCCAGCGCCTGCTGCCCGCTCGCGTTCGGGTGGAAGAAGTCGATCGGCGACAGGTGCCTGACCTCGAACCGGTACCGGTGCACGGCGCCCCCGTCGTAGTCGCACAGCCGCCCGTACCTCGAGCAGGCCGCCGACAGCGCCGTGTCGTACGCGGTCACCCGGTCGCGCACCTCGCCCCGGCGTTTGCGGTCCGCCGCCGCGTCGGAGGTGGGGTTGGCCAGCATGCTCGGGCACACGCCCCGGTTCCAGACCCGCACGACGGTGTCGTTGGTGTGCCCGACGTCCCACAGCCGGTACAGGTCGGGGACGCTGGCCACGAACACCTTCGCCGTGGGCAGGCCCGTCTTCAGGATCCGGAGCGCCTCGTCGATCTGGGCGCGGAAGTCGGCGGCACTCGTCATCTCGGCGGCGGTCGGCCGGCAGGCGTCGTTGGCCCCGACCAGCACCGTCACGTACTCCGCGCGGGTGTCCACCGCGGCGCGGGCCTGCGCGGCCAGCCCCGCCGCCCGCGCGCCGACCACGGCCAGGTTCGTGGCGTGGCCGGTGATCGCGGGGTTCAGGGCCTTGAGCCGCTGGTAGTGCGTGCCGCCCCGGTCGCTGTCGCCCGTGGACCACGAGTTGCGCGGGCACGGCTGCGGGAGCAGGCAGGACGCGTACGCCACGGTGATCGAGTCGCCGATCGCCGTGATCGAGTTCGGCAGCCCCTGGGGGGTCTTCGTGGGACCGGGCCGGGTCTGCGTGGGGCCGGGACCCGGGCCGGGGTCTCCCCCGGACTGGCAGGCGATGGCCACAAGGGACGCGACCACGACGAGGATGACGCTCCAGCGGCGCATGTGTCCAGAATAGGGCCAACCGGTCGTGCCGCGACAGGGCTGCCGGTCAGCCCACCGCGCCTAGTTGGCCCACTGCGCCCACGGGATGACCCAGTCGCCCAGACCGTCGCGGGGGTCGAGCACCCGGGGGCCGTTCTTGACGTCCACGATGTCGCCGGCGTTGAAGTTCTCGAAGAACCACTGGGCGTTGCCCGGGCCGACGTTGATGCAGCCGTGCGAGTCGTTGACCTTGCCGAGCCGGCCGAGGTCCCAGTCGCGCAGGTGCACGTACTCACCGGCGGAGGAGATCCGGACCGCGAAACCGATCTTGCTGTCGTACGCGTCGGGGCCGGTCGTCGGGCCGCCGTAGCTCGCGGAGGTCATCCGGACCTCACGGTCCTTCGTGGTCACCACGTGCGGGCCGGTCCGCGTCCAGTAGTCGATCGTGTTGTTGCCGACCTGGACCGTGCCGCCCTTGCCGAGGCTGACCGGGAACTCCTTGACCATCGCGCCGTCGAAGAAGACCTGCATCTTCTTCGTCACCGAGTCGGCGACGGCGATCTTCGACGGGCCGATGTCGAAGGCGACGGACTTGTCGTCCTGGCCGTAGAGCCCGTTGCCGAGGTCCACGCCGTGCACCTTGGCGGTGACGGTGACCTTGGTGCCGGGCTTCCAGTACTCCTGGGGGCGCCAGTGCAGCTCCTGGTCGTCGAACCAGCGCCACGCGCCCACGGTCTCGGGGCTGGTCGTGACGGTGAGCGCGGCCTGGGCCTTCTTCCGGTCCGGGATCCGCTCGTCGAAGCGCACGACGATCGGCTGGCCGACGCCGAACGTGCCGGGGGCGCCGGGGGTGAAGTACGGCAGGGTCTGGTTGTTCGGCTTGATCGTGGTGAAGCTGCTCGTCGCCTCGGCCTTCTTGCCGCTGGTGCTGACGGCGGTGGCCTTCACGGTGTACGACTTCTGGTAGCCGAGCGGCTCGCCCAGTGTCCACGTGGTCTTGTCGGCGGACAGCTCGCCCTTGACGACCTTGCCGGCCTCGTTGGTGAGCACGACCTCGTCGAGGGTGCCGCGTTCGACCTTGACGGTGACGGAGGCGGGGCTGGCGTCCCGGGCCCCGTTGGCCGGCGTGATGGTGATGGCGGCCTCGGAGGTCGGAGTCGGGGTGCCACCGGACTCGGCCTTCACGCCCTCCGGTTTGCCGGTCTTCTTCTCGTCTGAGCCACAGGCCGCGAGAAGGGGCAGCGCGGCGGCTCCGGCTAGTGCGCCGAGTACTCCGCGTCGCGACCGGTCCGACATCTGGGCCACCTCTCGTCACTGGGAACAGTCAATGAACCAGCGTCCCCCGCCGCCTGACTTCGCGGCAACCCAACCGGCTCGTGACATTAAACGCTGCGACCGCCGTGGATGGTTGCACGCAGTCCGAATGTTCCAGTGAAGAGAGTTTTACGACGCACAGAGAGTCCGACTATGGGGTACATAGCAAGATTTGCCTGAAAAATATAGGTCTGGTGAGTTTGTGTCACCAGGAATAGCGTTGTGCACACGAAGGGTGACTGCACCTCCGGTCGAGAAAGGAGTGACGGCCCCCACACCCGACGTCGTGGCCGCCGGGAGACTCCCCGCCCGGCACAGCGAGGCCCCGCGCGGGATGTCGCGCGGGGCCTCCACTGCCAGAATCAGCCGGGTACTACGAGGTCGCCCGCCGGCTCCGCGCGAACGCCGCCGCGCCGAGCCCCAGGCCCAGCAGCCCGGCCACCGCGCCGGTGATCGCCAGCGGCAGGGTCGCCTTGTTCTCCGAGGCCGCCGTCTCGGTCTTCTTCGCGGCCGGGGCCGGGGACGCGTCGGCGGCGACCAGCTTCAGCGTGGGCGCGGGCTTGGCCGGCTCCTCCGAACCCGTCTTCTCCTCGATCCACCGGACGATGGTGCCGTCCGAGTAGGTCTGCAGGGCCTTGAACACCATCTGGTCGGCCTTCGGCAGGCCGCCCAGCGACACCGGGAACTCCAGGTACTGGCCCGGCTTGATCCCGTCCTCGGCGGTGTTCGCCGTCCACGTGATCTTCGTGACCGCCTCGGTGATCTTCCGGCCGTGCGACTCCAGCGGGGTCGCCAGCTTCGTCTTCTCCGTCTCGACCTTCCAGCCCGGGACCGGCATCGTGCGCACCGAGGACAGCGGCTGCGACTCGGGCAGGGTCACCTCGAGCTTCACAGTGGACGCGGTCTCGCTCTCGTTGGGGACCCGGAACACGGCGCGGGCCGTACCCCCCTGCTTGTTGGTGGTGCCCGCGTCGATCGTGACGTGCGCGGCCGCGGGACCGGCCAGAGCCACGACACCGACGACCGCCACGCCGAGTACGACGAGGAGCTTCCGTCCGAGGACACTGCGCATGAGGGGGACCCTTTCGGTCTACTTGATCTGCACCGTCTGGCTGACGGTCGCCTGGTCGATGTCGGACACCCGGAGCGTGAAGCGCAGCTCCCAGGTCCCCGCGGTCGGCAGCGTGAGCTCCCCGACCGCGTGGTCATCGGTGAGTTGGAGGACGGGCACCTCGATCGGCGCGATCTCCTTCGACGGCATGCCGACCGTGACCTGCCACTCCAGGACCTTGATCGGCTTGCCGTCGGGGGTGAACGCGTACATGTGCATCGAGTTGTTGCCGACGGACCCCGGGTCCAGTTCCACCTGGAGCCGGAAGATGTTGCTGTTCAGCGTCGCCGAGACCGGCAGGTTCGCGCTCGCCGACGGCAGGGCCGCCTCGGTGCGGGCCGGGGTCTGCTGGACCAGGAACGCGGTGACCGCCAGGATCACGGCCGTGACCGCCAGCTCGCCGAACACCAGCCGGCGCACCTTCGGCTCCCCGCCCAGCACCTTGCGCCGGGCCAGCGACGCCACGGCCAGGACGGCGGCCAGCAGCACCGCCTTGACGATCAGGAGCTGGCCGTACCGGGTGTTGAACAGCGCCGGCAGGGTACCGACCTCGATCAGCGCCTGGGCCACGCCCGCCACGACCAGGGCGGTGACCGCCCAGCCGGCCCAGCGCGACCACACCGGCAACAGGGCGCGCAGCTCCGTCTCGTTGCCCTTCGGCAGCAGGTGCAGGGCCAGACCCACCAGGCCGCCCAGCCAGACGGCCATCGCGAGCAGGTGCACCAGGTCCACGGCCACCGTCAGCGGCGGGGCGGGCGAGGCGCTCGGGTGGCCGGCGAGGGGCCAGGTGAGGGCGGCGACGAACGCCAGTACCCCCAGGATGATCTGGTCGCTCTGGGTGTTCTTCGCGGACAGCACGCGGCGCAGCAGCGGGATCGCGGCGGCCAGGATCGCCAGCCGCGCCAGGCCGGTGAAGCCGAACCGGCTGGACAGCACCTCCGACAGGTCCGCCCCCGACACCCCGAACAGCGAACCTCCGGTGACATAGGGGGCCTGGAGGTACAGCGCCAGGACCGTGCCGCCGGCCAGCAGGCCCACGCCCGTCCAGACCAGCTTCCCCGGCCGGGCCAGCCGGGCCGGCCACAGGCCGATCATCAGCAGCACCGGGCCGATCACGAGCAACAGGCCGGCGTAGCCCGCGAACCGGGACACCGGCAGCAGCGCCCGCACCACCGGGTCCACCTCGGCGCCCTGACCACCCGACACCCCGGGGGCCGTCGTCGACGGGGCCTCGATCGAGAACGCGAAACCGCCGGACACCGGGTGGCTGTCGTCGGAGATGATCCGGTACGAGACCAGGTACGTCCCCCGGCCGGCGCCCTCGCGCAGCGGGATGGACACCTGCGCGCCGTCCACCGTCGGCTCGCCCCGGTCGGCGCGCTTGCCGTCCGGGCCGATGATCCGCAGCTGGCCGGGGACGGCTGTGACCGGTTCCGTGAAGTACAGCGTCACCTGACGCGGGGCCTGCGCCACGATCGAACCCGAGGGCGGGTCGGTCCGTTGCAGGCCGGCGTGCGCGCTGGCGGGCGCCGCCGGCAGGAGCAGCAGCCCCGCCACCAGCGCGACGATGAAGAGTGCCGATTTTCTCACGGTGTGACCGTAGCGGGACGGGACCCGCCACGTACCGAGGAGCGGCCCAGAGCCCATAACAACCCGGCCTGGACGAGCGCCACCAGGTGCCCCGTCTCGTGCGCCAGGGCCGTGGAGTCGTTGAGCACGTCCATGCCGCTCGTCAGGGCCAGGCAGCCGGCGAGCACCGCCGCGACCGGCACGAACGCCCGGGCCCGGGACGGCTGCCACGCGGCGAGCAGGAAGCCCACGGCCAGCGCGATGTCGAACGAGGCCATCTCCCGGCTCGCGTGCGGCCCCGAACCGCCGTCCAGGAGCACCGGCAGGGCCAGCAGCAGCTGGATCACGGCCGCCGCGCCCACCGCGAACCGGAGGATCTGCCACCGGGCCCGCCGGGCCGCCCGCTCGTCCTCCGCCACCGCGGCCAGCACCCGGGCCGTCAGGTCCGGCGGGGTCGCCGTCCAGGTCAGGTCCGGCAGCCGGAGCGCCCGGGCCTTCCACGTCCGGCAGGCCGCGCAGCCCGACAGATGAGCTTCGGTCGCCTGCACCGAGAGCTCCGCCACCTCACCGTCGAAGAGCGCCGACAGCGCCGCCCGGACCTCACCACACGTCATGTCCCTGTAGTCGGTTCCGGGCACTCTCCAGTTCCCGTGACGTGGGCCACTCCCGTATTGTCAGCTTCGTGAATCCCGCTCCCGACTCCGCGACGCAGTGGGCGCTCGCGGCCCGGGACGGCGACCCGGTGGCGCAGGCGGCCCTGGTCCGCGAGACCCAGTCCGACGTGTGGCGGCTGTGCGCCAGCCTCGCCGACGCGGGCGTGGCCGACGACCTGACCCAGGAGACGTACCTGCGGGCGTTCAAGGCCCTCGCCCGGTTCGAGGCCCGCTCCACGGTGCGGACCTGGCTGCTCGGCATCGCCCGCCGGGTGTGCGTGGACCACATCCGGGTGATCGTGCGGCAGCGGCGCGCGGACAACGCGTTCGACGAGCCGGCGCACCAGCCCGACCCCGCCGGGCGGGTCAGCGGGCAGGACCTGCTGGAGCGGCTGCCGGCCGACCGGCGGAGCGCGTTCGTGCTCACCCAGGTGCTCGGCCTGTCGTATGCCGAGGCCGCTGACATCGAATCAGTACCTATTGGGACAATCAGATCACGGGTCGCACGGGCCCGGGCAGATCTGGTCGAGGCGGTAGAGACAGCCCTCACCAGCTGAGTCGGAACCAACCGCAGAGGCGGTGCGACTAATGGGCGTGGGAATCGACATGTCAGAGCCACGAACGGCCGCTCCCGGCCGGCGTCGGCACGTCACGAAAGTGATCAGCACCCTGGCCAGGCTCGGCCTCGCCGGGGTGTGGCTGGTCGCGGGAGGCTCCAAGGTCTCAGACCTCGGCGGCTCCGTCCGGGCGGTGAACGCCTACGAGCTCCTCCCCAACGGCGCGGCCCAGATCGTCGGGTCGGCGCTGCCGTTCATCGAGATCATGGTCGGCCTGCTGCTGCTCGCCGGGCTCTTCACCAGGGCCGCGGCGATCCTGTCGGCGGGACTGCTCGTGATGTTCATCTTCGGCATCGCCACCGCGTGGGCCCGCGGGCTCCAGATCGACTGCGGCTGCTTCGGCGGCGGCGGGGCGCTGGCCGCCGGCGAGTCGCCCACATACTTTTGGGAGACTTTGAGGGATATAGGGTTTCTGGCCGGGGCCGGATTCCTGATCCTCCGGCCGCGTACCTGGCTCTCCCTCGACGGGGTGCTTCTGGGTGGCCCGTCGGGGCCCGAAACGAGCAAGGGATAACAGTGAGCAGAAGAGTTGAGCAGAAGACGGCCGCCCGGGTCGTCCGCGAGCAGATCGCCAAGGAGGACCGGCGCCGCCGCGTGATGTGGACCGCGATCGGCGTCACGCTCGCCGTGCTGGTCGCCGGCGCGATCGGGTACGGCGTCTGGCAGGCCCAGCAGCCGACCAAGTACAACGTGCCGGCCACCGCCACCGAGAAGCAGGACGGCATGGTCATCCCGGGCACGACCGGGAAGGCCAAGGTCGAGATCTACCTCGACTACCAGTGCCCCGCCTGCAAGCAGGTCGAGGACGCCATCACCCCGACCGTCGACCAGTGGATCAAGGAGAACAAGATCACACTGGTGTACCACCCGGTCGCGATCCTCGACCAGTTCTCGGCGCCCAACCAGTACTCCACCAGGACCTCCTCCGCCGCCGGGTGCGCCGCCGACGGGGGCAAGCTCTACGAGTTCAGCAAGCAGCTCTTCGCCCGCCAGCCCGCCGAGAACACCGGCGGCCTCCCCGACGACGACATCATCGCCGCCGGGGGCGACGCCGGGCTGATCGACCCCGCGTTCGCGCGGTGCGTGCGGGACGGCACGTACAAGGGCTGGGCCAAGAAGTTGACCGACGACTTCACCAAGCGCGGCCTCAAGGGCACCCCGACCCTGTTCGTCAACGACGTCGAGGTCGTCGCGGACAAGAGCAAGGGCGACACCAGCGTCGTCGACGCCCTCAAGCGCATGGTGACTGACGTTAAATAGCCATGTGAAGGTGTGGCGGGCGCTGCTCGCGGGAATCGTGGCCGGGCTGGCAGTCGCCAGCCCGGCCTCCGCGCATCCGCAGGACGCCCCCGGCGCCAGCGACTACCGCACCACGGTCACCGGCATCAGCCCCGCGCTGCCCGGCCTCACCATCCGCACCGCCGACGCCGGCGCCAGCCTCGAACTCCGCTACGCCGGGCCGGCGACCGTCGAGGTGCTCGGCTACTCCGGGGAGCCCTACCTGAGCGTCGGACCCGGCGGGGTGCGGCAGAACACCCGGTCCCCGGCGACGTACCTCAACGAGACGCTGCGCGGCGGCACCGAGGGCGGCGACGCCGGGGCCGCGCCCGAGTGGAAACTCCTGTCCAGCACGCCCGTGGTGCGGTGGCACGACCACCGGGCGCACTGGATGGGACCCCAGCCGCCGATCACGGTCCGCGAGCCCGATCGGCCGCACCGGCTCCGGGAGTGGTCCATCCCCCTGCGCGAGGGGGTACGGGAGTTCCGCGTCACCGGGACCCTCGACTGGGCGCCCCGGCCGGGTACCTGGGGGTGGTGGGGCGGGGTGGTGCTCATCGGGCTCGCGGTGGCGGTGCTGGGCGGGTGGCGGATGGCGTCGCCGGGCGCGCCGCCGGTCGGGGGGCGCCCGGTTCGGTGGCAGGCGGTGCTGCGGCGCGGGTGGTTCGTGGCGCCCGTGCTCGGCGTACTCGCCGGAGGGTTGTCGCTCTTCGACTCCGTCGGGCGGGTGCTCGACGCCGGGACGTTCCAACGCGAGGACCTGTGGGGGTTCGCGGCCGGCGGGGCGATGCTGGCCGCCTCCGGATACGCGCTGCTGCGCCGGCCCGCCGCCGACTTCGCGCTCGGGCTGGGCGGCGCGGCACTCGCCCTGCTCTGCGGGTTCTCCCGGGCGGCCGTGTTCCAGCACGCCATCGCACCCGTACCGTGGAACGGGCTCTATGCCCGGATCTGTGTCGCCGCGTGCCTCGGGGTCGGACTCGGGCTCGCGGCCGCCGCCGCACACCGGCTCCGGCGGGCCGCCCCGGCCGCCTGAGGCCTGGCCGCTCCCGCCGCCGTCCGGCAGGCCCGCCGGCCCGGTGCGAGCCCTGGGTCCGCCTGTGCGGCGGGTCGTCCGGCGGGTCCGCCCCGGGCGTCTGGGACGTGTCGGAGGGGCGGGATATGGTCGGTTCATGACTGAGAAGCTCACGCCCGGCGATGTCGCGCCCGACTTCAACCTGCCCACCGCCGACGGCGGCCAGCTCGCCCTCAAGGACCTGCGGGGCCGCAAGGTCGTCCTCTACGCCTACCCTGCCGCGATGACCCCCGGCTGCACCAAGCAGGCGTGCGACTTCCGCGACTCGCTCGCCTCGCTGAAGGCCCAGGGCTACGAGGTCGTCGGCATCTCCCCCGACAAGCCGGAGAAGCTGGCCAAGTTCGTCGAGCGCGACGCGATCACGTTCCCGCTGGTCTCCGACGTGGACAAGAGCGTCCTGGACTCCTACGCGGCCTACGGCGAGAAGATGAACTACGGCAAGGTCAGCATGGGCGTGATCCGGTCCACGTTCGTGATCGACGAGGAGGGCAACATCGAGCACGCCTTCTACAACGTCAAGGCCACCGGCCACGTGGCGAAGCTCCGCCGCGACCTCGGTCTGGACCAGTAGTGTCCCGGGGCTGCGGCGCCAGAGCCGATCGGGGATGATGCCGCCGTGGCCCGCATCTACGCACTCCTCGTCGTCCTCGACATCATCCTGCTGGTGTACGCGACGATCGACTGCATCACGACCCCCCAGGACGAGGTCCGCAACCTGCCGAAGGTCGCGTGGATCCTGCTGATCCTGTTGTTCTCCCCGATCGGCTGGATCGCCTGGTTCGTGGCCGGGCGGCCGTCGTCCGGGCTGACCTCCCGGGCGGCCGGTTCCTCGCACCCGGCCGGGACCGGGCTGCGGCCCGGCGGGGTGGCCCCGGGGCGGCCCCGGCAGGTGGCGCCGGACGACGATCCGGAGTTCCTGGAGGGGTTGTCGAAGCAGAACCGGGACGACGAGAAGCTGCTGAAGGACTGGGAGGCGGATCTTCGGCGGCGTGAGGAGGAGCTCCGCAAGAAGAAGGACGAACCCGAGGAGTCCTGAATTGTCAGGGGGTGCGGCTAGCGTCCCCGCCCAGGATAACTCGCGTCCACGATGGAGCCGGGTGACCTATACCCGGGACATGCTCGAGAAGGCCGTCGCCGAGTCGGTCAGTGTGATGGGCGTGATGCGCGCGCTGGGGATACGTCTGACCGGTGGAAGTCATGCCCACCTGAAGCGCCGCATCACCCGCGAGGGGATCGACATCTCGCACTTCACGGGCAGCAACCACAATCGGGGCAAGAAGTCGGTCTACCGACTCAGCGCGCAGCAGATCCTGATCGTGCGAAGGTCCGACCAGAGCCGCGCGAAACCCGAGAAGCTCCGCCGGGCGATGCGCGAATCGGGGTTGCCACATGCCTGCGCCGAGTGCGGAAACCCGGGCACGTGGCAGGGCCGGCCACTGACCCTGCATGTCGATCACATCAGCGCGGATTTCGCCGACTGCCGGCTGGAGAACCTGCGTTTTCTCTGCCCGAACTGCCACAGTCAGACTCCGACCTACGCGGGCAAGGGCAAGCGGAAACGGACAGTCGACCACTCGACAGGGCCCGCGAGCCCGGCCGTAGACTCGGAGATCACAGCGGAGACTTCGTGACCGTATGTGGTGGGGCCGTAGCCCAGCGGTAGAGGCACACGGTTTAGGTCCGTGACAGGGTGGGTTCGAATCCCATCGGCCCTACATGATCGCGGCGGGGTCGGCTTCTGCGAGCCGGCCCCGTTCGCGTCGTGGTCAGGTCCGGGGCAGGTCGGCGATCAGGGCCGCCAGCTCGCGGAACGCCTGCCCCCGGTGGCTGATCGCGTCCTTCGCCTCCGGCGTCAGCTCCGCGCTCGTCACGTCGTGCCCGTCCGGCACGAAGATCGGGTCGTACCCGAACCCGCCCGTCCCGCGCGGCTCCCGGATGATCGTGCCCCGCATCTCGCCGAGGACGACATGCTCCTCCCCCGACGGCAGTACCAGGGCGGCGGCGCAGACGAAGCCGCCGGCGCGGTACTCGTCGGGGACGTCGCCGAGCTGGCCCAGCAGGAGCTGGAGGTTCGCCAGGTCGTCGCCGTGCTTCCCGGACCAGCGGGCGCTGAACACGCCCGGCATGCCGTTGAGGGCGTCGACCGCGAGGCCGGAGTCGTCGGCGACGCAGGGCAGGCCGGAGACACGGGCGCCGTCGCGGGCCTTGAGCAGCGCGTTCTCCTCGAAGGTGAGGCCGGACTCGACGGTCTCCGGGAAGTCGGGCACGTCGTCGAGGCCGACGATGTCGAGGTCGGTCATGATCCGACGCAACTCGGTGATCTTCTTGGCGTTGCGGGACGCGAGGAGCAACCTCATCAGCGGACCTTCTTCGAGGACGCGGTGGCCTACCGGCCGGGATCGGACAGGGACGGGGTCAGGCCAGGCGGACCGCCGTGGCGCCCCGGGCGGCCTGCTGGAGCAGGGTCAGCTCGGCGCACCCGGCGACCCCCAGGTCGAGCAGCGCGTTGAGCTGGTCGCGGTTGAAGACGCCGTCCTCACCGGTGCCCTGGACCTCGACGAACTGGCCGTCGCCGGTGCAGACGATGTTCATGTCGACCTCGGCGTTGACGTCCTCGGCGTAGCTCAGGTCGAGGCGGGCCTCGCCCTTGATGACGCCGACGCTGACGGCCGACACCGAGCGGTGCAGGGCCTTGGCGGGGCTGGCGGCGAGCTTGTGCCGGGCGGCGAGCCAGTCGACGGCGTCGGCCAGGGCGACGTAGGCCCCGGTGATGGCGGCGGTGCGGGTGCCGCCGTCGGCCTGCAGCACGTCGCAGTCGAGGACGATGGAGTTCTCGCCGAGGGCCTTGAGGTCCAGGCAGGCGCGGAGGCTGCGGCCGATCAGGCGGGAGATCTCGTGGGTACGCCCGCCGATCTTGCCCTTGACGCTCTCCCGGTCGCTGCGGGTGTTGGTGGCGCGGGGCAGCATCGAGTACTCGGCGGTGATCCAGCCGAGGCCGGAGCCGCGCCGCCAGCGGGGCACGCCGTCGGTGACGCTGGCGGTGCAGAGCACCCGGGTGTCGCCGAACTCGACGAGGACGGAGCCCTCGGGGTGGCGGGACCAGCCGCGGGTGATGTTCACGGGGCGGAGGTCTGCGGCCGTGCGGCCATCGGGGCGTGACATCCCCCGAGCTTATCGGGCCGCTCAGATCTCGTAGACCGAGCCGGAGCGGACGATGTCGAGGGGGCCGGAGTACGCGTCGCGGACCTCCCGGAGGGTCTGCTCCTCGTCCCCCCACGCCGCGACCAGGTGGGTGATGAGGAGCAGCTTCACCCCGGCCTGGGTGGCGTGCTCGCCGGCGTCCTTGCCCGTGAGGTGCAGGTGCGGCGGGTTGTCGGCGCCCTCCAGGTAGCTGGCCTCGCAGAGCAGCGCGTCGGCGCCCTGGGCGAGCTTGAGCAGGGCGTCGCAGGGGCCGGTGTCGGACGAGTACGCGAGGCTGCGGCCGTCGTGGTTGATCCGGAGCCCGAAGGTCTCGACGGGATGGTCCATGAGCTCCGTGGTGACCCGGAACGGGCCGAGGTCGAACTCGCCCGGGGTGAGCTCGTGGAAGTCGTACACGTCGTCGAGGGGGGCCTCGGTGCGGTCGTACACGTCGTGCAGGCGCTGGGCGACGCCCGTGGGGCCGTACAGCGGGAGGGTGGGGAGTTTGCCCGTCGGGCAGTAGCGCCGGGCCACGACGTAGGAGGCGGCGTCGAGCATGTGGTCGGGGTGCAGGTGGGTCAGGATGACCGCGTCGACCGCGTACATGTCGCCGAGGCGTTGCAGGGCGCCGAGGGTGCCGGTGCCGAAGTCGATGAGGAGCCGGAAGCCGGCCGCCTCCAGGAGGTAGCCCGAACAGGGGGACTGGGGGCCGGGGAAGCTGCCCGCGCAGCCCAGAACGGTGAGCTTCATGACGAGACCTCAATATTCCCGAGGAACCGGCCGGCCAGCTTGGTGAAGGCGGCAGCGTCGCCTGTGGTCGTGAAGGTGTGCCCGGGCGGCGGCGCGTCGGTCGGCCGCAGCAGGTCACGTTCTGTGAGGATTCTGTACAGATCGCGCGCCGTCTCGTCGGCGCTGGACACCAGGGTCACGCCGTCGCCCATCACGAGGCCGAGCATGCCGGCCAGGAGCGGGTAGTGGGTGCAGCCGAGGACGAGGGTGTCGACCCCGGCGCGTTCGAGGGGTTCGAGGTAGCCCTGGGCGAGGCCGAGGAGCTGGCGGCCGGTGGTCACGCCGCGCTCGACGAAGTCCACGAACGCGGGGGCGGCGACGGTGTGCACGGTGACGTGCGGGGCGGCGCCGAACGCGTCCTCGTACGCCTTGCTGTTCGCGGTGGCGGTTGTGCACACCACACCGATCTGGCCGTTGCGGGTGGCCGTGACAGCTCGTCGCACAGCGGGGCGGATCACCTCGATGACCGGCACCGGGTAGCGCTCCCGGGCGTCGTGCAGGCAGGCGGCCGACGCGGAGTTGCACGCGATCACGAGGGCCTTGACGCCCTCGTCCACGAGCTGGTCGAGGCACTCCAGCGCGTACCGCCGGACGTCGGCGATGGGCTTGGGGCCGTACGGCACGTGGGCCGTGTCGCCGAGGTAGCGAAGCTCCTCATGCGGGAGCGCCTCAAGGACTGCTCGGGCGACCGTGAGCCCCCCGACCCCCGAGTCGAATATGCCGATGGGCGCGTCCGTCACGCTGCGCAGCCTACGCTGTGAGAGCCGCCCTGCCAGCCGATCTCCTGTCAGATGTCGCGAAGGTGACATCGAGCGGCTTCGGGGCGAAGATCACAGCGGGGGTCCCCGTGTGCCGTTCGGGCCCGCCCCGGTACCGGAGACCCGCAGCTAGGGGGATACTGCGCTTTTCGTGGGTCGTGTGTCGGGCGGCCGCTGGGATACGGAAGAATGGTGCAGCGTGAGCAGTGACACTGAACGCAACGAGCAGGATCCCGCCGCCGGTTTCGGTTCCGCCCTCGGTCTGGCGGACGCCGACGCGCCCCGGGTCGACCCGAACGCCTCGTTCCGCACCCGGCTCGCCGCGGCCGTGAGCAGCGACAGCCGGCGGGGCGAGCGGGACTTCACGGCCCCGCCCCCGCAGCGGATCCTGGCGGCCGTCTCGGTGTGGGCGTTCGTGCTGGCGCTGGGCGGCATCGTCGTCGGGATCTCGGCGCTGGTCCGGATCATCGCGGGCGCGCCCGGCTGGTTCGAGCCGGTGATCATCCTGGTCGGGATCGTCGGGATGGCCTTCACGGTCGCGGGGTTCGCGACGGTGCGCAGGCCGATGATCCCGTGGGCGGTGCTGGGCGCGGGCACGCTGACGCTGATCGCGGGCGCGGTCATGACGGCCTCGGCGTAGACCCCGAAACCCGAAGCGCCGGACCGGATCACACCCTCGAGAGCATCAGAGGGTTACGCCGACCCACCGGCCCGGCTCCTGGAGGCACTGCCCCGCACCTCCCCGGGCGTCACGCCCAGAGCTGCCCCTCCAGAGCCGCCTCGGCGTCGGCGAGCGTCCCGCCGTACGCGCCCGTCGACAGGTACTTCCAGCCGCCGTCGGCCACGATGAACGCCACGTCGGCCTCCTGGCCGGCCCTGGCCGCCTCGTGCGCCACGGCGAGCGCGGCGTGCAGCACGGCCCCGGTGGAGAAGCCGGCGAACAGCCCCTCGACCTCGACGAGCTGCCGGGTACGCAGGACGGCGTCCTGGGTACCGACGGAGAACCGGCGGGTGAGGACCGAGGCGTCGTACAGCTCGGGGACGTAGCCCTCGTCGATGTTGCGCAGGCCGTAGACGAGCTCGCCGTACCGGGGCTCGGCGGCGATGACCTGGATGCCCTCGACCTTCTCCCGGAGGTAGCGGCCGATGCCCATCAGGGTGCCCGTCGTGCCGAGCCCGGCGACGAGGTGCGTGATGGTGGGCAGGTCGCGGAGCAGTTCCGGGCCGGTGGTCTCGTAGTGGGCGCGGGCGTTGGCCTCGTTGCCGTACTGGTAGAGCATCACCCAGTCGGGATGCTCCCCGGCGAGGACCTTGGCCTTGGCGACGGCCTGGTTGGAGCCCCCGGCGGCGGGCGAGAAGATGATCTCCGCGCCGTACATCCGGAGCAGGTCGACGCGCTCGGAGGAGACGTTCTCGGGGAGGACGCAGACCAGCCGGTACCCCCGGAGCTTGGCGACCATGGCCAACGCGATGCCGGTGTTGCCGCTGGTGGGTTCCAGCAGGGTGTCGCCGGGTTTGAGCCGGCCGGACTCCTCGGCCGCGCGCACCATGTGCAGGGCGGCGCGGTCCTTGATGCTGCCGGTGGGGTTGCGGTCTTCCAGCTTGGCCCACAGGCGCACCTGGGGGGACGGCGACAGGCGGGGTAACCCGACCAGCGGCGTGTCCCCGCAGGCGGCCAGCAGCGAGTCGTATCTCGCCATGACAAGTCCTCTGGGAGGTGGATGCTTTCGGCCGGGCCCTGGCGGGCCCGGCCGAAAGCCACAATAAAGACCCCGGCCCCGGAAAAGGCCGGAACAGAGCCTAGTGCCCCGCGAGAACCTGC
Organism: Longispora urticae; assembly: GCF_053902585.1. Classification (NCBI taxonomy): domain Bacteria; kingdom Bacillati; phylum Actinomycetota; class Actinomycetes; order Micromonosporales; family Micromonosporaceae; genus Longispora; species Longispora urticae. The sequence continues at coordinate 101,482 of NZ_JAQZSH010000008.1, forward strand.
CCGCGCAGCGCCACATCGGCGCCACCCGTCCACCCCAGCGCCGCGAGCGCCGCGAACCCGAACGCCCCGCCGGCGACGGCCGGCAGGATGGTGACCGAGTCGCCGTCGGCGACCTTGGTCTCCAGGGAGCCGGTGAACCGGACGTCCTCGTCGTTGACGTAGATGTTGACGAACCGGTGCAGGCCGCCGTCGTCGGTGATCAGCCGGCCGCGCAGGCCGTTGAACTGGCCGTCGAGGTCGGTGAGCAGCTCGGCGAGCGTGCTGCCCGCGCCGCTGACGGCCTTCTCGCCGTTGGTGTAGGACCTGAGAATGGTGGGGATTCGGACTTCGATTGCCATGGTCGGAGTGCTCCTGTGAACGAGGGTTGATCAGGGACTGGAGACGAGACGTCTCTTAACAGTCGTAGACCACCGTCGTCGGCGTCTGCCCGAACATGTACGTCTGCACAGCGTCAGAATCGGCGCTAGTCCGTTCAGCGTCGGAGTCGACGACCTGGATCGGCTCCTCGGTGACCACCTGGTCAACGATGCGGAACGACCGCAGCTCCGTCTCGTCGTCCGCCCGGGTGGAGACGAGCACGTAGTGGGCGCCCGGCTCGGCGGCGAGGTTGATGTCGGTGCGGGACGGATACGCCTCGGTGGCGGTGTGCGAGTGGTAGATGACGACGGGCTCCTCGTCCCGGTCGTCCATCTCGCGCCACACCCGGAGCTGCTCCATCGAGTCGAAACGGTAGAACGTCGTGGACCGTTCCGCGTTCGCCATCGGGATGTGTCTGACCGGTTTGTCCGATCCGGCCGGGCCTGCCACGACACCGCACGCCTCGTCCGGGTGGTCCCGGCGCGCGTGGGCGACGATCGCGTCGGCGATCGCACGGTCGATGGTCAGCACTGCGCCATCGTACCGGCTGGGGGTGCCGGCGGTCTCCATGGCATGGGTCACGACGAGCGCAGGGAGTCGATCAGGGATTCCTGGAGGTAGGACAGGTAGCCGTACACCGAGATCTGGAGACCGCGCTCGTCGTCGGCGTCCTCGTACTCCTCCTCGATGTCGAAGTCGTCGTTGATCTCCAGCCGGGTGCCGAGGGCCAGGCGCACGTCGTTGACCGCCCGCAGCCAGGCGTCGGCCTGGTCCTCGGTGAGCACCGTGCGCTCGTCGAGGGTGTCGAGCACGACGGCCGCCGCGTCGACCTTCTCCTGCTTCAGATCGTCTTCGGTGTACCGGCGCAGCTCCGCCGCCTCCACCGGGTTGTCCGGGTAGATGTCGGGGAACAGCCGCGCGACCACCGGGTCGGCCCGGAGCCCGTCCGTGACCAGCCCGGACACCTCGGTCACCACCATCCGGAGGACGTCGATCTCCTCGGGGCGGAACGTCGCGACGATCTCGTCGCCCTTGCGGTGGAAGGTCACTGCTTCTCCACGGTCGCCCAGAGCCCGTAGCCGTGCAGGCGGGTGGCGTCGAACTCCATCCGCTCCTTCGCGCCGTGCGACACGACGGCGCGGCCCTTGTGGTGCACGTCGAGCATCAGCTTCTCGGCCTTCTCCTTCGAGTACCCGAAGAGCTTCTGGAAGACCCACGTCACGTAGCTCATCAGGTTCACGGGATCGTTGTGCACCACGGTGATCCAGGGCCGGTCGGCCTCGAAGACCTCCTCGACCTCGGTCGCCTCGGCGGGCAGGGCCTGGGTGCCGGTCATTCCCTCACCCTAGCCCGAACCGCCCGGGAGGAGATCCCCCACCTCACCGCCCCGCACCCATGATCACGGGTACTAGCCTCACCGCATGGAGTTCCGGGTGCTCGGCGGCGTGGACGTGCTGGTGGACGGGGTGCCCGTGGACCTCGGCCGGCGCCGGATGGAACGCTGCCTGCTCGGCCTGCTCGCGCTCAACCTGAACGCCGCGCTGAGCATCGAGCGCATGATCGACCTGCTGTGGGGCGAGGACGCGCCCGGCAGCGCCCGCGCCGCGCTGCACGTGCACGTGTCCCGGCTCCGGACCGGGCTGGCCGCCGTGGACGCCGAGCGGCGCGGGTTCCGGCTCGCGACCCGGGCCGGCGGGTACGTGCTGGAGGGCGACCCCGCCCGGGTGGACGCGCACCGGTTCCGGGACCTGTGCCGGCGCGGACAGGAGGCCACCGGGCCGGCCGCCCGCCGCGAACTGCTCGGCCCGGCCCTGGCGCTGTGGAAGGGCCGGCCGCTCGGCGCGCTGTCCACCCCCCGGATCCGGAGCGCGTACGGCCGGGGGCTGGAGGAGCTGCACCTGTCGATGACGGAGCTGCGGATCGAGGCGGACCTGGCGCTGGGCGGGCACGAGTCCGTACTCCCGGAACTCGCCGCCCTGACCCGCACCCACCCGCTGCGGGAGCGCCTGGTGGAGCTGCACCTGCTCGCCCTGTACCGCGCGGGCCGCCGCGCCGACGCCCTCGCCGTGTACGACCGGGCCAGCCGGCTGCTCGTCGACGCGACCGGGCTGGACCCGCGTGCCGAGCTGGACGAGCTGCACCAGGCCATCGTGCGGCGCGACCCGGCGCTGGACCCGGCCCGCGCGCCGCTGCCCCGGACCGTGCCCGCGCTGCTGCCGGCGGACGTGGCCGGGTTCGCGGGGCGGCGGGAGGAGCTGGAGTTCCTCGACGGGCTGCTGCCGGGGCCGGGGCAGGCCGGGCCGCCGTCGGTGGTGATCAGCGCGGCGGGGGCCGTGGGGAAGACGGCGTTGGCGGTGCGGTGGGCGCACCGGGTGCGGGACCGGTTTCCGGACGGGCAGTTGTTCGTGGATCTGGCCGGCGGTCCCGCCCGGGCCGGTGCCCCGTTGACGCCCGTGGTCGCGCTCGGGCTGCTGCTCGCGGCGCTCGGGGTGGCCGCCGAGTCCGTGCCCGACGGGGTCGAGGAGGCGACGGACGTGTACCGCAGCCTGGTCGGTGACCGGCGGGTCCTGCTGGTCCTCGACAACGCCACGCACGCCGACCAGGTCCGGCCGCTGCTGCCGAGCAACCCGGGCAGCCTCACGGTGATCACGAGCCGGGACCGGTTGTCGAGCCTGATCGCGCTGAACGGGGCCGCCCGGCTGCTGCTCTCGCCCCTGCCGGAAACGCCGACGTAGCCGGACCCGCCGCCCGCCGGGCCCCGCGCCCCGCCGGGCCCCGCGCCCCGCCCGGCCCCGACTCCGGCCCGTTGTAGGGTGCGGGCATGTCCCGAGCCGTCCACCACGCCCAGGTCCGCTGGTCCGACCCCGACCAGCTGGGGCACGTCAACCACGCCCGCTACCTGTCCTATTTCGAGGACGCCCGGATGGAACTGATCGGCACCTCGCCGTCGGGGCTGGCCGGGGCGCCGGGCGACCGGGGGTACATCGCGGCCCGGGTGGCGGTGGACTACCTGTACCCGGTGGAGTACCGGCCCGGGCTGAGTCTGCGGGTCGAGACCTGGGTGAGCCGGCTGGGCACGTCGTCCTGGACGCTGAGCCAGGAGTTGTTCGACGGCGAGGCCCCGGTGGCCCGCTGCGAGTGCGTCCTGGTCGCGTACTCCTACGCCGACCGCGCGTCGCGTCCCCTCGCCGACGACGAGCGCGCCTTCTGGAAGGAACTCTCCTAGCCACCCGTCCCCGGGCGGCCCGGATCCGAACCACGGACGTATTCCCTACTTGTTCAGTAGGAATAATGGGGATAACGTTTCCGTAACCCGATCCGAGGAGGTCCACCATGACCGTCACCGACGAACTGGTCTCCAGCGCCGCCGGCTACGCCGCGAGCTTCGACAAGGGTCACCTGCCGCTCCCGCCCGGCCGGGGCGTCGCCGTGGTGGCCTGCATGGACGCCCGACTGAACCCGTACGGGCTGCTGGGGCTGACCGAGGGCGACGCGCACGTCATCCGCAACGCGGGCGGCGGCGTCACCCCGGACGTGCTGCGCAGCCTGGCGATCAGCCAGCGCCTGCTCGGTACCCGGGAGATCGTGCTGATCCACCACACCGACTGCGGGATGGTCACGTTCACCGACGACGAGTTCAGGGCCGGGATCGAGGCCGAGACCGGGCTGCGTCCGCCGTGGGCCGCCGAGGCTTTCCCGGACGCGGGCGAGGACGTCCGCCAGTCGATCCGCCGGGTGCTGGCCGACCCGTTCGTGCCGCACAAGGACGCCGTGCGCGGGTTCGTCTACGACGTGCACACCGGCGCGCTGGTCGAGATCACGGAATAGACCACGTCGGCCGGGGTTCCCAACAGCCCCGGCCGGCGTCTCGCTCCCCGACCCGCGCGCCCAGGACCCGCGCGGGTCGGCACTCCGCGGCCCGCCCGGGTCGGCCACGGAATGCCCGTCGGCCGCGCATCGTCAGGTCAGCACGTGGCAGGGCTTCCCCCGCATCACACACGCCGTCACCGGACTCCCGATCGACTCCCCCGCGGGCTTGCGCGCCAGGAACCGGTACGTCACCTGGGCACCGGGGGCCACCGGATCCCCGCCCTCGGACTGCCAGAAGTCCACCTTGTCGCCCGTCTGCCGGTACTCCATCCCCCACGCCTCGCGCACCGCGATCGCCGGTTGGACGGTCATCGCCAGCTCCCAGCCCCGGACCGGGTCGGCGCCGTGGTTGGTGAACGTCAGGCGCCCGTCGAAGCCGGTGTCCCACACGTCGATCACGCAGAACGTGACGTCCACGCCGTGCGGGTCGGGGGTCGCGGACGGCACGTCGGGGCAGTGCGCGGTGGCCGGCGGGGACGGGGAGCTCCAGGCCGGTACGGGGGCGGCGAGGAGCACCGCCGCAGCCGTTAGTACAAGACGGGCGAACATGAGGAAACCGTACCTTGTCAAGACCCAAATAGTGCGAATTATCCGACCACTTTGCGGACCAGTCTTAGCCCCTGGGCCGGGGTGAGGTGTGGTAGGTAGGCCCGGCCGATCGCGCTGGCGATGGTGGGCAGCGCCGCCGGGTCCGGGTACGCCATGAACATGGGCCGGTACACCGGCTGGAACTTCGCCTTGAACGCGAACAGCGACCGGAACCCGTACACCGGCTCCAGGGTGCGGCCGGTGAAGTCGAGCAGCTTCTGGAGCGCGCCCGGGTCGTCGCCCCGGTCCAGCCGGGCCAGCGGCGCGCCCGACAACGACAGGAACTCCGCGCCCTCCTCCTTGAAGCCGAGCGCCGCCGAGGCGATCAGGAACTCCATCACGCCCCGGAAGTCGGTGGCGCCCCGGCGCATGAAGTCCAGCGTCCAGCCGACCTCCGCGCCGTCCCGGTACACCGGAAGCCAGCTCGTCACGCCGTGCACCCTGCCGTCCGCGTCGACGGCGACCAGGCACCGGACCCGGGGGTCGTCCAGTTCGGTCAGGCTGCCCAGGGTGAAGCCCATCTCCGGCAGGCCCTTGTCCGCGACCCAGTCCTCGGAGATCTCCCGGATCTGCTCGCTGATCGACAGCGGGGCCTCCGGGAACCGCCACCACTGGGCCGTGATGCCGGCCTTGGTCGCGTTGTTCAGCGCGGTGCGCACGTCCTGCCACTTCTTGCCGGAGAACTTGAGCTCCGGCAGCGGCAGCACCGTGTCCTCGGCGACCTGCACGGCGCTCCAACCCAGCTCCTCGGCGGCGAGCCGGGCGTCCTCGGTGACGCTGTAGAAGCACGGGGTCCAGCCGTTGGTCTGGCAGAAGTCCGCGAACCCGGCCACCGCGGCCCGTCGGCCGGCCGGGTCGCCGAACGGGTCGCCGGTCGTGACGGCCACGCCGCCGATCACCCGGTAGGCCACGGCCGCGTCGCCGGTGACCGCGAACCAGTAGTCGTTGCCCTCCCAGGTGGTCATGTAGGACAGGTTCGAGCCGCCCCGGGTGAGCAGCGCGCGGGCCCGGTCGGCCGCGCCCGGCTCGCTGGTGGTGCGGCTGCGCAGGAACAGGGCGAGCAGACCGACCAGGATCACGACCCAGAAGACCATTCCGGTGTACCCGAACAGCAGCTTGGCCACGTCGCCCTTCGGCAGCAGCCGCACCCCGAAGAAGTCCGCGTACCCGGTGGGCAGCAGCCGCACCGGCAGGTCCAGCAGCAGGTCCGCCGTCGTCGGCTCGGGGTCGAACTGGTCGGCCACCAGCTGCCCGATCCACACGTACCCGAAGCCGACCACGGCCAGGGTGCCCAGCACGTACAGGCCGAAGCCGATCAGGTTCGTCCGGGGCACCCGGACCGCGAAGTGCCGCCGGGTGGCCAGCAGGACCACGACGGTCGCCACGCACAGCAGCACCGGTTCGAGGTAGCTGAACAGGATCCAGCCGGCCTGGGGCTTGCTGCCGGGGTAGTCGTCGGGCAGCGGGTGCCGCAGGTACTGGTACGCCGACCAGGCCACCAGCGCGATCATGAACAGGTTGACCACCAGGCCCAGCCACCAGGCCAGCCGGCGGCCCCGGCGCAGCCCCTCGGCGATCACCAGGAGCAGCAGGGCCGGGGCGAGACCGAGCAGCAGCCCGGGGAGCCCGCGCAGCGCGTCGCCGGCCAGCGCGCGCCGGCAGTCCAGCGCGAACTCCGGGTCCGCGCACGTGTTGGCGACCTCCTCCGGGGTCCACGCGGGGTAGACGAGCAGGTCGCGGTACGTGGACAGCGGGCCGATCGCGTAGTCCACCACGACGGTGAGCATCGCGCCGAGCGCGCCGACGGCCACCACCATCGCGACGAGGACCCGGGTCTCGGCGTGCGACGGGGCGCCGATCCGCCGGCTCCGTACCGACCGGCCGAAGACGAGCAGGCCCGCCACCAGGCCGATCACGCCGCCGCACAGGCGTTGCAGGTCGATGATGTGCCCGACGTACAGCGCCCAGGTCAGCAGGCCGGCGATCAGCAGCAGCCGGACCCGGCGGCGCCACAGGGCCGACAGCCCGAACGTGGCGGCCAGCGCCAGGCCTGCGGCGGCCGGGGACGCGCCCATCTCGTTGTAGTTGCTGATCGAGAACAGCCAGTCCTCCTCGGCGCGCTCGCCGAGCCAGATGATCCCGACGGTCAGGAGCGCGCCGCCGACCTGGCTGACCAGCATCAGGCCGAGCAGCCGCCACACGCCGACCCGGCGTTCGACGGAGACGCCGACGACGAGTACCAGGAGGGTGGTCGTGAGGTAGTTGACGAAGCCGGTGCAGTAGACCGCCGAGGTCAGGGGGCTCCACCAGTGCCCGTCGCGGAACGCCTGGAGGCCCACGCCCCACTTCTCGACGGCGGCCTCGGTGGGGCCGTGCGCGATGGTGCCCCTGACGAGCCCGACGATCCACAGGGCCGCCACCAGGGCCAGGGTGACCGGGGCGTGGGTGATCGCCGCCCAGACGGCCGCGGCGACGCTCCGCAGCTTGGAGGGGACCACGGGGGTACTCGGCGCGACCGGGTCGGCCGGGGGCGCCGGGTCGGCGGCGGCCGAAGCCGGGGCCTGGGCCGCCCTGCCACCCGGAGCCGGTGCCGGTGCCGCTGCCGGTGCCGCTGCCGGTGCCGCTGCCGGTGCCGCTGCCGGGTCGCCCGGAGCCGGGGCCTTCGGGCCGGTCACGGCCGGCGCCGGGCCGCCGGGGCCGTCCACGGGGTCGGTGGTCATCAGTGCGTCATCCCCGTTCGTTGGGCCAGCCAGGGCAGTGACAGGTCGAGGCTGTCCAGCCAGACGATCGCGTCGTGCCCGCCGGGCCGCTCGATGAACTTCACGGCGACGCCGGCCTTCCGCAGGGCGGCGGCCACCTCGCGCTGCTCCGGAAGGTACACCCTGTCCCTGAGACCGACGGCGATCACGGCGGCGCTGTCCGGGAACCGCTTGACGGCCAGGATGTCCAGCGGGTTGTACGCCGCGAACCGCGCCGCGTCCCCGCCGAACACCGTGTCCACAGTGTCCTTGCGGTTGCCGACCGTCGGCTCGCGCTGCCCGGAGATGTCGATGAACGACGGGTAGACCTCGGGCGCCCGCACGCCGAGCTGCAGGGCGCAGGTGCCGCCGTGCGAGTAGCCGCCGATCGCCCAGGACCGGGGGCTCGGGTCGACCTGGAGGTTGGCCCGGATCCAGGCCGGCACATCCGTCTTCAGGTACGTCTCGACGTTGCCCAGGCGCCCGTCCGTACACAGGGGATTCTGGGGCACCGTGCCGAGGTCGTCGGGGAACACCACCACGGGGGCGAGCCCGTCGTGCGTGTTGGCGAACCGGTCCAGCCGCTCCTTGAGCCCGAACGTGAACCAGTCGGCGGTACTGCCCGGCTGGCCGGCGAGCAGCACCAGCACGGGCAGCTGGGCGCGGGGCGTGGTCAGGTACGCCGGCGGCAGGTACACCCGGGCGATCCGCGGTTTCCAGCCGGACACGGTGCCCGGGATCTCGACCTCGGACACCGCGCCCTGGGTGGGCATCCCGGCCGGCGGCTTCCACACGTCACTCAGCGTCTTGCCCGCCGGGGCGGTCACCAGGGTGCGGTCGCCGGGGCGGAACTCGGTGGTCTGCACGTTCAGGCCGAGGACGGCGCGCAGGGAGGGGTAGAACGCGTACACCTTGTTGATCTGCAGGGCGGACATGGCGAGGACGGGCAGCACGGCGAGGACCACTCCGGCGCGCCCCCACCAGCGCAGGCGCGGGAACGCGGCCCCGGCGAGCCCGGCGGCGAGCAGGGTCGCGCCGGCCCAGCCGACCAGGCTGTCGGGGAGCTCGTCGGGGAACGGCCTGAGCCAGTTGTCCACCGCGTACTTGACCCCGAACGCGAGGCCGAGCGCCGCGAGCGCGCTGATCGGCACCACCCGGGTCCACCAGGTCCGACCACGGCGGGTGAGCAGGAACGCGAGGCAGCACAGGCCGATCACGGTGACCACGATGGGCAGTGGACCCCTGACCAGAGACCAGTTCAGCGGATTGGCCATCGTCACCCCGTTCACGCTACCAAGGGTGACGGTACCGATATGACCATCAATGGGGGCTAGATCCCGGAAACTCCGTGCAGAATCTGACCGACGGTCACTGTGATCAAAGCCTCCGAGTCGGCGACCGGCAGCCGGTTCGCGGACTCCACAATCGCCTGCACCAACATGGCGCGCAGCCGGGCCTCGGCGACCCCGGCCTCCTCCAGCACCCCGATCAGGGGCTCCAGCAGGCGCAGGTGGCCGTCGCGGATCCGCTGCCGGGCGTCGTCGGGCAGCGCGTGCGCGGACAGGGCCACGGCCGCGGCGTGCCGGCCGTCGCGCATCAGCTCCAACTGCATCCGCACGTACGACTCGATCTTGGCGGCGAGCGGGGCGTCCCCGGCGAGCGAGTCGGCGACCAGCTCCGTCCAGCGCGGCAGCTCGTCCTCGATGATCGCGGCGGCCAGGTCCTCGCGGGACTTGAAGTACTCGTACAGGCTCGGGCGACTCAGGCCGACCCGCTTGGCCAGGTTGGCCAGGGTCAGCGCCTCGGGGCCACCCTCCGTGACGAGGTCGCGGCCGGCCTCCAGCAGCGTCACCAGTCGCCGGGAACGGTGCTCGGCGACGGTGGGGGCGCTGATCCGGGGCATAGGGGGATCATAACGGGCCTTGCGTTTCCGACGTGGCGTAGGTATGTTTGCCGACAACTTGTAGGAAAGGTTGTCCCCATGTGGTTCCTCGCCTGGCGCGAGATCAGACACAGCCGCGTCCGCTTCGGCCTCCTGGCCACCCTCGTCGCCCTCGTCGCCTACCTCGTGTTCGTCATGACCGGGCTCGCCGTCGGGCTCGGCGAGGCCTCCGTCTCCGGCCTGCGGCACCTGCCCGCCGACCAACTCGTCTTCGCCGGCAACGTCCAACGCTCCCTCGACCGCAGCGACCTGCCGGGCGACCTCGGGGCCCGGCTCACGGCGGCCGGCGCGCGGTCGGCGACCCCGGTCGGGTTCTCGATGGCCAACCTGGCGGCCGGGGAGGACGTGGTCTCGGTCGGGCTCCTCGGCTGGCCGACGACCGGCTCCACGGCCGGGGGCCAGCCCGGCACCCCGGCCCCCGGCGCCCCGGCTCCCGGCGGCGCGGCGGGCAGGGCCGCCCCCGGCTGGGACGGCACCGGCCTGCTCCTCGACCGGTCCGCCGCCGACAAGGGCCTGAAGGTCGGCCAGACGGTGCGGGTCCAGCCCGGCGGCGTCGAGCTGACCATCGGCGGATTCGCCGACCTGGGCACCTACTCGCACACCCCGATGGCCTACGTCCCCCTCACCACCTGGCAGCAGATCCGCCGCACCCCCGACCGGGTCTCCGCCTACCTGATCGAGGGCAGCGTCGGAGCCGGAGCCACCGGCGCGGTCCCGGGCGTCCCCGGCACCGAGGCCGTCCCCCTGGACACGGCCATCACCTCCGTCCCCAGCTACACGGCGGAGACCGGCACGGTGAACCTGATCCGCTCGTTCCTGTACGCCGGCGCGGCCCTGCTGATCGGCACCGTGTTCTGGATCCTCACCCTGCAGAAGGAGGGCTCCCTGGCCGTCCTGCGGGCCACGGGCGCCCGGCGGGGACTGCTGCTCGGCTCGTACCTGATGGAGGTGCTCGCCACCCTCGGCGCGGGGGTCGCGGTCAGCGCGGGGGCGGCGTTCGCCAGTGCGGCCCTGCTGCCGGCGGGGGTGTTCCTGCTGACGGTCGGCGACACGCTCGGGGCGGCGGCGCTGCTCACGGTGCTCGCGCTCCTCGGTTCGCTGGTGTCGATGCGCCGGCTGCTCACCGTCGACCCGCTGCTCAGCCTCGGAAGGAGCGTCTGATGCTCGCCCTGACCGCGATCACCCACGCCTACGGCGACGTCGAGGTGCTGCACGGCGTCGACCTGACCGTCCCCGCCGGCGAACTCGTGGCCCTGCTCGGCCCGTCGGGCTCCGGCAAGACCACCCTGCTCGCCATCGCGGGCGGCCTGCTGTCCCCCACCTCGGGGACGGTGTCCGCGCCGGGCCGGCCGGCGTTCGTCCTCCAGGGCGGCGCGCTGATCCCCTACCTGACCGTCGCGGAGAACCTGCTGGTCCGCCGGGTGGTGGCCGGCGCCCGGATCACGGCCGCCGACCGGTCCCGGGCCGCAGAGATCCTCGACGCCGTGGACCTGGGGAAACTCGCCGACCGCCATCCCGCCCAGCTGTCCGGCGGCGAGAAGCAGCGGACCTGTGTCGCGCAGGCCCTGTTCACCGGCGCCCCTGTGCTGCTGGCCGACGAGCCGACCTCGGCCCTCGACCGGGAACGCGGCCGGGCGGTGATGGAACTGCTCCGCCGCCAGGCCCACGACGAGGGCGCGGCGGTCCTGATCGCCACCCACGACGAGCGCTCGTTGGACCTGGTCGACCGGGTGGAACGCATCGACGACGGCGCCCTGCTGGTCGCCGCGCACTGAGAACCACAGATCAGGAGCGCCTTCACCGGGTACCCGGAGGAGCGCGCTCTTGATCTGTGTCCGGTCAGGCGATCGTGACCCCGGCCTCGCGCAGGTCGTCGAGAGCCCGGTCCGTCGACTCGGGGGCCACGCCCGCCGTCAGGTCCGTCAGCACCGTCGTCGTGAAGCCCTCGCGGGCCGCGTCCAGCGCCGTGGCCCGGACGCAGTAGTCGGTGGCGATGCCCACCACGTCGACCTCCATCACGCCCCGCTCGCGCAGCCACTCGGCCAGGGTGACGCCCTCGGCGGCCCCCTCGAAGCCGGAGTACGCCGCCGCGTACTCGCCCTTGTGGAAGACCGCCTCGATCCGGTCGGTGTTCAGCGCGGGGTGGAACTCCTGCCCGGCGGTGCCGACGACGCAGTGCACCGGCCACGAGTGCACGTAGTCGGGGGTGTCGCTGAAGTGGTCGCCCGGGTCGATGTGGTGGTCCTGGGTGGCGACCACGTGGTCCCACGGCCCGGACAGCAGCGCGTCGGTCACCCCGGCCGCGACGGCCGCGCCGCCGGCCACCGCCAGGGAACCGCCCTCGCAGAAGTCGTTCTGCACGTCGACAATGATCAGTGCGCGCATCGCTAGTGTCCTTCGGTCACGCTGACGGGGATGGCCGGATCGCCCGGCGACAGCTTGAGGCCCTCCCACGGGATGGAGATCAGGCAGTCGCGCAGGTGCGCCCGGCTCTCCGCCAGCGTAGGCAGCCCGGCCACGACGGCGCCAGAGCGCACGTACGGCCGCTGGAGCGCCCGGTCCCCCGCCAGGGCCTCGGGCACGCCCTGGGACACCACGACCTCCTCGGTGGCCGTACCCGTGGGCTTGTGCCGGCGCACCGCCGTCTTGCGGCCACCGATGCTCGCCTTGTTCTCGCTGCGCTTCACCACGGGCCGGCCGTCGACCTCGACCAGCTTGTAGACCAGGCCGGCGGTGGGCGCGCCGGAGCCGACCACGACGGCCGTGCCCGCGCCGTACGCGTCGACGGGTTCGGCCGCCAGGGCCGCGATCGCGTACTCGTCCAGGTCGCCCGACACGATGATCTTCGTGTCGGGGGCGCCCAGCTCGTCGAGCAGGTCGCGGGACTGCTGGGCCATCACCGACAGGTCACCCGAGTCGAGCCGGATCGCGCCCAACCGGGGGCCCGCCACCTCGACGGCGTTGCGGATGCCCTGCCGGATGTCGTACGTGTCCACCAGCAGCGTGGTGCCCTCGCCGAGGGAGGCGACCTGCGAGGCGAACGCGGCCTTCTCGTCGTCGTGCAGCAGGGTGAAGGCGTGCGCGGCGGTACCGGCGGTCGGCACGCCGTAGCGCTGGCCGGCCGCGAGGTTCGACGTGGACGCGAACCCGGCGATGTACGCCGCCCGGGCGCAGGCCACCGCCGCCGCCTCGTGGGTGCGCCGCGAACCCATCTCGATGATCGGCCGGCCCCGGGCCGCCGTGACCATCCGGGCCGCCGCCGCCGCGATGGCGCAGTCGTGGTTCAGGATCGACAGCAGCAGGGTCTCCAGCACGACGCACTCGGCGAACGTGCCCGTGACGGTCAGCAGCGGCGAGCCGGGGAACCACAGCTCGCCCTCGACGTAGCCGTCGATGTCGCCCGTGAACCGGTAGTCGGCGAGCCACTCGGCCATCCGGTCGTCCACGATCCGCCGGGACGAGAGGAACTCCAGCTCCGCGTGGTCGAACCGGAAGTCCCTGAGCTGCTCGATGAAGCGGCCGGTGCCGGCCACCACCCCGTAGCGGCGGCCGTTGGGCAGCCGACGACCGAAGGCCTCGAACACACAGGGCCGGTCGGCGGTGCCGTCGCGCAGGGCGGCGGACACCATCGTGAGCTCGTACTGGTCAGTGAAGAAAGAGGCCGTCACGTTGATCAGCTTAGGCTCCGGGCGCCACCGGCCCCGGCCACACAGGGTGATCCGCGCCACGGGCCGCGGGCCTGGCCGGGCGCGGGGAGGCCGCCCGCGCCGGTCAGGGCCGCCCGGGGCTCCCGCAGGGCGCACGGAAACGGGCCCTCCCCCAGCTGGGGAAGGGCCCGCGTCACGATCCGTCTACTCCTTGGGGGAGCCACTCACAGCCGGCGGCTTGTACCCGGGGACCAGCTCCGGGAACTTCTCGTCGAAGGCCGGGCGCTCGGAGCGGATCCGGGGCATCGAGTCGAAGTTGCGCAGCGGCGGCGGGCAGGTCGTCGACCACTCCAGCGAGGCGCCGTAGCCCCACGGGTCGTTCTCGGTGACCGTCCGGCCGGCCTTGTACGACTTCCACACGTTCCACAGGAACGGCAGGGTCGAGAAGCCGGTGATGAACGCGCCGATCGTGGAGATCTGGTTGAGCGTGGTGAAGCCGTCGCGCTCCTGGTAGTCGAAGTACCGGCGCGGCATGCCCTCCGTCCCCAGCCAGTGCTGCACGAGGAACGTGGTGTGGAAGCCGATCGTGGTCAGCCAGAAGTGCACCTTGCCCAGGCGCTCGTCGAGCATCCGGCCGAACATCTTCGGGAACCAGAAGTAGATGCCGGCGTACACCGCGTAGACGATGGTGCCGAAGAGCACGTAGTGGAAGTGGGCCACCACGAAGTACGTGTCGGACACGTGGAAGTCGATCGGCGGGGCCGCGAGCAGCACGCCCGACAGGCCGCCGAAGAGGAACGTGACCAGGAAGCCCAGCGAGAACAGCATCGGCGTCTCGAAGGTCAGCTGCCCGCGCCACATGGTGCCGATCCAGTTGAAGAACTTGATACCGGTCGGGACCGCGATCAGGAAGCTCAGCAGCGAGAAGAACGGCAGCAGCACCTGGCCGGTGACGAACATGTGGTGCGCCCACACCGTCATCGACAGGGCCGCGATGCCCAGCGTCGCGCCGACCAGGCCCTTGTAGCCGAAGATCGGCTTGCGGGAGAAGACCGGGAAGATCTCGGAGACGATGCCGAAGAACGGCAGCGCCACGATGTACACCTCGGGGTGCCCGAAGAACCAGAACAGGTGCTGCCAGAGCATGGCGCCACCGGTCTCGGCGTCGAACACGTGCGCGCCGAGGATGCGGTCGGCGGCCAGCCCGGAGAGGGCGGCGGCCAGGATCGGGAAGACCATCAGCACGAGGAGGCTGGTGACCAGCAGGTTCCACGTGAAGATCGGCATCCGGAACATCGTCATGCCCGGGGCGCGCAGGGTCAGGATGGTCGTGACCATGTTGACCGCGCCGAGGATCGTGCCCAGACCGGAGATGATCAGGCCGACGATCCACATGTCCGCGCCGGCACCCGGGGAGTGCGCGACGTCGGTCAGCGGCGAGTACGCGAACCAGCCGAAGTCGGCCGCGCCGTTCGGGGTGGCGAAACCCAGGACGACGATCGTGCCGCCGAACAGGTAGAGCCAGTAGGCGAACGCGTTCAGCCGGGGGAACGAGACGTCCGGCGCGCCGATCTGGAGCGGGACGATGTAGTTGCCGAAGGCGAACACGATCGGCGTCGCGAACAGCAGCAGCATGATCGTGCCGTGCATCGTGAACGCCTGGTTGTACTGCTCCGCCGACAGGAACTGGCCACCGGGCTGGGCCAGCTCCGCGCGCATCAAGAGGGCCAGGAAGCCGCCGATGATGAAGAACGCGAAGGCCGTGACCATGTACATGATCCCGATCTGCTTCGCGTCCGTGGTACGGAGCAGCCGGGCGAACGCCGATCCCTTGATGCCCTGGTGCACTGGCCAGGGGCGGGTCACTATCGGCTTCGGCTCGACAGCAGTCACGATCCGTCCTCCATCGCTGCTGGTGTACTGGCAGGCCAGAAATAGCCTGGCCGTATCCCGGACGCAGAATAGTCCTTCAGGGCCGCTCCCACCCCAACGGGTGGCAAAAACGCGCCGAGAGATCGTTTGGTTACCACCAGTCACACCCTACCCACGAGTAGGTAAGGAGGGTATGTTACCGGCAAGTAGAGGAGGATGAATGTATGACGTGATCATCGTCGGCACCGGCTTCTCCGGGCTGGGAATGGCCATCGCCCTCAAGAAGGCCGGCCGGGACAACTTCGTGATCCTCGAGAAGGCCACGGACCTCGGCGGCACCTGGCGGGACAACACCTACCCCGGGTGCGCCTGCGACATCCAGTCGAACATGTACTCCTTCTCCTTCGAGCAGAACCCGTCCTGGACCCGGGCCTTCCCCCGGCAGGAGGAGATCTGGGACTACCTGCGCGCCACGTCCGACAAGTACGGGGTGACCCGGCACATCCGGTACGGGCAGGAGGTCACCGGGGCCGAGTTCGCCGACGACCACTGGACCGTCACCGCCGCGAACGGGGAACAGGTCAAAGCCCGCGCGGTGGTACTCGGGATCGGGGCGCTGCACCTGCCCTCGTACCCGAAGATCAAGGGGTTGGAGACCTTCGAGGGGCCCGCCTTCCACTCCGCCGAGTGGGACCACGGCGTCGACCTGCGGGGCAAGCGGGTCGCCGTGATCGGCACCGGGGCCAGCGCCGTCCAGTTCGTGCCCCGGCTCGCCGCCCAGGTCGCCCGGCTCGACGTCTACCAGCGCACACCCCCGTGGATCATCCCGAAGGCCGACCGCCGGGTCGGCAGGTGGGAACAGGCCCTCTACCGGGCCGTACCCGCCGTCCAGAAGCTCTACCGGGGCAGCGTCTTCTGGCGGCTGGAGGCCAGGGCGCTCGGCTTCGTGCACCCCCGGCTGATGGGCATCGCCGCCATGGTCGCCCGGGCCCACATGCGCCGCCAGGTGCCGTCCGCCGACCTGCGCGCCCGGCTCACCCCGGACTACACCATCGGCTGCAAGCGGATCCTGATCTCCAACGACTACTACCCCGCCCTCGGCCGGCCGCACGTCGACCTGGTCACCGACGGCATCTCGCACGTCACCCCCACCGGCATCGTCACCGGGGACGGCGAACACCGCGAGGTCGACGCGATCATCTACGGCACCGGCTTCCACGTCACCGACGCGCTCAACGGCCAGCGGATCACCGGCCGCGACGGGCTCGCACTCACCGAGGCGTGGAAGGACGGCATCGAGACGTACCTCGGGATCGCCATCGCCGGCTTCCCGAACGCGTTCGTCCTGCTCGGGCCGAACACCGGCCTCGGACACAACTCCGTCGTGTTCATGATCGAACAGCAGGTCCGGTACGTGATGCAGGCCCTCGCGCTGCTCGACGACGCCCGCACCGTCGAGGTCCGGCCCGCCGCCCAGAAACAGTTCAACGAGGACATCCAGCGCAAGCTGCGCGGCGCGGTGTGGAACGCGGGCGGCTGCCAGAGCTGGTACCTCGACGAACACGGCGTCAACCGGACCACCTGGCCCGGCTTCGCCTGGAGCTACCGCACCGCCGTCCGCCGACTCAACCGAGCCCACTACGAGGTGAAACGATGATCTGCCTGATCACCGGAGGGGCCTCCGGCATCGGCCTCGCCCTGGCCACCGAACTCCTGGCCCGCGGCGCGCGGGTCATCATCGCCGACAACTCCCCCGCCACCCTCGTCGTCGGCGAGAAGCTCGGCTGCTCCGCCGTCGAACTCGACGTCACCGACGCCGCCGCCGTCCAGTACACCTTCACCGACCTCTGGGACCGGCACGGCCGGGTCGACGTCGTCTTCAACAACGCCGGGATCGCCTCCGGCGGCGTCGCCGAGGAACTCACCCTCGACCACTGGAACCGCACCATCGACGTCAACCTGCGCGGCGTCATCCACGGCGTGCACGCCGCCTACCCGCTGATGCTCCGCCAGGGCCACGGCCACCTCGTCAACACCGCGTCGCTGGCCGGCCTCACCCCCGCGCCCCTGATGGCCCCCTACACGACCACCAAGCACGCCGTCGTCGGCCTCAGCCTGGCGCTGCGGGCCGAGGCGGCCTCCCGGGGCATCCGGGTCAGCGCCGTGTGCCCCAGCTTCGTCGACACCCCGCTGCTCGACAACGTCAACCCCGATCTGCCGGGTACGAGCATCGGGCGCGACGTCAGAGCCAGGATCCCCGTTCCGCTGTACTCCGCGGAGAAGCTCGCCCGGGACATCCTGCGGGGCGTGGCCCGCAACAAGGCGTTGATCGTGGCGCCGTTCTCCGGTCGGCTCGCCTGGTGGGGCTCGCGCCTCGCGCCGGGCCTGGCGACGCGGATCGCGGGAATGCAGGTGACCAGGCACAACGCGGCCCGCTAGTCGTCGCCGTCGGGGGTCCGCACGCAACCGGGTGGCCGGAATTCGTCCGGACTCCTAATGTGGACAGCACTCGATGACTGGGAGGTCTGCGATGCGGACGGCGGCGCGGACCACCGCGGTGACCGCGTGCCTGCTCGCCCTCGCCACGGTGCTCTACTCCGCGTCCACCGGCGAGGGCACCCTGCTCTGCCTGCTCGCCCCGCTCGCCGGGATCGGCATCCTCGCCGTCGCCGCCAGCAAGCACTCCGAACGGCCCGGCGACGACGAACGGTTCGCCGTCAAGGAGAACCGGCTCTACCAGGAGATCCAGGAGACCCGGGGCCGGGGCGAGGACCTGTTCCACCACACCCGGGCGAGTCTGTCGCTCTACCAGTTCGTCGAGTACCCGGACCCGATCCAGCGCCGCCAGCTCAGCCTCGCCCAGCTCCGCCGCTGCGAACAGCTCTTCGAACGCCTGATCCGCCGCGCCGAACTGACCGGCCAACCGCACACGGCGGCCGGCCTGCTGACCCTGGTCACGGAGGCGGCGCTCAGCGGGCGGCTGTGGCTCCTGGCGGACTGGGGGGACGCGCAGCTGGAACGGGCGTTGGGGGACTACGTGCGGCGCGGGGAGCTGCGGCGCGGCGACGGCACCGAGGTCAGCTTCCGCGCCTGAACCGGCGACGAGATCGCCGGAGGCGGCAGCTGGGAACCTGACCCGGCCGGCGGCCCGTCACCGCGAGGCGGCCCGGCGCCGGGTGCGTCGGCTGGTCGGCGATCCCCGCCTGGTGCGCGGGCCGTTGTCGTGACCGTCAGGTGGCCCGGACGCGGTGGGCGTCGAGGTGGGTCATCATCGTCTGGTTCGCCGCCCAGCCGTCCGGGAACTTCACCGGCACGTTCAGCGCCACCGGCCCCGCCGCCGGATGCGCGTCCAGCAGCTCCGCGATCCCCGCCCGCGCCACGACCAGGCACGCGTGCCGGTGCCGCGACGCCAGGACGCACAACCGGCCCGACTCCAGGTGGAACGCCGTCGCGTCCCGTCGGCCGGACAGCGGGTGCAGGACGATCGTCACGTCGTACTCGCGGCCCTGGAGTCTGTTCGCCGTGTCCACCGTGACGTCCACGCCCCGGTCCGCGAGCGCCGCGCGGATCGCCGCCACCTGGTCGCGGTGCGCCGCCCCGACCGCCACCCGGGCCGGGGTCAGCGGGTGCGCGCCCTGCTCGGAGTGCCCGACCGCGCCCCGGGCCAGCAGGCGGGCCGCCAGGTCGGCGACCGCGTCCACCGCCTCGGTGTCCGTGCGGATCGCGTGCCGGGCCGGCAGCTCGTAGAGGGCCCAGCCGGTGTCGGCGGCCAGGTCCAGCGCCCGGTCGAGGGGGGTGTCCGAGCCGGGGCCGAGGTCGAGGCGGCGGTCGCCGGGCCCCGTACCCGAGGAGAAGCCTGTGAAGGGGTAGAACGCCTCCGCGACCACGGGCGCCGCCGAGGCGGGCAGCCGCCAGGAGACCGGCAGCCGGTGCACGGGCAGGTCGGGATTGTGCCGGAGCAGGACGGACACCGCGCTCTGCAACGGGTCCCAGGACAGCCCCGACCAGCGCTCGGCCTCCACGGTGGAGAACGGATCGAGCTGCCCCGGGTCGCCGACGAACAACGCGCGCTCGAACCGGGGCGCGATCCGCAGCAGAGCGTCGGACCTCATCTGGTACGCCTCGTCCACGATCGCCCACGGCCACGAACCCTCGGTCAGGGTGCCCCACTTCGCGGCCGTCGCGATCGTGACCCGCGCGCCGTCGAGCTGGGCGACCTTCTGGCCGATCCGGACGTTGTCCCTGGTCACCCGCTCCGACGGCCGGTACGCCGAGGAGGACAGCCGGCCGATCGTGACCGTCGGGTCCTTCGTCGCCAACCGGTCGATCAGGTCGTCGACCTGCTCGTTGGTCTGCGCGACGATCATCAGGTCGCCGGTGAGGTGCAGGGCGGCGCGGACCACCAGGGTGGACTTGCCGGCCCCGGGCGGGGAGTCGACCACGACACCCCGGTGCCGGGTACTCGTCAGGTCGGCCAGGATCGCCTCAACCACGGGTCACCTCACCCCCACCGTGGGTCCAGGGGGTCTCGTCGGGGAACGCCGCCGGGCGTTGGAACGTCTCGCTCAGGGACGTGTACACGAGCTCCTCGCCCACCTCGGGCACGCTGCCCGCCGCCGGCACCGCCCCGCGCCCCATGCCGCTGGTCAGCGTCAGCACCACCCGCAGGCCGTCGACCTCGGTGATCTCGGCGGCCTGCGCGCGGCGGGCGGGACTGGTCACGGCCCCCCGCAGGTGTACGGGCCGGGCCGTCTCCACCGTGATCCGCGGCCGGAGCTTGCGCCCCTCCTTGCGGTCGGGCTCCGTGTCCACCACCGTGCCCCGGAACGCCGCCCCGGTCAGCTGGTGGCCTGCCATCACCAGCGGATCGTCGAACGCGCGCTGCGCCTCGACCCGGGCCTGGGTCCGTTCGAGGCGGTCGAGGCGCGCGGCGGCGGCCACCGGGGAGTCGCGGACCGGCTGGGGCGCGGACCCTGCGACGAAGCCCGCGTACTCCGACACGTCCCACAGCCAGCGTTCCGGCACGCTCCGGGCCTCGGGCAGCGCGCGGAGCAGGTCGACCGCGTGCCAGACCTGGGCCCAGACGGGTTCGAGAAGGGCACCGACGGCCTTGGCGATCTGGGGGGCGGCCTCGGGGTCGCCCGCGTCGTACGCGTCGATCAGCGGGGCGAGGACCTTGTTGTCGAAGTCGGGGTCGGTCTGCGGGCCGGCGGTGGCGGCGGCCTCGTCGGGGACGAAGGGGTGCCCGGCCAGCGCGGGTGGGTCGGCCGGGTCGGGTGACGCGTCATCCGTCGACCGGGGTGCCCCACCGGCGGGGAGGCCGTCGATCCAGGCGAGGACCGAGGCGAGGTGTGCGTCCTCCACGGCGCTCTGGCCGGTGGCCCAGTGGCTGGTCAGGGCCTCGGTGACCGGCAGCAGGAGGGACGAGTCGGGGTGCTCGGAGCGGTCGGCGAGGAAGGTCAGCCAGCGGCCGATCCGGTCGCCGTCGCGGAAGCGGGTGGCGCGGCCGAGGAGGCGGAGGAAGTCGACGCCGGACCGGTTGGGGACGATGACCTGCACGTCGGGGCCTGCCAGCTCGTCGGGGGCGGGGCCGTCCGGCTGGGCCCCGTCAGATTCCGGCCCCGAAGGCGCCGTGGTGCCCGGCTGGGCCCCGTCAGATTCCGGCCCCGAGGGCACCGTGGTCACCGGCCGGGCCCCGTCGGATTCCAGCGGGGAGGGAGACCCCGGGTGCTCGCCGCCGGAGTCGGAGACCCCGGGCAGACCGCTCCCCTGGGTACCCGGCTCCGGGGTACCCGGCTCCGGGGTTTCCGGCTCCGAAGTGGTGGCCAGGTCGCCGACGAGGCTGGTGACCACCCGGCACAGGTCGTCGAAGAAGGCGGCCCGGAGCGCGCGGTCCCTGGGCTGGGGCACGACGAGGAGCCGCGGATCCGACCGGTCGGTGCCGAGCAGCACGGCCAGGGGCGCGGCCGCCTCCCCCGCCAGCGCCAACGGGATGAGCACGAGGGGCCGCCCGCTGAGGTACACGTGCCGCACGCTCGCGATCGGCTGCGCCCGGCCGACGGCGAGCGCGTCCACCTTGGCCAACGCCGCGAACAGACTCACCGGCCACCCTCCGCTGTGCGGCCCACCGGACCGGGCCGCCTCACGGGGTCGCCTCCGCCCGCAACGCCCGCGCCGTGGCCAGCAGCTCCGCGATCTCCGGATGCTCCGCCGAGGTGCCCCCCGCCGCGAGCGCCCGCACCTCGGCCACCGTCGCCACCCCGCCGACCGCGTCCCGCACCGCCCGGCCCAGCGTGTCGGTCTCCCCCGCGCAGCGGGCCTCCTGCCGGCAGTAGAACGCCAGCTCACAGGCCGCGAGGCACTCGGGCGCGTACCGCGCGGGCACGCGGGCCACCGCCTCGTCCGCCGTGGCCCCGTCCGGCAGCCCCTCGGCGAGGTCGGACACCCGGGTCAGGCGGGCCAGCTGGCGTTCGAGGACGCCGAGTTCGCGCCGGACGTCGACCAGGTTCGCGACGGGGGCGTTGGAGAAGTTCTCCGGGCACACCAGGTACACCTCGTGGCTGGTGTCGTGGCCGAGGCGGCGCAGGGCCAGGACGTGCACGGCGGCCTGGCGCGCGGCGGCGGCGACCTTGTCCCCGGGGGCCTGGCCGTCGACGACCGCGAACGACTTGACCTGGACGACGTGCAGCCGGCCGGCGGCGCGCAGCACGACCAGGTCGGGTTCGAGGGCGGCGGGCTCGCCGGCGATGTCGATGGTCAGCTCGACGGTGACGACCCGCGCGCCGTCGAGGGCGACGGCGGCCAGCAGTTCCGCGTACCCGTCGGCTCTCAGACGTGCCTCGAAGCCGAGCGTGCGGGTGATCGCGAACCGGGACTGGCCGAACCGCGCGGGGTGGCCGAGCCGGTCCGCGAGGGCCTTCTTGTCCACGCCGGCCGCGTCGAGCAGCCCGCGCCGGGCGCAGCCGGGATTGGCGGTGAGCGCGGCGATGGTCCGGGCGGTGTACCGCACCGGCGCGGCCCCGCCCCGCAGCCAGCGCAGCCGTTCGGCGAGCTCCGTCACGTGGGTGTCCTCCCTGATCTGCGGAGATTAGCAGCGGGCACCGACAAGTCCCCGGATCCGGGGTGACAATGGAGCCCATGACGACCTGGTCGGCGGACCCGCATCCGGGCGAGAACCGGTTCGCGGCGAGTACCGCCATCGCGGTGATGATCGCCGCGCAGGTCGCGTTGAACCGGGAGCTGACGTTCCAGCCGTGGTGGCTGCTGCCCGGGGTGGAGTGCGCGCTGCTGGCGGTGCTGGTGGTGGCGAACCCGTCGCGGTTCGTCCGGGAGTCGACGCTGATCCGGACGGCGAGCCTGGCGCTGATCGGCGTGGCGAGCCTGATCACGGCGTGGGCGGCGGCCCGGCTGGTCTGGATGATCGCGACCGGGCACGCGCCGGGCGACCCGGCGGTGCTGCTGCTGAACGGCGCCGGGGTCTGGCTGACGAACGTGGTGGTGTTCGCGCTGTGGTTCTGGGAGTTGGACCGGGGCGGCCCGGCCGCGCGGGCGAAGGGCCGGTGCCCCGATCCGGATTTCCTGTTCCCGCAGATGTCGACGCCGGAGCTGGCCCGGGAGGGCTGGCACCCGCAGTTCATGGACTACCTGTACGTGTCGTTCACCAACGCCGCCGCGTTCAGCCCGACGGACACGATGCCCCTGTCGCGGTGGGCGAAGCTCACCATGATGGCCCAGTCGGCGATCTCGCTGGTCACGGCGGCGCTGGTGGTGGCCCGGGCCGTCAACGTCCTGCGCTGAGGCCCGGGCCAACTCCCGAGGGGCGCTACTTGAACTGGTACCGGTAGGTGACCGTCCACACGTGGGTCGCGCCGGAGTCGATCGCCTCGTCCTGGGCGATGGTGGTCTGGGTGGTGCCGTTCCAGCCGCCGGGGCTCTCGACGCGTCCGCCGTCGCCGACCACGCCGGAGGACACCAGCGTGAGGGTGGGCGGGATCTGCAGGGTGTCGCCCAGGGTGTAGAAGCATTCCTCGGGGCCGTTGTTGGTCACCGACAGGGTGTGCTTCCGCTCGCGCTGCTTCGGGAAGCCGGGCACGGGCGTCGGCTTCTGGGTCTCCTTGCGGACCAGGCTCAGGTCGCAGGGCTCGTCGCGGGCCGGGGAGGCCACGTGCGAGCCCCCGGTGCCGGTCCCGACCGCGCCCGCCGGGCCCCCGGTCAGCAGGACGCCGAGCAGGGTGACGGCGAGCGCGGTGAACACCTTTGCGTGTACAGATCTCATGTCTTCCCCCGTAGGTCGTTTACGGGCACCATAAGACCAATTCACACTATATCGCTAGGAAACGCACCCTAGTTGGCATGGGAAAATTCCACTTTGTCGGTACCGGCCTCCGCGAACGCCAACAGCCCCGCCCCCTCCTCCGCGAGCGCCTCCCGGTCGGCCGGCCGCAACTCCTCGAACGTGTCGACCAGGAGCACCCCGTCGGCGATCTTCCAGGTGCCGGCCACGAACCCGTCGACCAGGACGGTGGCGGGGATCAGCCCGTTGACCGTGAAGATCCGCTTGCGGTGGCCGTCGTCGAGGATCCGGGACCGGTCGGAGTGCGACAGGATCAGGTTGTCGAAGGCCGCCACGAACCGGGGCCGGACCGGCAGGTCCCCGCCGGGCAGCGGCGCGTCGGGCACGTCGAGCAGTTCGGCCCCGGACTCGGTGCGGAACGTCCGCAGCCGGGGGCGGAGCCGGTCCACGATGGCCTTGATCCCGGTCAGCCAGGACCAGGCCTGGATGTCCTTCGTGGTGGCCGGGCCGAACGCGGCGAGGTAGCGCAGCACCAGCTCGTCCGGCGCGGTGTCGGTGGCCACGGGCGCGCCGATCCAGTCCTCGACCGTGCTGAACTGGGGCTGGCCGGACGCGCCCCACAGCCCGCGCGGCGGGGTCTGCACCATCGGCACGTACATCCGGGCGGCGTTGGACAGCGCCTGGTGGTCGCGGTCGGGCCAGTGTTCGAGCAGCGCCCTGCCGATCTCCGCCGGGGTGGCCGCCCGGCCGGTGACCGCGGCCCTGCCTGCGGCGGCGATCTCGTCCCGGGTCAGACCGGCGAGCTTCTTCGAGTACGTGCTCAGCAGCGCCTTCTCCAGCATCCCCTGCAGCGCCGGCCGGACGGCCAGGTAGTCCCGCGCGCCCGCCAGGTGCAGCGTGCCGCGCATCAGGGTGCCCCGGACCAGGGTGCGGTCGGCGATCAGGTCGGACAGGTCGGCGGGCCGGAAATCCGTCAGCCGGGACCACAGTCCGAAGTACGGCGGCAGCGGGGCCTGGGCCTGGAGCCCGACGAGGTGCTCGACCATGTCGGGGACGGGCATGGCGACCCGGTCGACGAGGTGCTGGCGGGCGAGGAGGGCCCGGTTGAGGTCGCGGGTGGTCAGCACGGTCATCGCGCGTACCGTCCGCTCAGCTCGGTCCAGTCGGGGGCCGGCCCCGGTAGTGGTGGCGCGTCGGGGTCGCGGAGCGCGGCGAGGTACAGGGCGAGGTAGCGCCGGCGGAGCTGCCGCACCCGGTCGGCGTCCCCGACGGTGACGGTCTGGAGCTGCTCGAAGATGAGCGACAGGTCGCCGACGACGATGTCGGGCCGCAGCCCGCCCCCGGCGATGGTGCGGGCGATGATCGCGTAGGTGAGCTCCCCCGCGCGCCGCCCGGCCTGGTTCAGCGCGTCGCTCGGGGTGAAACTGCCGGCGAGCCGCGCCGTGAGCGAGCTGGTCCCGGCGTCGACGCACCGGCCCATGAACTCCGCGAACGCCCGCCACGCGTCCCCCTCGTCCGCCAGGCACCGCTCGGCCTCCGCCAGGTACCGGTCCAGGCCGTCCGTGGCGAGGGTGTGCAGCAGGTCCTCCTTGCTGGCGTACCGGCGGTACAGGGCGCTGATCCCGACGTTGGCCGCCTCGGCGACGGCGGAGATCGGGGCGTTCGGGTCGGCGAGGAAGACCGTGCGGGCCGCGTCGAGGATGCGCTGGTCGTTGAGCGCGGCCTGGGCCTTGCGACCACTCAGGGGTGCAGTCATGCCCCGCACCCTATCATCGGAACGTAGCGTTCCGCTCCAAACATTGGGACGGGCACCCCCTCCCCGGGGCACCCGTCCCGCGCCGGCCCACCGGGAGTCGGGCACCGTGCCGACCGGAGCCGGGCACGGTGCCCACCGCCGGGAGCCGGCAGCGTGGCGGCTAGATCGGGAGCCGCCACTGCTGGTTGGCCGCCCCGTTGCAGTCCCACAGCCCCACCGGCGACCCGTTCGTCGTGCCGTACCCGATGTTGTCCACGCACCTGCCGGCGTTCGCGTTGAACAGCACCCCGTTCGGCCGGACCTCCCACACCTGGTTCGCCGCGCCGTGGCAGTCCCAGATCTGGAACGGCGCGCCGTTGCCGGTACCGAAGTCGATGACGTCCAGGCACTTGCCGCCGTACACCCGCAGCGTGCCGTCCGAAGCCACGGTCCAGCGCTGCGCGGCGGTCCCGTTGCACGTGTACAGCTGCACCCGGGTGCCGTTGTCCTCAATGCCGCCGACCACGTCGAGGCACAGGTTCGAGTAGACGCTCGACAGCGGCCCGCCGGTCACGGGCGCGCCCACGGTGACGGTGCGGCAGCCGAGGGCGGTCGACGGCGGCTCGTAGCCGGTGGCGCCCGGCGGCCGGTAGTTGCGCGCCCAGGCGCAGACGGTGTGCGGCCCGTTGGCCAGCGGGAACGTGGTGGAGAACCCGTGGTTGGGCCCGTAGTCCGGCCCGAGGTACGCGCCGACGTCCGGCCGGTTCTGGTTCGCCGTCAGCCGGGGCGTGCTGTGCCCGTCCACGGAGATGTCGATCCGGACCGGGGTGGTGCGCGGGGCCATGTCCTCGTCGGCGGCCCAGCCCGCGACCCACAGCCCGCCGGGCTGCGCGGTGACGGCGTCGAGACTGCCCATCGGCGCGTGGTCGGTGACCACCGGGGGAACGTAGGTGTCGACGGTCAGCGTGAGCCCGTACGCGTTGAGGATCTCGTTCACCGGCTGGAAGTACGTGACCCCGCCGGAGGAGCAGTCGCCGCTGCCTCCGGACGTGACGCCCTGGGCCTGCTGGCCGGAGACGAGCGCGCCGCCGGAGTCGCCCGGTTCGGAGCAGACGTTGGTCCGGATCACGCCGAAGACCGTGCCCTGGGGATACGTGACGGAGGAGTTCCAGGCCGTGATCTGGCCGCAGTGCAGCCCGGTCCTCCCGCCCGACCGGCACACCGAGGATCCGACGACCGCCTCGGCCGAGCCCTTCACGGTGATGTGGCCGCCCGCGTGGTTGTTGACCCACGGCCGGGGCGTACTCCCCGGCGTGGCCACCCACGCGTAGTCGTCGTTCGGGAACCGCGAGCCCTGGAACGTGCCGGACGGCGAGCTGGTGGCCGTCCCGGGGGTCCCGCAGTGCCCGGCGGTGACGAACCCGCCGTTGTCGACGGCGAACCCGACGGAGCACCACCCGCCCTGCATGTCGTACCGGTTGCCGCCGATCACGTCGGCCGTCGGAGCGGGGGCCTCTGCGGACCCGACCACGGACACCGCGCCGACGGGTACCCCGCTGGCGAGCACCGCGGCCTGGACATCCCCGAGGATCTTGGGCCGGGCGTGCACGGCGACCCGGTTGGCCGCCACGTCCACGAACGTGACGACGACCGGCAGCCCGGCGGAGCCCAGCTCCTTGTCCAGGCTCTCCTGGACCCCGCGCAGGTCGGCGGCGCTGTAGGCCACGACGGTCGCCTCGGCCCCGGCGTCACGGGCCAGCTCGGCAGCCTCCTTGGTGGTGACCGCGACGTGCGTGACAGTCGCGTCCGCCGACAACCACGTCCCGGCATAGGCCCCACCCAGGCTGGCCCGGAGCCGCCTTTCGGTCTGGGCGGCGCGTTCCTCGTTGACGATCCGGGCCTCGGCCTGGGCGGCGGTGAGCCCCAGGTCGCGCTGCATCGCCGTGACCAGGGCGGACGGGGCCGCGCCGGGGGTGGCGTGCGCGGGGGTGCTGACGGTGGGCAGCGAGCCGGCGACGAGGGCCACCAGGGCCGCGCCGCACAGTCTGTTTCGCAGAGTTCGCATGCCCCGAGTCAAACCCGGATCCGATGGGTACCGGCCTGGTTGCCGCGTTCAGCAAGTGGACATGGCCACAACACGCCAGCTCGGACGGGTACGACGACATCGACGGTCATTTCTTGTCTTCAGTGGAGGAACAAGTGGCGTTTCGGTCACACGTGAAGCGCTTTCCCTTAAGCGTGTATACAGTCCACAATGTCACACGCGTACCGCCCCCTCTCCTCGCTAGGACTCCCATGCGCAAGGTTGTGGCCGCCCTCGGCCTCGCCGGCCTGATCCTCCTGTCCGCCGGCTGCTCCGACGGGGGCCTCACCCCGGAACCGCGCCCCTCGATCAGCCTGGACAAGACCGCCACGGTGCCGGTGTCCCAGCCCCTGACCCTGGACTCGACCCTGCTGGGCGACCGCTCCGAGATCGTCGTCACCGTACGGTCGGCCCGCACCTCGCCCACGGGCACCCACGAGTACGACAAGCCCCGCGGCGAGTACGTCGTCGTCGACATCCTCATCGAGTGCAAGGCCGGCAAGTACCACGCGAACCCGTTCAACTTCGGGATCGTGACCGGCGACGGCACCAAGGGCACCCCGACCCCGTCGATGTTCCCGCCCGCCCTGGAGTCCGTCGACCTGAAGGCCGGCGCGCAGGTCTCCGGCACCGTGGTGTTCGACGTCCCCAAGGGCGCCTCGAAAGGCGCCCGGATCGCGGTCCGCGACACCCTGGGCGCCCGCGACATCGGCTACTGGACCCTCTGACGGGGCGGCGCCGGAGGCCGTGGACGACCTCCGGCGACCCGTACCCGGAAAATGGTCTAGCGGAGCGCGTCGATTCCCGCCTGGGCGTACTTCTCGTCCAGGTCGCCGCTCGGCGCCCCGCCGACCCCGATCGCGGCGACCGCCACCCCGTCGACGGTGACCGGCACGCCGCCGGCCAGGAACAACGTCCCCGGGATGTCGCGCACCGAGGGGTTCGTGCCCCCGGCCCGGGCCACCAGCGCCGAGGTCGGCTGCCCGAACGACACGGCAGTGAACGCCTTCCGCTTCGCCGACTCGTCCGTCTGCGGCCCGGCCCCGTCGCCGTGCAGGGTGACCCGGACGACACCGGAACGGTCCATCACCACGACGGTGACCCGGTGCCCGCCCTTGGCGGCCGCCTCGAGCGCCTTCGACGCCGCCCGGCTCGCGGCATCGATGGTCAGGACCTGGGTGGACTGGGTGATCGGGGACTTCTTCGCGGCCGCCGGGGCCGGGTCGTTCGCCGCGAGGGCGACGCCGGTGGAGGCGACGACGGTGGCGAGGCCGGCCACGGTACCCAGAACTGCTGTGCGTCGGTTCATCATGGGTTCGAGCCTGCCCGGGCGGGGCCGGCCGCACCTGGTGCGGAGGATGGGTCCCCGAATCAACCCAATGGTTGATGCCATCCCACCGGGCCGATCTATGTTGGGGCCATGCGCAGTTGGATGCACGCCGGGTTCTACCTGCTGCTGGCCGCGTCCGCCTCCCGCTACGTCGCCCGGCACGGCCTGGCCGGCGAGGCCCCCCTGGTCCTCGGCCTGGCCGGCGCCCTGGCCATCGCCTACAGCGTCGGAATGCTCTGGCCCGTCCCCCGCACCCCGTGGTTCGCGGGCATGCTCGCCGGCTGGCTCGTCCTGGTCCTGCTGGCCCCGAGTTTCGCCTGGTGCGCGGTACCCCTCCTCTTCGTCGCCCTCGGCCAACTGACCACGACGGCGGCCATCGGCGTCGCGGCCGGCCTCACCGCCGCCGTGGTCCTCGCCCAGCTCCGGCTGGCCGACCGGTTCGACCCCAGCCTGGTCCTCGCCCCGGTGGCGGTGGCGACCATCGCGACCGCCGCGTACCTCCGCCTCGCCCGCACCAGCGAGGCCCTCGCCGTGAGCGAACGTCGCGCGGGGGTACTCGATGAGCGGCAGCGGTTGGCGCGGGAGATCCATGACACCCTCGCGCAGGGGCTGTCGAGTATGAATCTGCTGCTCCAGGCCGCCGATCGGGACTGGGTTGCCGCCCCGGAGGTCGCGCGGGGGCATGTGCGGCAGGCTTCGGCGGTGGCTCGGGAGAATCTGGTGGAGGCGCGGCGGGTCGTGGCGGATCTGACGCCTACCGCGTTGACGGAACAGACGTTGGTGGCGGCGCTGCGCCGGCTGTGCGCTGGTGCCGCCGGGCTGCACGGCTCCGGCGCCGGTGGCGGGCCGCCCACCTCCGGCACTGGTGCTGCCGGGCTGGCGGGTCCCGCTCTGTGCGCCCTGACCGTCGAGGGCGAGCCCTACCCGCTCGGTGGGGAGATCGACGTCGCGCTGCTGCGGGTCGCGCAGGGGGCGCTGGCGAACGTGGCCGAGCACGCGCGGGCCGGGCGGGTGGCCGTGACGTTGACGTATCTGCCGGACTCGGTGGCGTTGGATGTGCGGGACGACGGGGTCGGGTTCGACCCACTCGCGGTGGCTCCGGCGTCCGGGCGCGGGTTCGGGCTCGACGCGGTGCGGCAGCGGGTAGCCCTGCTCGGCGGGACCGTCTCCGTCGAAAGCGCCCCGGGCGAGGGCACCGCCATCGCGGTGACAGTGCCGACGGCCGGTGCGGCATGAGAGTGCTCCTGGTCGACGACCATCCCGTGGTACGCGCCGGCCTGCGTGCCCTGCTCGCCGGTCAGCCCGGGCTGGAGGTGATCGGGGAGGCGGGTACGGGCGAGGAGGGGGTCGCGCTCGCCGCCGCCCTGCACCCCGACGTCGTGCTGATGGATCTGCAGCTCGGCCCCGGTATCGACGGCGTGGCGGCCACGGAACGGGTGCTCGCGCTGCCGTACCCGCCAAGGGTCCTGATTCTGACCACATACGACACCGATGCCGACATCGTGCGGGCGGTCGCGGCCGGGGCGACCGGGTATCTGTTGAAGGACGCTCCCCCGGAGGAGCTGTTCCGGGCGGTCCGGGCCGCCGCTGCCGGGGAGACGGTGTTGTCCGGGCCGGTGGCGTCTCGGCTGGCCCGGCGGGTGCGGGAACCGGGGCTGACATTGAGTCCGCGGGAGGTGGAGATCCTGCAACTCCTCGCGGAGGGGCTGACCAATGAGCAGATCGCGGGGCGGTTGTTCATCAGCCGGGCGACGGTGAAGACGCATCTGGTGCACATCTTCGGCAAGCTGGGGGTGGACTCGCGCACGGCGGCGGTCACCACGGCCATGGAACGCCGCCTGATCCGCTGACCAGGGCGGTGCTCCGTGGCCGGGTCGGGGCCTTGGCTGGGTCAGGTCGGTTCCGGAAGGGTCGAACCCCGATCCTCATCCCGCTCTTTGCTCGAGCGCCAGCTGTGGCGGCAGCTCGGCATCGGCTCCGGCCTGCGGAGCGGGCGGGAACTCGGACGCTTTCGTATCGTCAGCGGCTATGCGTACCCGGATGGTGTTGATCAGGCATGGCGACTCGGTTCACAAGGCACAGCGGGTCATCGGTGGTCCGCGAGCATGTGGCGGCCTGACGCCTCTCGGCCACGAGCAGGCCGCGCAGCTCGCGTCGCGCGTCGAAGCACAGGCCGCAGGCTGGGGCCCGGTCGCGGTGTACTCCTCGACGCTGCGGCGCGCGCGGGAGACCGCCGCGCCGATCGCCGGCATGCTGGGCGTTGCCGCCGTCGCCGATTGCGGATTGTGCACGTGGCACACGCCCGCGTACGCCGACGGGATGCCGGTCGTCGAACTCCACCGCGACCACGGCCTCGAAGGTGGCGGAGTGTTCCGCCCGTTCGAACGCGACAACGAGACGTGGGCGGACCTGGTCACTCGGGTAGCCCGGGCGCTCGTCGACATCGCCGCACGTCACCGGGGCGGAACAGTCGTTGTGGTGGGGCACGCCGAGACGGTCGCGGCTTCCTTCAGCGGACTCGGCCTGCTCGGCCACTACTACCCCTTCGAGCTGGCGAACGTGCGCAACACCGCAATCACCGAGTGGGTCACCGAGGACGATCCGGCGCGGTTCCCACCGGCACGCTGGACACTCGTGCGCTTCAACGACGCCTCGTAGACGGCCTACCCGGGACGCAGGCGGTGCCGGTACCGCTCGCACGGGCGTAGCAGCCGGCGTTGTCGGCTCGGACGGTGCCCGGGTGCACCTCGTTCGTCGAGACTGGTCCGGCGCAGTACGGGATCGGAAGGGCGGCGCCACAGACGGCGAAGAGGCTCTGATCCGGAAATTGGATCAGAGCCTCGGTCGTTCCTCACAAGGGTGGAGCTGAGGGGACTCGAACCCCTGACCCCCACACTGCCAGTGTGGTGCGCTACCAGCTGCGCCACAGCCCCTTGCCACGTCCGCTCCCGCGTTCGCCTGGGCAATATTACACAGCCACCCCCCACCACGCGAACTCGGGGCAACCCCCACCCCACACCGGGGCAAATGATCAGTTCAGCGTCGGATCAGCCGGATAGTGCGCCAGAGCAGCCGTCAGCCCGCCCTGGCGTCGCAGCACCATCGCCCAGAGATCATCCGGCCGCGGCATGAACGGGTCCCCGGGCAGCGCGTCGTACACGAACCACGACCCCTCGGCGATCTCGTTCTCGACCTGGCCGGCGCCCCAGCCGGCGTACCCGGCGAAGACCCGCAGGCCCAGCAGCTGCTCACCGAGCCCATCGGGATCCCCCGACAGGTCGACCGTCCCGACCCCGGCGTGGATGGGCAGGAAGCCGGGGAGCTCCTTGGCGTCCGGCCGGGTGCGGGCCAGGCAGATCGCGGCCTCGGGCTGCACGGGGCCGCCCTCGAACAGCACCCCGGGCTCCCCCGCGAGCCGCCCCCAGGCGGGCAGGACCTCCAGGACGCGGACCTCGGTGGCCCGGTTCAGGACGACGCCCAGGGCGCCCGTCTGGTCGTGGCTGACGAGCAGCACGACGGTGCGCTCGAAGTTGGGGTCGCGCAGCATCGGGGAGGCGACGAGCAGCCGGCCAGCCAGCAACTCCACCGCCATCCCTCCGGTCATGTCCGGTTCGTGCCGCATACAGCGAACCTAGCGTTCAAGGCGGCCAAACGGGAGAGGGTCTTCGGAGATTCTGCGACAGAAAACAGGCCTGAGAATTGTCGACCCGGGACCTTCTCATCGATACTCACCGTTCCCCCGGGAACACGCCCCGGAATCGCGGCGGTACGGTGCGGCACGGATGGGGCCGCGCGGCGGAAGGACCGGCGACCGGTCGACCTCCCGACCCGGGCGACGTCGAGCCCCGGCCGCGCGGACCGGCCGCCGTCAGGCTCACCCCCCGGACCAAGGCCGACCGGTTTCGTGAGGCCGCTCACGATGAGTTACGTGAGTCCGGTTCGGGTGCCTAGACTTGCGGCTATGACAGCCCTGCGCACCCGTCCGCACCTCGACCGTATGGTCGTCGGTGTGATGACGCCGCGCGCCTGTCGAATGTGTAGCTGCCGACTCTAAGTCGCGCCCCGCCTGCACTCTCCGTGAAGTCTTCGCGCCGCTGAGGCGCATCCCCACCCTGCCTGACCGCCCATGGCGGAGCCTTGCGGCTCCAATATCCGTCATTTCAGGAAACCCCATGATCAAGATCAGGAACATCACCAAGAGGTACGGCGCCCACGCCGCCCTCGACGGCGTGGACCTCGATGTCGCCCCCGGCGAGGTCTACGGCATCCTCGGCCGCTCCGGAGCCGGCAAGTCGACCCTGTTACGCACCGTGAACGTCCTCGAGCGTCCGGACGCGGGGACGGTCACCGTGTTCGGGCAGGAGCTGACCAGTCTGGGCGAGGGCGACCTGGCCCGGGCGCGCCGGCGGATCGGCATGATCTTCCAGCAGTACCACCTGCTCCAGCGGCGTACCGTCGCGGCGAATGTCGCTCTGCCGCTCGAACTCGCGGGCCGCACCAAGGGTGACCAGCGTCGCCGGGTGGCCGAGCTGCTCGACCGGGTGGGTCTGGCCGACAAGGCGGGCGCGTACCCGGCGCAGCTGTCCGGCGGGCAGCGCCAGCGGGTCGCGATCGCCCGGTCGCTGGCCGCCGAGCCGCACGTGTTGCTGTCCGACGAGGCGACCAGCGCGCTCGACCCGGAGACGACCACCTCGATCCTGGGGCTGCTGCGCGACCTGAACCGCGAACTGAACCTCACGATCCTGCTGATCACCCACGAGCACGGCGTGATCCGCCAGGTGGCCGACACGGTGTCGGTGATCGAGGCCGGCCGGATCGTGTCCACGGAAACCACCGCGGAGTTCACGGCCCGCTCCGGGGCCCAGGCCGGCGACGCGACCGCTCCGGCGGCGTCCGACCTGGCCACGGCACCCGGCCCGTCGGCCCGCCCCGCAACGAACGGCCCCCAGTCGTGATCGACCTCCTCGGCCCCGCCACAGTGGAGACCCTGGAGATGGTCGCCGCCACCTCCGCCCTCGCGGTCCTCGGCGGCATCCCGCTCGGCGTCTTCCTCACCCTGGCCCCGAAGGCGATCGCCCGCCCCCTCGGCGCCGTCGTCAACGCCGGCCGGTCGCTGCCGTTCATCATCCTGCTCATCCTCGTGATGCCGCTGACCAGGGCGGTCGTCGGCACCACGATCGGCCCGGAGGCGGCGATCGTGCCGCTGGCGCTCGGGGCGATCCCGTTCTACGCCCGGCTGGTCGAGTCGTCGCTGCACGAGGTCGACCCGGGGCTGCTGGAGGCCGGCCGGTCGCTCGGCATGCGTACCTGGCACCTGGTCACGAAGGTTCTGCTGCCCGAGGCCCTGCCGAGCCTGATCCGCGGGTTCACGGTCACGGTGGTCGCCGTCATCGGGTACTCCGCGATGGCCGGCGTGGTCGGCGGCGGTGGCCTCGGCGACCTGGCACTGCGGTACGGCTACCAGCGCTTCGAGACCGACATCCTGCTGGCCACGGTGGCGCTGCTCATCGTGCTCGTGCAGGCCATCCAGTCGGGCGGCGACCTCCTCGCCCGACGCCTCGACCGCCGGGGCCCGAGCTGACCACCCGCCCCGGCCCGAGCCGCCCAACCCGGCCCGAGCCGAACAACCCAGTCTTCGCGGTCCCACCGCGAACCGCTGCCGGTCCCACCGGCCAGCACCAGTAACAACCAAGGAGAGAACGCAATGTCCCGTCGCATCATCACCGGCATCCTCGCCGCCACCCTCGCGACCGTCGGGCTCGCAGCTTGCTCCTCCGGTGACAGCAAGGACGAGCTCGTCGTCGGCGCCTCCCCGGTGCCGCACGCCGAGATCCTGAACTACGTCGCCAAGGAGCTCGCGCCCAAGGAGGGCCTGAAGCTCACCGTCAAGGAGTTCACCGACTACGTCCAGCCGAACGTGGCCCTCGACTCCGGCGACATCGACGCCAACTTCTTCCAGCACAAGCCCTACCTCGACGACTTCGCGGCCAAGAAGGGCGTGAAGCTCACCCCGGTGACGGCGGTGCACATCGAGCCGCTGGGCGCGTACTCGAAGAAGGTCAAGGCTCTGAAGGATCTTCCCGAGGGTGCCGAGGTGGCCATCCCCGCCGACAACACCAACGGTGGCCGCGCGCTCAAGTTGCTCGCCGCCAACGGGCTGATCGAGGTCAAGCCGGACGCGAGCACGGAGAAGGACATCACGTCCAACCCGAAGAAGCTCAAGTTCAAGGCACTGGAGGCGGCCCAGCTGCCCCGCGCGCTCGACGACGTGTCCCTGGCCGTGATCAACGGGAACTACGCCATCGAGGCCAACCTCAAGCCGGCGAAGGACGCGCTGGCGCTGGAGTCGGGCAAGGACAACCCGTACGCGAACCTGCTGGTCGCCAAGACCGGCAAGGAGAACGACCCGAAGATCCAGAAGCTGAAGAAGCTGCTGAACTCGCCCGAGGTGAAGAAGTTCATCGAGGACAAGTACGCGGGCTCGGTCATCGCGGCCTTCTAGAACCACCGGACGGGTACGCCACCCGGCGAGGTCAACGCCTGTGGCCGCAGGCGGTCGAGCAGTCGGCACGGGGAGTTCGGGCCCCGTGCCGACTGCCGTCCACGGCCTCGTGTCAGCTGCCATGCCCGGTTATCGCAGCGACCACCGCGAACGGTTCCGTACCCGCGCGCCCGGCCGGACCGCCCGGCAGCCGCACCAGGTCCGACTGGGGTGGTTGGTCCCGTGCCTCCTGCTTTAGATTGGGTACGTGATCGCAGACATCGCCGTCATCGGCGGCTCCGGCCTGTACTCCCTCATCGAGGGCGACGGCGCGCCGCACGACCTCGACACCCCCTACGGCAAGCCGTCCGACCCGATCGTCGTCGGGACGGTGGCGGGCCGGTCGGTGGCGTTCCTGCCCCGGCACGGCACGGATCACCGGTACCCGCCGCACAAGATCCCGTACCGGGCGAATCTCTGGGCCCTGCGTGAGCTGGGTGTCCGCCAGATCCTCGCCCCGTGCGCCGTCGGCGGCCTGCGCCCCGACCACGGCCCGGGCACGTTCGT
Source organism: Longispora urticae (assembly GCF_053902585.1). Lineage (NCBI taxonomy): Bacteria > Bacillati > Actinomycetota > Actinomycetes > Micromonosporales > Micromonosporaceae > Longispora > Longispora urticae. The sequence goes on from NZ_JAQZSH010000008.1 coordinate 136,985, forward strand.
CCTGCCCGACCAGGTCGTCGACCGCACCACCACCCGGGTCGGCACCTACTTCGACGAGGGCGCGCACCACACGAGCTTCGGCGACCCGTACTGCCCCGCCGGCCGCAAGGCCGTCCTCGAGTCCGCGGAGGTGGACATCGTCGACGGCGGCACCATGGTCGTGATCGAGGGCCCCCGGTTCTCGACCCGCGCGGAGTCCCAGTGGTACGCGGCCCAGGGCGCCTCCATCATCAACATGACCGGCATGCCCGAGGCGATCCTCGCCCGCGAACTGGGGCTGTGCTACACCTCGATCGCGCTGGTGACCGACCACGACGCGGGGGTGGCCGCGGGTGAGTCGGTGACGATGGAGGAGGTGTTCCGGGTGTTCGCGGAGAACACGGAACGCATGAAGTCCCTGGTCCTGCGCACGGTCTCGGCCCTGCCCCCGGAGCACACCTGCGTGTAGGCGCGTCGTGAGCCGGGTGACCGTTCACAGAGTCGCCCGGCCCGGCAGGTCCACCCGGCTGGACACGTCGGGGCGCGTGGTCCAGGCACGCGGATCACGGCCAGCCGCACGGAGGCGCGCGTCGCGCGACTCACGGTGCCGCGAGCCGCACCTCGAACCGGCACCCCCCCGACACGTTCGCCACATCGACCCGCCCGTGCTGCGCCTCCACCAGCCCCCGCACGATCGCCAGCCCCAACCCGGCCGAGTTCCCCAACCCGGTCCCGGCCGCGCCCGGCGTCCGCGCCGACTCCCCCCGGAACGCCACCTCGAACACCCGCGGCAGGTCGTCCGCCGGAATCCCCCCGCACCCGTCGGTCACCGCCAGCCAGGCCCCCTCGGAGTCCCGCCCCCCGGTCACCGTCACGGAGCCGTCGGCGGGCGTGTGCCGGATCGCGTTCACCAGCAGGTTTCCGACCACCCGGGACAGTTCCGGCTCGCTGCCGAGCACGGCCGGCCAGTCACCGGCGGCCGCCTCCAGCCGGACGTGCCGGGCCCCGGCGATCGGCGCGGCCCCGGCCAGCGCGTCGGACACCACATCGCCCAGGGCCACGCTCGCCAGGGTCAGTCGGAGCGCGCCGGCGTTGATCCGGGACAGTTCGAACAGGTCGTCGACGAGGCCGGTCATCCGGTCGGTCTCCAGGCGCATTCGCCGGTGGTACTCCGCGACGGTCTCCGGGTCGTCCACCACCCCGTCCTCCAGCGCCTCGGCCATGGCGCGCAGGCCGGCGAGCGGGGTCCGCAGGTCGTGGCTGACCCAGGCGACGAGTTCGCGCCGGGTGCTCTCCGCCTCGGCGGCCCACATCGCGTCGGCCGCGAACCGGCGGCCGAGCCAGAGCGCGACGGCGACGCTGACCACCCCGGAGGTGACCACGACGACGAGCAGCACGGTCAGGTCGTGCGCGTTGATGAACATGGCCAGCGCCGCGCCCACGATCCCGGCCGCGACGGCGGCGACGGCCAACCCGACGAGGGCGCCGACGTGCAGGGCGACGGCCCGGCGGCGCAGCCGGCTGAGCACGAACGCCCCGGGCAGCGCGACGGCGAGCGAACAGCCGAGCGCGAGCACGACGACCCCGAGGATGTCACCCATTGGCCGGCCCCCACCGGTACCCCACGCCCCACACGGTCTGGATCAGCACCGGCTCGGCCGGGTCGTACTCGATCTTCTCCCGGAGCCGCCGCACGTGCACCGTCACCGTCGACTGGTCCCCGAACGTCCAGCCCCACACGTGTTCCAGCAGCTCCGACCGCCGGTAGGCGCGCCCGGGGTTGCGCATGAGGAACACCAGCAGGTCGAACTCACGCACGGTCAGCGGCAGTTCCCTGCCGTCGAGGCGCACCTCGCGGCCGGCCACGTCGACCACGAGCGTGTCGTGGGTGAGGGTCTCGGCGACGACCTCGACCGGGGAGGCCGTCCGGCGGAGGACGGACTGGACGCGCAGCACGAGTTCGCGGGGGGAGAAGGGCTTGGTCACGTAGTCGTCGGCGCCGGTGGTCAGGCCGAGGATCCGGTCGGATTCCTCGCCGAGGGCGGTGAGCATGACGATGGGTACGTCGCCGTCGCGGCGGAGCCGGCGGGCCACCTCGATGCCGTCCATCCCGGGCAGCATGAGGTCGAGGACGACGAGGTCCGGGCGGATCCGCTTGGCGGCGGCGAGCCCGGTGGAGCCGTCGGGGGCGAGGGTGACCTCGATCCCGGCGCGTTCCAGGTACCGGCGGACCACATCGCTGACCGTCGGGTCGTCGTCGACGACGAGCACTCTCATCGTCCAAGCCTATTTCGTCCGGCGCGTTTCCGTGGACGCCGTTCGCAGACCGTAACAGTCAATAACAATGGGCCGGAAACACCCGAAGAAACAATTCAGCCGGGTACGCCGCTACGTCTCGCCCCCCAGATCCACTGTGTACGCCTCGTGCAGCAGTTGCGCGCCCCGCCGCTGGTGCCCGCGCAGCATCCGCAACAGCTCGGCGACCTCCTTGGCGAACCGGCGCCCCGGACCGGCTTCCAGCCGTTCGAACAGGGCGCTGATCGCGAGGGCGAGCCGGTCGTGCTCGGCGACGAGCTGGTCGACCCGGCGGGTGAGGTGCGGGGCGGTGGTGAGGATCTCCGCGTACGGGCCGGTCCGGGTCGAGTCCGGGTGCGCGGCGAGCGTCACGCGCAGGTGGCTGAGCAGCTGGTGCAGCTGTTCGACCGGCGCGCGGCCGGCGACGGCCCCCTCCAACGCCTGAGCGGTCCCCAGTACCCCCGTATCACGTGTGATCACAGCCATCGCACACCTCCTCGCGACGAAAGATATTCACCAAGAGTGACGGAATGATTGCCCAGTGTCTAGGATCCATCGAAGTCTGACACTTAACTACGCATATGGGATGAGGGATGCGAAAAGCGCGGCTGCAGCCCTTAAGAGGGGTGCGCGCCGCGCTGTTCGCTGTCGACCTGCCGTGCCGCCTGCCTACGGGCGGTGGCGGGTCGCGCCGTGGAGATGCCGGGAATCGAACCCGGGTCCTCCGTCGTATAACCAGGGCTTCTCCGAGTGCAGCTCACTATGTCCCTACTTGGCCCTGCCAATCTCGTGAGCGAGTTGGCACGACGGGCCCAGTAACTGTTTGGTTTCCCGCATGAACCCCGTCACCGGGCTCGGTTGGTAAGCCTTCTAGCTGATGCCAGGACCCGGGCCGAAGGCAAACCCGGACTGACAGAACTTGGCTAACGCTTAGGCAGCGAGAGCGAAGTTCGAGCGCGAATTCTTGGCGCTTATTGTTTTCCGACGACGATTAACGAGCTGACGTCGGCTATCTCGACTCGCTTCCCCTGACGCAACGAACGAAGTCGAAACCAGTCATCCCCATATGGTGTTGTGCCACCAGCCTAGCGCGATCCCGAACCCACTGTCACCTCGGTTACCGACGGCACGCCGGAACCGCCCCGCAGCGTCAGCCGTAGCGACACCGACTTCCCCGCCGCGATCCGCTCCGTCCACGATTCCGGGGTCAGCGTCACCGTCCGGCCCCTGGTGTCCTCTTCCGCGCCGGAGACGTCCCGCAGCTCGTGGCCGGCCGGCAGGGTCAGCACCAGCCGCCAGCCGGTGACGGTGGCCGTGCTCCGGTTCGTGATCGTGACCGTGCCGGAGTAGCCGCCGCTCCACCGGGTCTCCTCGCGGAAGCCCGCGACCAGCACCGACACGGACTCGGGGGTGGGCGAGGGCTTCGCGGACGTCGGCGCGGCCGAGGGTGACCGGGTGGGCGACGCCGATGCGGAGGGCCGCGGGCTCAGCGCCCCGACCGGCTGCGGACCGAGCGCCGCGACCTCGCTGGCCGGCGGGCCGTCCGTCGCGGTGGGTCCGGAGACGAAGGGCGCGGGATCGGCGCGCATGCCCAGGGTGACGACCGCGATGACACTGAGCACACCTGCGGCGGTGACGAGCGCGCCCATCAGACGGGACCGCCCGGAACGGCGGATGTGACGACCCACGCAAGGAACTTAACGGTCCCGTCAAGGATCACGCCATCGTGACGACGACCTTGCCCGTGGTGTGCTCCCGGGCGAACTCCACACAGGCCCGGCCGGCCTCGTCGAGGGGGTGGCTGCGGCCGATCGTGGCCCGGAGCCGACCGGCGGCGGCGTGCCCGGCGACCTCGCGCATCGCGCCGTGCTCCCCCGCCATGTCCAGGACCAGGGTCACCGTCACGTCGTCGCGGCCCGCCGCGTCCGGGCCGGGCGGCGGGAAGGTGATGGTGAGCAGCCGCCCGCCGGGGCGCAGCGCCCGCGCCGGGCCGGTCAGGTCGTCGCTGGGCAGCACCAGGTTCACCACCAGATCGACCCCCGACGGGTACCGCCGGAGCGCCTCCCCGACCGGGTCCGCCGCGCGGTAGTCGAGCACCTCGGTGGCGCCCAGGTCGCGGAGCAGGTCGCCGTCGTCCGGGGTGGCGGTGGCGAGCACCCGGGCCCCGGCGGCGGCGAGCAGGGGCAGGACCGTCGTGCCGACCCCGCCGGTCGCGCCGATCACCAGGACGGTCCCGCCCGGCCGGACCGCGGCGTGGTGCAGGAGGGCCAGCGCGGTGGAGCCGACGATGGGCAGCGCGGCGGCGGCCACGGGATCCAGCCCGGCGGGGCGGTGCGCGATGAACGGCGTGTCCGCCTCCACCACCACGTACTCGGCCAGCGCGCCGGTGCCCAGCGACGGACGGGGGCCGGCCATGGCCCGCAGCACCCGGGGCAGCGCGAACCCGAACACCTCGTCCCCGACCCGGTACGCCGACACGCCGTCGCCGACCGCCGTCACCGTGCCGGCGAAGTCGTTGCCCGGGACGTGCGGGAACGTCAGCGGCGCGACCTCGCGGAAGTCCCCGGCGGGCAGCCTGAGGTCGGCCGCGTTGAGCGCCGCCGCCGCGACCCGCACCTGGAGCTGCCCCGGGCCGGGTTCGGGCACGGGCAACTCGGCCAGTTCGTAGCTCTCCGGTGGGCCGTAGGCCCGCGCGACGAGTGCCTTCACGTCAACCTCCCCGGATACTAACCGGACCGCCCGGTCATGTTCGGGGACGCTAACAGTAACCGGACCGGGCGGTCAACTTGTTGTAGGCTGGGCGGCGTGACAGTCACGCGGCCGCTGCGGGCCGACGCCGCCCGGAACCGGGAGTCGCTGCTGGTCGCGGCCGCCGCCGAGTTCGCCGAGCGCGGGGCCGACGCCTCGATCGCGGACATCGCGCGGCGGGCCGGGGTCGGCAAGGGCACGGTGTTCCGGCACTTCCCCACCAAGGACCACCTGCTCGTGGCGATCGTCCTCGACCGGATGGCCACCCTGAGCGCGGTCGGGGAGGCACTGCTCGGGGGCGATCCGGAGGCGGGGCTGGTGGAGTTCCTGACCGTGAGCGCGGAGTACAAGCAGCAGCTCGATCTGTCTTTCCTGCTCGCCGCGAGCCCCGCCGTCGTGGACGACCCCGAGGTGACCCGGGCCCGGGAGCGGATGTTCCAGGCGACCTACGCGCTCGTGGAGCGGGCCCAGGAGCACGGGGTGGTGCGCGCGGACGTCACCGGGGCGGACGTGATCCTGCTGATGTGCGCGCCGAGCTATGTGGCCGGGCCGCTGCTGGACTCGGATCCGGAGCTGTGGCGGCGGTACCTGGCGATGCTGTTCGACGGGTTGCGACCGGCCGGGGCGCACCCGCTGCCGCATCCGGCACCGGACTCACCGGTGCCAGCCAGTACCCGTCGCTAGTCGTCCATGCCCTTGTTCTTGCGGCCCAGCACGCGCGCGATCTCCCGGTTGGCGTCCCGGGTCGCGATGTCCTGGCGCTTGTCGTAGGACTTCTTGCCCTTGGCCAGGGCCAGCTCCAGCTTGCACCAGCCGTTCTCGAAGAACAGCGACAGCGGGACCATCGTGAAACCGCCCTCGCGGCTCTTCTGCTCCAGCTTGACCAGCTCGGCCCTGTGCAGCAGGAGCTTGCGGGTGCGCCGGGGGGTGTGGTTCGTCCACGTGCCCATCACGTACTCCGGGATGTGCAGGCCGTGCAGGTACAGCTCGTGCCCGTTGAAGTGGGCGAACGCGTCGACCAGCGAGGCGCGCCCGAGGCGGAGGGACTTGACCTCGGTGCCCATCAGGGCCATGCCGGCCTCGAAGGTCTCGACGATCGTGTAGTCGTGCCGGGCCTTGCGATTCGTCGAGACGACCTTGCGGCCCTGCTCCCTCGGCACAACTCCACCTCTCCACCACCGACCGGACCCCACACGACCCGGCCGAACACCCTGTCCACCCGTCCGGACCACGCGGGGCCGGACGAGCAATGGTAGCCCTTGGGCGACCGGCGGCCGACCGGATATCGACAGGCCGGCGACCGGTCGTCAGCAGAAGCAGCCGGGCAGGAAGTCCAGCGGCTGCACCGGGGTGCCGTTGAGCCGCACCTCGAAGTGCAGGTGGTTGCCCGTGGACGCGCCCGTGGTGCCGATCCGGCCGATCATCTGCCCGGCCCGGACGTACTCCCCCCAGCCGACCGCGATGGACGACTGGTGCGCGTAGCAGGTGGCGATGTTGCGGCCCTCGTACTCGCCGTGGCTGATGCAGGTGTAGTTGCCGTAGCCGCCGTTCCAGCCGGCCTGCGCGACCCGGCCGTCGGCCACCGCGTAGATCGGGGTGCCCCCGTCGGCGGCGATGTCGACACCCGCGTGCAGCTGCCAGACGTGGTAGTACGGGTCGTACCGGCTGCCGAAGTCGGAGGACTTCCACCCGCCGCGGACGGGCATCGGGAAGTACCCGCCGTGGTAGCCCGAGGCGGCCGGCTGCTCGGCGGGCTGCTCGGATGGCTGCTCGTTCTGGGCCTGGGCCTGGATCGCGCGGAGCGTCGCCTCGATCCGGGCGCTCTCGGCCTCCAGCTCCGCGTACCGGGCGAGGGTCTCGGCCCGCTCCCCCTCGGCGGCCGCCAGGGCCTGGCGCTGCTGCTCGGCCAGCCGGACGGTCGCCTCGACGAGGGCGGCGGCGTCGGCCTCGGCGCGCCGGGCGACCTGGAGCGCGGCGGCGGCCGCCCGCTCGGCGCTCTCCGCGGCCTCCTTCGCCGAGTCGGCCTTGTTCTGGAGCACCTTGGACGCGAGCCGGGCCTGGGTGTAGTCCTGCAGGCTGCGGGCGCGGTTCTTCGACACCTGGTCGAGGTAGGTCAGCTTGTCGGCGAGGTCGGTCGGGGACTTCGAGGCGAGGACCACGTTCATCTGCATCAGCCCGGAGCCCTGGTACGCGCCGGCCGCGAACCGGGCGTTGAGCTCCCGGGCCTGGTCGACCTTCCCGGCGGCCGCCGTGTACGCCTCGCTGGCGACCTTGAACTCGCCGCGCGCCTTGTCCGCCGCCCCGCGCGCCTGGTCGGCGACGGCGGCCTGGGCGGCGGCGACCCCCTTGGCGGTGGCCGCGGCGGCGGTGACGTTGGGCAGGGCGGCGGTGGCCTCGTTGTAGGAGGCGGCCGCGGCGCGGGCCCGGTCGGTGGCCCCTTCGAGGAGCGAGTTGGTCTCGGCGAGCTGGGCGGCGACCCGTTGCCGGTCGGCCTCGGGGTCGGCGTGCGCAGGGGAGGACAGAACGGTGACAGCCAATAGAAACACAGCAAGCGGTGTCCATCGGTACATATCCGCCCCATTTCGTAGCGTGGGGACAGACTAACCAAGACGGACATAGATCGAGGCGCTCTCCGGCTGGACACGCCGGACAGCGCCTCGAAATGGGGTTCAGCCCCTGACCTGGGGCTTCTCCCGTCAGACCTTGATGTAGAACCGCAGCGTGATCCAGCCGACCACCGCGTTGATCACGCCGGCGACCACCGCGAGCAGCGGGAGCATCAGGTGGATGTTCTCCCACGGGATCGGCGTGATGATCGTGGCGTTCATCAGCGGTTTCAGGGCGCCGTCGAGCAGCAACCATCTGGCCAGGACCAGCACGATGTACGCCAGGAACGCGCCGATGATGCCCGCGAACGCGGCCTCCATGACGAACGGCGCCTGGATGAACCAGTTCGACGCGCCGACCAGGCGCATGATCGAGACCTCACGCCGCTTGCTGTACGCGGCGACCTGGATCGTGTTCCCGACCAGCAGCAACGCGGCCACGCCCTGCACGATGGCGATGATCAGCGCGAGCTTCTGCAGCGAACCGAGGATCGAGAAGATCTTGTCCAGCAGCTGTCTCTGGTCGATGATCTGCCCGACGCCGGGCTGCCCGTTGTACTTGTTCCGGATCTCGTCGACCTTGGTCGGGTCGTTGAGCTTCACCCGGAACGACTCCGGCAGCGCGTCCATCTGGGTGGCGTTGACCAGCTCGGGAGCGTCCTTGAACTGCTCCTTGAACTTCCGGTACGCCTGTTCCTTGCTCTCGTAGTCGGCCGTCTTGACCAGCGGGTCGGTCTTCAGCTTCTGCTGGAGATCGTTGCGCTGCTCCTCGGTGGCCTTCTCGAGGAAGATCGAGACCTCGACCTTGTAGTTGAAGTAGTCCTTCATGTCCTGGACCTGCCAGAACATGAGGAGGCTCGCCCCGAGCAGGGACAGCGAGACCGCCATCGTCATGATCATGGCGATGGTCATCGTCACGTTCCGCCAGAGGCCAACCATGACCTCGGCGAGTACGTATTTGGCGCGCATCGATTCCTCCGCCTAGCCGTAAACGCCGCGAGCCTGGTCACGGACGATGCGCCCGCCGTCGACTTCGATCACCCGTCGTCGCATCTGGTTGACGATGTTCGAGTCGTGGGTGACCATCACGATCGTCGTACCCGTCCGGTTGATCCGGTCGAGCAGTCGCATGATCTCGATGGACGTGTCCGGGTCGAGGTTTCCCGTGGGCTCGTCGGCCAGCAGGATCAGCGGACGGTTCACGAAGGCCCGGGCCACCGCGACACGCTGCTGCTCACCGCCGGACAACTCGTGCGGGAACCGGTGCTCCTTGCCACCGAGCCCCACGAGCTCCAACACCTCGGGCACCACCCGCCGGGCCACCGACTTCGTCTTCCCGATCACCTCGAGGGCGAACGCGACGTTCTCGAAGGCCGTGCGGTTCGGCAGCAGGCGGAAGTCCTGGAACACGCAGCCGATGGAGCGGCGGAAGTTCGCCACCTTCCAGCTGTGCATGCTCGTGATGTCCTTGCCGTTGACGTAGACCTTCCCCTTGGTCGGGGTGATCTCACGCAGCATCAGCTTGACGATCGTGGACTTGCCGGAGCCGGTGGGGCCGATGAAGAAGACGAACTCGCCCTTCTCGATCGAGACCGTTGCGTCCTCGATCGAGGGCCTGCTCGCCTTCGGGTACGTCTTGGTAACGTGCTCGAGCCGGATCACGGTTGGGAAGTCTACGTCACCCGGCTGAGTCGTCCAGTCTCGCGGCCGCGGGCGACCTGTCCCGTTACCGCCCGCCGCCCGTCCGGTTACTGCCCGGCGGCGCGCTCCCGCTGTTTGCGCCACCGGATCCCGGCCTCGATGAAGCCGTCGATCTCCCCGTCGAGCACGGCCGCCGGGTTCCCGGTCTCGAACTCGGACCGGAGATCCTTCACCATCTGGTACGGGTTGAGCACGTAGTTGCGCATCTGGTCGCCCCACGAACCGGCCACGTCCCCGCGGAGCGCGTCGATCTTCGCGGCCTCCTCGGCCTGCTTGCGCGCGAGCAGCTTGGCCTTGAGGACGACCATCGCGGTGGCCTTGTTCTGGAGCTGTGACCGCTCGTTCTGACAGCTCACGACGATGTTCGTCGGAATGTGGGTCAGCCGGACCGCCGAGTCGGTGGTGTTGACGCCCTGGCCGCCCGGGCCCGACGCCCGGTAGACGTCCACCCGGATCTCCTCGTCGGGGATCTCGATGTCGTCGGTCTGCTCGACCACGGGCACGACCTCGACGGCGGCGAAGCTGGTCTGCCGGCGACCCTGGTTGTCGAAGGGGCTGATCCGGACCAACCGGTGCGTACCGGCCTCGACGGACAGCGTGCCGTACGCGTAGGGCACCTTGACCGCGAAGGTGGCGGACTTGAGCCCGGCCTCCTCGGCGTAGCTCGTGTCGTAGACCTCGGTCGGGTAGCCGTGCCGCTCGGCCCAGCGCAGATACATCCGCATGAGCATCTCGGCGAAGTCGGCCGCGTCCACCCCGCCCGCGCCGGACCGGATCGAGACCAGGGCCTCGCGGACGTCGTAGGGCCCGGACAACAGGGTGCGGACCTCGAGCTCGTCGATCGACTTGCGGAGCTTCGCGATCTCCTCGACGACTTCTTCGAGGACCCCCGGATCGTCCTCCGACTCGGCCATCTCCAACATGATGCCCGCGTCGTCGATCCGGGACCGGAGGCCCTCGACCCTGTTGATCTCCATGTTCACGTAGCTCAGCCGGGACGTCACCGCCTGCGCCTTCGTCTGGTCGTCCCACAGATCGGGCGCGGACGCCTCCTCTTCGAGCGCCGCCTTGTCCTTGCGGAGTTTGGCGACGTCGAGGACGACCTCGATGTTGTGCAGGGTGGCATCGAGTCCACGGATGGCTTCGGCGAGTTCGAGCGTGGTGGTCACCGTCCCAGGGTACGCGGGCTGGCCCTTCGGCCAGCCCGCCCGTCCCCGTCTGGTGGTTGTGGGTCTTTCGGCGGCTGAGAAGACTCAGGCGCCCGGCCAGGACCTGCCGGGCGATTGAGCTACTTTGCCGTCTTCAGCCAGGCCAACACAGCTTTGTGGTAGCCGACCGCGAAGTCCAGCGCCGTGGCGCCGGCCTCGTCCCCATCCTTCTTGGCGTTCTTAGCCTGTTCCCGGACCTCTGCGAGAGAGTTGGTGTGGTAGGACACCGCCTCCTCGTACATGTCCTTCTTCTCGCCCTTGGGCATGAGGCTGCTGAACGCCGTACGCAGAACGACCGGGTTCCTGACCTGGTCCTTCCCCGCCGGTTCCGCGAGCCACTTGCCAAAGGCTCGCTTGCCGGACGCCGTGACCGAATAGGGCTGACTGGAACGCGGCCCCGGCTTGCCGAGGCGCAGGTATCCACGCTCGGCAAGCACGGGAAGCTCCCGGTACACCTGGGAACGAGTCATCGTCCAGTAGGCACCCAGGCGCCGCTCCGCTTCGGCCATGAGCTGGCCGCCGGTCATCGGTCCATCGTGTAGCAGTCCCAATAGGGCTGCCGCTGTCGCATTAAGGCCAGTATCTGCCATACCTATAACGGTGCCACTCTGAGCTGCGAAAATCCAGCGAACGCGCAGGTTCCATTACAGACAGTGAAGGCATTGTTGGTCCAAATCGGAAGAGGGCATGATCACATTCTGATCCCGATCAGGTGATCTTGTTGTAACGACCTTTTCATATTGGACATTTTGGTCAGGCGATCCGTGTCGATACGAGATCGACCGGCGTACCCCGCGCGTGTTATTGTCAGTCAGTCTTACTAACGATTGGAGCAGGGCTGTGGCGACCTCCCGTCACCTGCGCGCGCTGAACGAAGGCGCAGCTCTGGAGCAGTTGCTGGCCCGGGGCAGCCTGACCCGGGGCGAGCTGCGCGAGCTCACCGGGCTGTCGAAACCGACCGCCTCGGAGCTGCTGCGCCGCCTGGTGGAGAGCGGTCTCGCGGTGGTGACCGGGCATGTCACCGGCCGGCCGGGCCCCAATGCGGAGATCTACGCCCCGCACCCCGAAGCGGCTCATGTCGCCGCGATATCACTCCGAGTGAAGTCACTCTCCGTAGCCATTTGTGATCTTGTCGGCGGGGTCCAAACGGAGTTCAAGGCCGAAACCATCGCGGAAGTCCTCGACAGACTGGCCGCCGGCCCCCTCCGTCCGGCCCATATCCAGCTCGCCGTGCCCGGTTCCTACGACCCCGCGACCGACACCATCCGGCACATCGACACGCCGGGCTGGGACCGTCCCGGGCTGATCGGCGAGCTGCGGACCCGAGTGGACTGTTCCCTCGACGTCGACAACGACGTGAACCTCGTCGCGATCGCCGAGCGGCAGTTCCAAAATGGGCCGTTCACTCTGTTGTGGGTCGACGAGGGCCTGGGGCTCGCGATCGACCTGGGTGGACAGCTGCTGCGCGGCGCGTCCGGCGGGGCCGGCGAGATCGGCTACCTGCCCGTGCCGTTCCGCGGGGGCGGCGGCGGAGACCTCCAGAGCCTGATCGGCGCGCCCAACCTGGACGGCCTGACCCTCGAGGAGATCGCCGAACGGCTCGTCGTGCCCCTGGTCGCCATCATCGCCATCATCGACCCGCCCCGGATCGTGCTCGCCGGGAGCGTGGCCCGCGCCGGGGGCGAGGCGCTGCGCGAGGCGGTCGAGAAGGCCATGGCCCTCCGGCCCTTCAACGTGCCCATCGAGATCACCCGGGTCGACGGGGACCCCGTGCTCACCGGCGCGCTCCGTGCCGGCCTGGCCACCGTACAAAGAAGACTGATCCAAGGAGACATTTCATGAAGGTCGCGGTCGTCGGCGGCGGTTCGACGTACAGTCCGGAACTCATCGACGGGTTCGCCCGGCTCGGCTCGCCGGTGACCGAGTTGGCGCTGATCGACCCGGCGGCCGACCGGCTCGGGATGGTCGGGCCGTTCGGCGCCCGGATCTTCGCGAAGTACGGGCACGCCGGTAAGGTCACCTGGACCTCGGACCTCGACAAGGGGCTCGACGGCGCCGACGTGGTGGTCATCCAGCTCCGGGTCGGCGGGCAGGACGCCCGGATCGGGGACGAGACGTTCCCGCTGGAGTGCGGCTGCGTCGGCCAGGAGACCACCGGCGCGGGCGGGCTCGCGAAGGCGCTGCGCACCGTGCCGGTCGTCCTCGAGGTCGCCGAGCGGGCCCGCAAGCTCGCCAACCCCGGCGCGTGGATCGTGGACTTCACCAACCCGACCGGCATCGTCACCCGGGCGCTGCTCGACGCCGGGCACAACGCGGTCGGGCTGTGCAACGTGGCGATCGGGTTCCAGCGCCGGTTCGCCAAGCTGCTCGGCGTGGCCCCGGAGGCGGTGCTGCTCGACCACGTGGGGCTCAACCACCTGACGTGGGAGCGGGCCGCGTACGTGGACGGGGTGGACCGGCTGCCCGAGCTGCTCACCACCCACCTGGACGAGCTGGCCGCCGACCTGTCGCTGCCGCCGAAGGTGCTCACCCAGCTCGGCAACGTGCCCTCCTACTACCTGCGGTACTTCTACGCCCACGACAACGTGGTCGAGGAGGAACGCGGGGCCGAGACCCGGGGCGAGAAGGTGGCCGCGATCGAGGCGGAACTGCTGAAGATGTACGCGGACCCGACCCTGGACACGAAGCCCGAGCTGCTCTCGAAGCGGGGCGGCGCGTTCTACTCCGAGGCGGCGGTCGGCCTGATCAACTCGCTGACCGGTCAGACCCCGGGCATCCACCCGGCGAACGTGCGGAACAACGGCGCGCTGCCGTTCCTGTCCGACGACGCGGTCATCGAGGTCCAGTGCGACGTGTCGGAGGCCGGCGCGGTCCCCCGCCCGATCGCGCCGCTCGCACCCGAGCTGGCCGGCCTCGTCGCGCACGTGTCCGGCTACGAGGAACTGGCCGTCCAGGCGGCCGTGCACGGCGGGGCCGACCGGGTCTACCGGGCGCTGCTGGCCCACCCGCTGGTCGGGCAGCACGACCTGGCCGAGCAGCTCACCGCGACGATGGTCCGCGATCGGCTCCTGAAGTGGTAGCCCGGCACTATGTCGCCGTCGACGGCGGCAACTCGAAGACCGACGTGCTGATCGGCGACTCCGACGGCCGGATCCTCGCCCGGGTGCGCGGCGGCGGCTCCTCGCCGTTCCACCTCGGGTTCGACGGCACGACCGCGCTGCTGGACAAGCTGATCGCCGACGCGCAGGCCCAGGCGGGAGGGGTGCGGCTGGACCGGGCGGAGCTGTATCTCGCCGGCGCGGACCTGCCGCACGAGGTGACGGCGCTCCAGGCGGGCGCGGACGGCGCGAACTGGGCGGACACCCACCTGGTGGACAACGACACGTTCGCGCTGCTGCGGGCCGGTACCGACAATCCCGACGCCATCGCCGTGGTGTGCGGGGCCGGCACCAACTGCGTGGGGCGGGCCGCCGACGGGCGCACGTCGCGGTTCCCGGCGCTCGGCGAGACCACCGGCGACTGGGGCGGCGGGCACCACCTGGCCCGGCTGGCGCTGTGGCACGCGGTCCGGGGCGAGGACGGCCGGGGCCCGGCCACCGCGCTCACGGCGGCCGTGGCGGCGCACTACGGCCGGGACGGCGCGGAGGCCGTCGGGGTCGCCCTGCACCTCGGGGAGATCGACGTGGACCGGATCCCGGAGCTGGCCCCGCTGCTGTTCACGGTCGCCGAGGCCGGGGACGAGGTCGCGCTGGGCGTGATCGAGCAGCAGGCGAAGGAGATCGTGGCGCAGGCGACCGTGGCCGCCCGCAGGCTGGACCTGCTGGAGAAGCCCCATGCGGTGGTACTGGGCGGCGGCGTCCTCCAGTCGGCACAGCCGCTGCTGCTGGCCGGGGTGCGCTCGCGCCTCGTGCCGGCCGCCCAGCCGGTGGTCGTGACGTCTCCCCCGGTGCTGGGGGCGGCGCTGCTGGCCCTGGACGGGCTGGGCGCGTCGGCGGAGTCGCACGCGCGGCTCCGGAGCGCCTTCTGAGGACACGGCACGAGGGGGGTACCGCGGGCCGGCGGTACCCCCCTCGACGTCTTTCTAGAGCGCGGAGCGCAGCGACCAGAGCTCCGGGTAGCAGCGGAGCGCGATCCGGGAGCGCAGGTACGCGCCGCCCGCGCTGCCGCCCGTGCCCGGCTTGGTGCCGATCTGGCGCTCGGCCATCAGGACGTGCCGCGAGCGCCACAGGGCCAGGGCCTGGTCGTGCGCGATGAGCGCCTCGGCGAGGTCCCACAGCGCGCCGTACTTCTCCCGGTCGTGCGCGATCTGCTTCAGCGCGGCCTCGCGCTCCTCCTCGCTGGCCACGGAGAACCCGTGGTGCGCGAGCAGGGTCACGTAGCCGTCCCACAGGCTCGGCTCGTCCAGCCGGAGGCGCAGCCGGCCCTCCTCGGCCTCGGTGAGGCCCCGGAACCGGTCCAGGTAGGTCGGGTCCTTGAGGTTCGACAGGAACTCGATCTCGCGGAACTGGACGGACTGGAACCCGGACGCGGGCGCGAGCTTCTCCCGGAAGGCGAGGAAGTCCTGCGGCGTCATGGTGTCGATCACGTCCACCTGGCTGACCAGTACCCGCATGATGGCCTGGCTGCGTTCGAGGCGGACCCGGGGCGCGTACGCCTCGCCGGTCAGCATCCGGTCCCGGGCGTCGGTCAGCTCGTGCAGCATCAGCTTGAACCACAGCTCGTACACCTGGTGGATGGTGATGAACAGCAGTTCGTCGTGTGCCGGGGGCGACGACTCGGGGATCTGGAGCTCGAGCAGCTCGGGGACGCGGAGGTAGCTCCCGTAGGTCAGCTTCCCGCCCTGCTCGCCGAACAGTGGGCATGTCTCATCGGTCACGATCGTCACCGTACCGCGATATCGGCGGGACGGCACGGGGGCCCGGGAGTTCACGTTCCGTGACGGCCAGCCTAGCTGGGGCGTTAGGCGCGGTTTGGCCCACGGTGGCCGGAGCCTCGCGCTGCGTCGCGGGCCCGCACGGTTGCAACCAGGCCAGATTCAGAGTCGTAAATCACATTCGGGTACCGGCATCCCCCCTTTTGCCGCCAACGGATGCACGCTGGACCCGTGCAGGAAACCAACGAGCCCGGCGACGAGGATCCCTTACTCGCATGGGCGGCCCAGGGACAGTCCCGGGCCTACTCCCACGGCGACGCGTTCGCCGTGGCGTCCCCCGCGCTCTACCAACGCGACCGCCTCGCCGTCGCCGGTTCGGCCGACGACCTCGCGGTGCTGGTCCCGAAGGTGCTGGCCGAGGTGGGCCCCAGCTACCGCACGATCGGTGACGCCCCCCTGATCCGCGAACTCGCGAACCGGGTGCCCGGCGTGACCATGGTCGACACGTTCGGCTGGATGGAGACCTCCCGCCGGCCCGCCGTCGTACCGAGCTCCGCCCGCTGGCTGACCGCCGACGACGACCGGGACATCAGCAAGCTGCTCGACGCCGCGTGGCCGTCCGCCAAGGCCCGCCCCCGGGTCGAGGGCGTCCGGCGCTGGGCTGGGCTGCGGGACTGCGGGGGCCGGCTCGCCGCCGTCGCCGCCGACGCGTGGAGCGCCCCGACCGTCGGCTTCCTGTCCGGCGCGGCCACCCACCCGCAGACCCGGGGCCGGGGGCACTCCGCCGCGACCTGCGGGTTCCTGGTCGACGAGATGCTCACCGAGTACGGGCGGGTCGGGCTGCTCGTGGACGGGTGGAACTGCGGGGCGATCCGGCTGTTCCGCCGCCTCGGGCTGACGTACCGGCCGTTGGCGTCGCTGCGGGTCCGCTAGCTGGGGCCCGGCGGGCCGCTCAGACCTCCACCGGCCCGCCCGAGCGCCAGTACACGCCCGCGTCGCGGGTCAGCAGGACGTTGTCGATCAGGGTGCGGCGCAGGGTCACGTAGTCCTCGGACCAGGCGCGCAGGATCGCGTTCACCTCGCGCTCCGGGTAGCGCACCCCCGGCTCGAAGCCCGCCACGATGTGTTCGAGCACCAGCCGCAGCTTGGCCCGCGCCACGGGCATGTGCACCAGGCGGCCGTCGCGGATGAACGCCCGCAGGACCGCGTCGCGCTTCGGGTCCGGGTCCAGCGGCGTGACCGGGGGCTCGGTGGCGGCGGCCAGCCGGATCGCGTCCTTGAAGGGGGCGGCGTCGGCGGCGTACCGGCCGTCCACCAGGGAGAGCAGGCCGCCCCGGTGCAGGCGGCGCAGCGCCTTGAGGACGGTGTCCATGTCCACGCCCGACCGGTCGGCGATCTCGCTGGGCAGGCCCGCGCCGAGGACGACGGCGGCGTACACCCGGAGGCGTTCCGGCTCGGCCAGCAGACCGCAGGCGGCGTTCGGAGTCATGCCCAGAATTTAGTACCGCCCCCGGCGTGGGCCGGGGGCGGTACGTGTCTCACCTAGCTGTTACAGGTGCCCAGGTCTTCCCAGACCGCGGCGGTACCGGGCGTCTCGCCCTGGGTCCACCACTTGGCGCGGTACTTCTTCCCGTTGTGGACCACCACCGCTCCGCCGGAGTACGCGGTCGTGGTGACCCACGGCGGGGTGGTGCACGTCCCGGGCGGGGACGAGGTCGCCGGCCCACAGGCCGAGATGTTCTCCCACACCGCCGCCACTCCGGGCGTCTCTCCCTGCGTCCACCACTTCGCCTTCCAGATCCGGCCGTTGTAGGAGGCCTGCGCTCCGCCGTTGTAGACCGTCGCCGCGGTCCACGCCGCCACCGAGCAGGTCGGGGGCTGGGTGGTCGGCGGAGCCGTCGTCGGAGGCGCCGTCGTCGGGGGCCGCGTGGTCGGCGGGGCCGTCGTGGGCGGAGCCGTGGTCGGCGGCGCGGTGGTCGGGGGCCGGGTCGTCGGCGGAGCCGTGGTCGGCGGCGCCGTCGTCGGGTTCGTCGTACCGCCGCGCGGGTGGTCGGCCGAGAGGCGGTAGGACGTACCCCCGAACGTGAGGGTGTAGTTGGACGGTCCGGACACCGGCAGCTTCCAGGTCATGACGACCTCGGCGGAAGCACCCTTCGGAATCGTCTGCCAGCTCGGCAGGGTCATCGTCACGTGGTGGAAGTCGGCCTTCAGACCGCCGGAGTTCGAGCCGCTGCGCCCCGGGGTGACGGTGAGCGTCCACCCGGTCTGCTGGCCGATCTCCGCCGTGGTGCTGACCGGCATGTCGAACTCGAGCTTCGCGCTGCCCGGGATGTCGACGGTCGAGCGGTTCGTGACCTTCATCTTGCCGGTGATCGGGTAGTTGGAGTCGCCGACCGGGAAGCCGCCCACGTCGATCCCGACGTCCAGCGTCGCGGTCGGCATGGTCTTGTTCGACTTCGTCGCGCCGTACGGGGCGCCGGTCTGGAGCTTGTCGTACAGCGCGGTGGTCAGCGTGTTGCCCATGAAGTACTGGCCCTTGGCCGCGTCCCACGCGTAGTCGCCGGCCAGCTCCCACATCATCGCGCCGCCGTACCCGTTGTCGGCGATGTACTGCGCCTTCGTGTTCACCGACACGTCGTCCTCGGTGGACAGGAAGACCTTCTTCTGGTCGTTCCACAGCCACGGGGCGGCCATGGTGGCGTTGTAGTTGCGGGTGTACGTACCCGTCAGCTTGTTCTTCGGCAGGTTCGGGTCCAGGCCGTACTTGGCCAGGTAGTCACCCGGGATGCCCTGCTGGAGGTTCTTCGCGTGCCACATCGGGTTCGAGCCGGCCGGCTCCTCCTCCGTGGTCCCGGGCTTGTCGTCGTGCCACAGGTTGTCGATGCCGATCGCGCCCGCGCCGCAGACCGTGGTGCCGGCCGGGCACGGTGAGCCCTTCGAGGTGCCCCACAGGCCGTTGGTCCCGCCGGTCACCTTCTCCCAGCCCCGGGTGTAGTACGGCAACCCGAGGTTGATCCGGCCCGCGGGCATGCTGCCCCGGAAGTAGTGCAGTGCCCAGTCCCCGTTGAGGTAGCCGATCTGGCCGTACGAGCTGTAGACGCTCCCGGCGATCATCTCGGAGTCCTGGCCGTTGTCGAACAGCGCGGCGTTCGGGCCCACGTACTCGTTCCAGGCGCCGTGCAGGTCGTAGGTCATGACGTTCACGTAGTCGAGGTACTGGGTGACCTGGTAGACGTCCATGCCGCGCAGCAGCCAGCCCGAGGCGGGGACGGCGGCGGTGAGCATGTAGTACTTGCCGTCAGCGGCGCTCGCGGCGTCCAGCTTCTGCTTCAGGGTGCGCATCAGGTTCACGTAGCCGGCCATGAGCTGGCCCCGCTTGGCGTTGGCGACCGTGAAGTCCAGCGGGTTGCCCGCGTCCTTGTTCGACGTCGGGTACTCGTAGTCGATGTCGACGCCGTTGAACCCGTACTGCCGGATGAACGAGACGGCCGAGTCCGCGAAGGTGTCGATCTTCGCCTGGCTCTCGGTCATCGTGTAGAAGCCGCCCGAGGCGACCCGGGTGCCGTTGTCGTCGAAGTAGCCGCCGGTCTCGGCCCAACCACCGACGGACACGAGCGTCTTCACGTTCGGGTACTGCTTCTTGAACTTGTTCAGCAGGTTGAAGTGCCCCTGGTACGGGAAGCTCGGGTCCATCTCGGCCCCGGGCACGCCCGGCCACGTCATGCCGGTCGAGGCGTTGGCCGCCCCGCCGCCGCCGACCGAGAGCTTGTTGGCCCCGTCGACGTGCGCGAACGCGTAGTTGAGGTGGGTGACCTTGTTCCACGGGATGTTGTTCACCAGGTACGCGGGGGCGCCGTTGGTCCCGGTGCGCCAGTTGGTGAAGTAACCGATCACGCGGCGGTTGACGCCGGCGCCCATCTTCTCGCGGCCGTTGGTGTCGTAGGCGGCGCAGTACGGGGCGTCGACGCCCGCGCTCCGGGCCAGTCCGTCGGGGCGACAGTCCTCATTGGCTGCGGCGTACGACGGTCCGATGTTGAAGGTGAACACGGCTGCGGCCAGTGCCGCACAGGCGGCGACGACGGCCGGCAGGACTCGTCTGGACAACTTCGGCTCCCGAGGGGTGAGGAGACGGAACAACTCTTAGGAATGTTTCCTAAATTATTCGATGACGTTAGCGCCGTCACACCTGGTGGTCAATAGTTGATCACCAATACGGCCCTTGTCGCACCCTTGCACCGTGGTCGATGGGTCGGCGGGGTCCTCGATCGACCGCGCTCAGCGCCCGCCAGCGGCGTCCCCCGGACACGCCACGGGGCGGATGCCGTCGACCGACATCCGCCCCGTGGGCTCCAGCTACGACCTCGCGGCCGCCTCACCGTCCCGCGCTACGACCCCTCGGTCGCGACGTTGTCCGCCCCGCCTGAGCCCGCGAAGGAGCCCTGGGTGGCGATGTTGTCCGGGCCCGCGAACGAGCCCTGGGTCGCGGTGTTGTCCGGGCTGACCACCGACCCGTGGGTCGCGGTGTTGTCCGGGCTGACCACCGACCCGTGGGTGGCGACGTTGTCCGTGCCGGACGTGCCGGGATCGGCCGCGGCCGGGCCCGCCATCCCGAACACCCCGGCGACGAAGACGGCTGCGACCAACAGAGATTTACGCATGACAGTGTCCTTTCCCCGTGTGACTGTCCCCCACAGTCTCGGCACGCGCCCGGATCCCCGCAAGACCCGCCAGCCCGGGGTGGGACGTATCCGCAGGTCGGGGCGGTGGAACGGCCGGGCTCCCCGGCCACCTCGTCCCCGGAAGGTCAGTCCTCGATCGGTGTCATCCGCGCAGTTCGGTCGACCAGGCGACCAACCGGTCGCGGAGCTCGCCCACCTGCTCAGCACTGAGGTCGTAGTGGGCGAACGCGCTCGCTGGGAGCCGGTCTACCGCAGCCAGCGCCTCGGCGAACAGGACCGGGTCGAACCCGGGATCGTGTTCGATGGCCAACCGAAGCAGCTCAGGCCCGGTGAACCGACCGCTGGCCAGCACGCCGCCGATGTCCACGTAGTCGCGGACGGCAGCACGACCGTAGAGGGCCCCGAGCTTGTTCGCTACCGCGTCGGCAGGGTGGAGCACCGGGCCGATGTCCATGATCGTCGGCGGGTGCGCCCGCCAGTCGATGGCGAGTTCCAGCTTGGCCTCGGCGACCTGGTCCGCGGCATGCAGGCGGGCGAAGGACTCACTGCGGATCTCGACCCGCACCGTCAACCCGTCGGCCGTGAGCGCCTGGACCACCGTGTCCACAGCCTCGGGAAACCGCGCCTCGGCCGCCGCCTCCGTGAACAGGTCCACGTCCTCGGAACGCCGGTGGACCATGCCGTGCGCCTGGATCGCGTAGCCCCCGGCAAGGCAGAAGCCGAAAGGTGCCGCCGCGCGCAGGGCGACCCGGGCGATCCGCTCGTGCAGCGGGTCCACTACTCGGCCGCCCGCAGCTCGTCGAAGCGGGTCTCCCAGAGCTGGCGGACCCTGACCGGAAGGTAGACCCGTCGCCAGACCCGGCGCAGGGTACGGCCGTCGAGGTATGCCCGCAGGTCCTCCGGGCGCAGGGACTCCCGGAGAACGACCTCGTACATCAGGCTGAGTTCCGCCGGGTCGGACAGGTCGTAGCGGCGCTGCTCCGACCAGTCCAGGCGCGGGGGAAGCTCCACGACGCCCTCGGTCGGGCCGGTCAGCTCCGCGAGGGAGTCCGGGACCGTGTAGGGCCGCCGGTCCCCGTACAGCACCCGCCGTTCGGTCATGTGTCCAGTATGCCGGAGACCCGAACGGCCGGGCTCCCCGTGGGGAACCCGGCCGGGTGGTGCGCGGAGAACTAGCCCATGTGCGGGTAGCGGTGGTCCGTCGGCGGCACGAACGTCTCCTTGATCGTGCGCGGCGACATCCAGCGGAGCAGGTTGTGCCAGGAGCCGGCCTTGTCGTTGGTGCCCGACGCGCGCGCCCCACCGAACGGCTGCTGGCCGACGACCGCGCCGGTCGGCTTGTCGTTGATGTAGAAGTTGCCGGCCGAGAACCGCAGCTCGTTGGCCGCCCAGTCCACGATCCGGCGGTCGTCGGCGAAGATCGAGCCGGTCAGCGCGTACGGCGAGGCGTTCTCGGCCTGCTTGACGACCTTCTCGAAGTCCGCGTCGTCGTAGACGTAGACGCCCATGATCGGGCCGAAGTACTCGGTCGTGAAGATCTCGTGCGTCGGGTCGGTGGACTCGATCAGGGTCGGGCGGACGAAGTAGCCGACCGAGTCGTCGGTCGTGCCGCCGGCCAGCACGGAGACCCCGGACGCGCCGCGCACCCGGTCGAACACGGCCGCGTGCTTGTCGAACGCGCGCCGGTCGATCACCGCGCCGCCGAAGTTGGAGAAGTCGGAGACGTCGCCGTAGGTGAGGCCCTCGGTGGTGGCGACCAGGTCGTCCTTGATCGCGTTCCAGATCGAGCGCGGCAGGTACGAGCGGGAGGCCGCCGAACACTTCTGGCCCTGGTACTCGAACGCGCCCCGGACGATCGCCGTGCTCACCGCCGCCGCGTTGGCCGACGGGTGCGCGATGATGAAGTCCTTGCCGCCGGTCTCGCCGACGATCCGCGGGTAGCCCCGGTAGTTCGAGATGTTGTTGCCGATCGTCGTCCACAGCTTCTGGAACGTCGGCGTGGAACCGGTGAAGTGCAGGCCGGCGAAGTCCGGGTCGGCGAGGGCGACCTCGGAGACCGCGAGGCCGTCGCCGGTCACCATGTTGATCACGCCGGGCGGCAGGCCGGCCGCCTCGAACAGCCGCATCGTGAAGTGCGCGGCGAACTGCTGGGTCACCGACGGCTTCCACACGACCGTGTTGCCCATCAGGGCCGGGGCCATCGGCAGGTTCGCGCCGATCGCGGTGAAGTTGAACGGCGTGATCGCGAGCACGAAGCCCTCGAGCGGCCGGTGGTCGAACCGGTTCCAGATCCCGTCGGAGGACTTCGGCTGGTCGGCGAGCAGCTGGGAGCCGAACGCCACGTTGTACCGCAGGAAGTCGATCAGCTCGCACGCCGCGTCGATCTCGGCCTGCTGGACGGTCTTGGACTGCCCCAGCATCGTCGCGCCGTTCAGGGTGTCCCGCCACGGGCCGGCCAGCAGGTCGGCGGCGCGCAGGAAGATCGCGGCCCGCTCGCTGTACGGCAGGGCCCGCCACATCGGCGCGGCGTCCTTGGCGGCCCGCACGGCGGCCCGCGCGTCGGCGGTCGTGGCGTTGGCCGTGACGCCGAGCACGTGCGCGTGCTTGTGCGGCTGCACGACGGGCAGCTCCTCGCCGCCGGCCATCCGCTGCTCGCCGCCGATCGTGGAGGTGAGCTGGAGCTGCTCGCCGGCCAGTTCGGCGAGCCTGGTCTGCAGGCTGGCCCGCTCGGGGCTCCCCGGGGCGTACGAGCGGACCGGTTCGTTGCGCGCGTCCGGAACGGTGAAGAGGGCGTCCATCGCTACTCCTGATAGCTCGACTTCGCTGGCGGGCGGAGCCAATCATCCCACGTCTCGGCTGGTCATCGTCACCTGACGGACACCACACTCGTTTGCCCGGTAGGGCAAGTCCTCTCGCCCGCCACGTACCCTCGGATGCTGTCACCCCCGCGTCGATGGAGTGAGCCCCTGATGACCGACTCTCCTCCCGCCCCACTCAAGCCCGGCAACGCCGCGATCCTGCTCGGAATCGGCCTCGCCTGGCTGTTCGCCCTCCTCTGGGCGCTTCGTGCCTCCCTCGCCGAGAGCGGCGGCATGGACTCCGGCCTGATCAGCGCCGCCCAGAACCTGTTCCAGCTGGTCGCGGTGGTCCTCGCGGCCGGAGCCGCGGCCGGCCTGTGCGCCGTGGCCACGCTCCGGTTCGCCACCACGGGCCCGAAGCGCCTCGCGGTCAGTGCCGGAGCAGGACTCCTCTTCGGGGTACTGGCCGGCGCGCTCGCCCTCGCCATGATCCGCGACACCCGCAGCTCCGCCGTGATCGCGGTCTGCCTGGTGGCCGCGGCGCTGGTCGGCGGCCTGTTCGCCGCGATCCGCCCCGTCCGGCTGATCGCGGCCGGCATCGCGGGCACGTACGCCGCGTTCCTCGCCAAGGTGATCCTGAACATCTTCGGCCCGAAGATCGCGCCCCTGTTCGGCGCGGGCAAGACCATCGACACGGTCAACGCGGCCGAGAACCGGATGCTCCTCGCGTTCGGCGTCCTCGCGGGCATCGTCGCCGGGGTGGTCGCCTTCCGGTACCTGGTGCGCGGCCCCGCCCTGCACTGGGCCGCCTACCTGGCCGCCGGGGGTGTCGCCGGGTTCCTGGCCATCCTGTCCGAGGGCTTCGCCTGGCTGACCGCCCCCCGGCTCGTCGCCCCGCTCGCGGACCTATCCGTGATCGCCGAGGAACTGCTGTCCACGAAGATCGGGCCCCGGGTCAACTCGGGGATCGCGCTGCTGTTCGCCGGGGCGATCACGGCCACGATCCTGATCGGGCGCACCATGCGGCCGGCCGGCGCCGACGAGCCGCCCGCCCCGAAGCCCGAGGCCGTGGCGTTCCCTGCCGACGCGGACCAGCCGGAACCGGTGTCGGTGTTCGGGACCCCGCTGCCGGCCACCGCTCCGGCCGCTGTGACGGAGAGCCGCGAGGAGGCCAGCAAGTCCTGAACCAGGGCGGCCACGGGGCGCGGGGCCGGTGAGTGCCGGGGCGCGGGTCCCTCGTACCCCTCGGAGGTCTGGGTCAGGAGCCGTTGAGGAGCTGGTCCAGCTCCGAGACGTCGAACCAGGCCAGGTCGTGGTCCTCGGTGCCGTCCACCGTGAACTGGGCGTCCTCGTCGCCGGCCAGCGCCTCCAGGATCACGTCCACCGCCGCCGTGACGTCCGGCGCGGCGTCCGCGTCGTCCACGTGCAGCGACACGACCGCCTTCAGCCCCACCGGGGAACTCAGCTCCACCAGGCTCGACCCGAGCTCCTGCTCCGGCTTCACGTGCGCGTCCGGCACGTCGGCCGCGATCACCACCCGGCGGCGCGGGGCCGCCGCGTCGAACCGGAGCAGCTGGAGAGCCGCCTGGGCCGCGGCGGTGAACGCCACGAACTCCAGCTCCTCCTCGTCGCCCTCCACATACCACTCCCGCAGGCCCGGGGTCACCGCGTGCGCGGCGAGCGGGCCGGGGCCCAGCTGACCGTCGGCGCGCAGGGCGGCGAGCAGGGGAAGAGTGCCCGGCAGGTAGACCCGCATGTGCTGCTCCTCAACGCCA
The DNA here is from genome assembly GCF_053902585.1 of Longispora urticae. Classification (NCBI taxonomy): domain Bacteria; kingdom Bacillati; phylum Actinomycetota; class Actinomycetes; order Micromonosporales; family Micromonosporaceae; genus Longispora; species Longispora urticae. The sequence goes on from NZ_JAQZSH010000008.1 coordinate 161,647, forward strand.
TCGGTGGCAAACTAAGGAAACCGTACCCCTCGCCCCGGAGGCGCACCCCATGGAGCCACGGTTCCTGCAGTTGGCGGACGTCGCCGACCTGCTGAACGTCTCGACCTCCCAGGTCTACCACCTGGTCCGCAGCGGTGAGCTGCGCGGGATCAAGATCGGGGGGCGGGGCCAGTGGCGGGTCGAGCGCACCGAGGTCGAGAGCTACATCGAGCGGATGTACGCCGAAACGGCCGTCTGGATCCGCGAGAATCCCCTCATCGCCGACGATAGTGTCGGATAGGCGATCCAGTCTGGCGCGTGCCTGTCGGAGCTCAGTAGAACGTCCCAGACGCAAACGGGGGTAAACGTAGGCTTCGGGAGGCTGTATGCACGTCATGATCGGGCCCGTTCCGCCGTCCGAGCCCCCGTACGAGCAGGAGTCGTGCTGCGCGGGGGTGTGCTGCGGGGGCCTGTGCCTGGAGGAGCCGGGGATCGCGCGGGTGGAGGTCCGACGGTTGGCGGCGGCGCCGCAGGTGGGGGTCCATCCGGCAGCGACGGGGAGCGCCGTGGCCGGGGGCTCGGCGCCGGGCAGGCGACCGGTCGGCCCGCAGCCGGCCCGGCCCGACCCCGACACCACCCGGACCCCCACCGCCGGCCGCGCCGGCACCCGCCCCTCCGGCCCCGCCGGCACCCGCCCGGGCCGCACCACCATCCGGGGCCCCGAGGGCTGGGCCACCCGGGCCGCCGGAGTCTTCCTCCGCCTCTACCTGGAGGCACTCACCGGCCACCGCCCCGCCCAGGCACTGCGGGCCGTCTGCTCCCCCGACGCGCACCGCCAACTGGTCCTCGACATCGACCAGCAACGGGGCACACCGGGTACGGCGCGGGTCTCCTCGCTCCGGGTGTCCTCCCCCGCCCCGTCGGTGATCGAGGCGGTGGTGATGCTGCACCGGTCGAGCCGGATCTGGGCGATGACCCTGCGGCTGGAACGCCCGGCCGACACCTGGCTGTGCACCCACCTCCAGTCACTGCGCCCGGGCGGCCCGGCGAAGCCCGACACCCACTGAGACGGGTACTCCCACAGGCTCTGACGCGTGGCCGACGAGCGGGCCACGCGTCAGAGCCTGGCCTGGGATGATCGGCCGGTGACCAACACCGGGCAGTACCCGCCGGAACTCGTCCTCGGACTGCGACTTCCCCCGGCCCTGGGAGCGGCGATAGCCGCAGACGAGTGGAGAGCTCCCGCCGACCGGGACGTCATCGAGGCTGTCTTCGCGGACGAGGCCGCGCTGCCGTACTTCTACGGCCCCGCCGCCATCGAACGGGAAACGCTCAGCATCCGCGACCCGACCCCCGACTACTACGAGCTCTTCGTGGGCAAGCCGCCCTATGACATCGACCTCGACCAGTGCCTGTTGATCGGCGATCTCGGCCCGGACCAACCCTTCGCCCTGGACTACCGCCGCGCCACCACGGCCCCGCGAGTCCTCTACCTTCGAGAGATCGGTTGGATCGAAGTGGCCCCGGACATCGAGACACTGATGGCCCGACTCCGCATCGGCCCGATCCCCGCGGGCGGATGGCCTGCCGCCGATCCGCCGCCCTGACGGCGGCCCCGCCCCGGGCCGAACGTGCCCCGGACAGCGAACGACCCCCGGCACCAGTGGTGTCGGGGGCCGGACGTCACAGGTCACTCCCCTTCGGAAGCCCCGTGGCAACGCTTGTACTTCTTGCCCGAGCCACAGGGGCACGGCGAGTTCCGCGAGGGCCCCCCGCCGACCTTCTGGCCGGGCGCCGGACGCTTGGCACCGGCCGACATCGGGGACGCCGGACCGACGCCGAGACCGAGCGCCGGAGCCTCCTCGTGGTGCACGACGCCGCCCGCGCCGGCCTCACCGTCGATGGTGGGGGCCGAGTAGTGCAGCTGCTGCGGGCCGCGGCCGCCGAGGCCCTTGGCGCGGATCTCGACGTGCTCGGGCTCGCCGCCGAAGCCCTCCGGGAGCGGGGTGATGGTGTCACCGGGCTCGGCGGCGGCGGGGGCCGGCTCCTCGACCTTGACCTCGAGGTTGAACAGGTAGGAGACGGTCTCCTCCTTGACGCCCTCGAGCATCTGGTTGAACATGTCGAAGCCCTCGCGCTGGTACTCCACGAGCGGGTCGCGCTGGGCATACGCCCGGAGGCCGACACCCTCCTGCAGGTAGTCCATCTCGTAGAGGTGCTCGCGCCACTTGCGGTCGATGACGGCGAGGAGGACCTGACGCTCCAACTCGCGGAGCGGGGCCTCGCCGAGCTCGGTCTCCCTGTTGTCGTACGCGGTGTGCGCGTCCTCCTTGAGGCGCTCCAGCAGCCACTCGGCCTCGATGCCGCCCCGGCCGTCGACCTCGTCCTCGAGCTCCTCGATCGTGACGCCGACCGGGTAGGTCTGCTTCATGACCGTCCAGAGCTGCTCCAGGTCCCAGTCCTCGGCGTAGCCGTCGGCGGTGGCACCCTGCACGTAACCGGCGATCGTGTCGTCGATCATGTGCCGGACCTGCTCGTGCAGGTCCTCGCCGTCGAGCACCCGGCGGCGCTCGGCGTAGATGACCTGGCGCTGCTTGTTGAGCACCTCGTCGTACTTCAGGACGTTCTTGCGGACCTCGGCGTTCTGGCCCTCGATCTGGGTCTGCGCGCCCTTGATCTGGCGGGACACCATCTTCGACTCGATCGGCACGTCGTCCGGGATGTTGAACCGGTCCATGACGGCCTCGACGGCGCCCGAACGGAACCGGCGCATCAGCTCGTCCTGCAGGGACAGGTAGAACCGGGACTCGCCCGGGTCGCCCTGCCGGCCGGAACGGCCCCGGAGCTGGTTGTCGATCCGGCGGGACTCGTGCCGCTCGGTGCCGAGGACGTAGAGCCCGCCGGCCTCGATGACGGCCGCGTTGTCCTCGGCGCAGGCTTCCTCGGCGCGCTCGAGGGCGGCCTCCCACAGCTCCGCGTACTTCTCGTCCTCCTCGGTGACGCCGGCGTTGCGCAGCTCAGCCGCCGCCGTGTACTCCGGGTTGCCGCCGAGCAGGATGTCCGTACCCCGGCCGGCCATGTTCGTGGCGACCGTGACGCCGCCCTTGCGCCCGGCCTGGGCGACGATCTCGGCCTCCCGCGCGTGGTACTTCGCGTTGAGGACCGCGTGCGGGATGCCGCGCTTCTTCAGCAGGCCGGAGATGAGCTCCGAGTTCTCCACGGAGACGGTGCCGACCAGGACGGGCTGGCCGAGGGTGTGCCGCTCGACGATGTCCTCGACGACGGCCTCGAACTTGGCCATCTCCGTCTTGTAGATGACGTCGGCCTTGTCGACGCGGATCATCGGTCGGTGGGTCGGGATGGACACGACGCCGACGCTGTACACCTTGTTGAACTCGGCGGCCTCGGTCTGGGCCGTACCGGTCATGCCGCCCAGCTTCTCGTACAACCGGAAGTAGTTCTGGAGGGTGATCGTCGCCAGGGTCTGGTTCTCCTGCTTGATCTCCACGCCCTCTTTGGCCTCGATGGCCTGGTGCATGCCCTCGTTGTAGCGCCGGCCGTGCAGGATGCGGCCCGTGAACTCGTCCACGATCAGGACCTCACCGTCGGAGACGATGTAGTCCTTGTCCTTCTTGTAGAGCTCCTTGGCCTTGATCGCGTTGTTCAGGTAGCCGACGAGCGGGGTGTTGGCCGACTCGTAGAGGTTGTCGACACCGAGGACGTCCTCGACCCGGGAGATGCCCTTCTCCGAGATGGAGACGGTCCGCTTGGACTCGTCGACCTCGTAGTGGCCATCCTCGCCCTTGGTCATCCGACCGACGACCCGGGCGAACTCCTCATACCACCGGCCGGCCTGGTCCGCCGGGCCCGAGATGATCAGCGGGGTCCGGGCCTCGTCGATCAGGATCGAGTCGACCTCGTCGACCACGGCGAAGTAGTGGCCGCGCTGGACCATCTCCTCCTTCGACCACGCCATGTTGTCGCGCAGGTAGTCGAAGCCGAACTCGTTGTTCGTGCCGTAGGTGATGTCGGCCTCGTAGGCGGCCTTGTGGTCGGCGGGCGACTGGTTCGGCAGGATGGCGCCGACGGTCAGGCCGAGGAAGTGGTGCACCCGGCCCATCCACTCGGCGTCCCGCTGGGCGAGGTAGTCGTTGACCGTGATGACGTGCACGCCCTTGCCGGCCAGCGCGTTGAGATACACCGGGAGCAGACACGTCTGCGTCTTGCCCTCACCGGTCTTCATCTCGGCGATGTTGCCGAAGTGCAGGGCGGCGCCACCCATGATCTGGACGTCGTAGTGCCGCTTGCCGAGGACCCGCTTGGTCGCCTCGCGGACGACCGCGAACGCCTCCGGGAGGAGGTCGTCGAGAGTCTCACCCTCGTCGAGCCTCTCCTTGAAGAGGGTGGTCTGCTCGCGCAGCTCCTCGTCACTGAGGTCAACGTAGTTGTCCTCGATCGAGCTCACGGCGTCGGCGATGGCCTTCAGCCTGCGCACCATGCGGCCTTCGCCGGCGCGGAGAAGCTTTTCAAAAATCGACACGGGTCAGCACTCCCTGGGAGGTATTCGCTTGACCATCGTAGGCGGCAATCCCCCCAGTGACGACCCCACCCTGGTGTTCCGAAAAATCCTGTTCGCTCACAGCTGATGTCAGCACGCATGATCTGGTGGTGGAAATCAAGACCGATTCTTTTGTACTCCGCGCGTGGCGCGGCTCCGACGCCGACCAGGTCCTCGCCGCGTGCCAGGACCCTGCCATCCAGCGGTGGACCAGGGTGCCCGTCCCGTACCTCAGGGAGCACGCCGTCGGCTTCGTCACCGGCGCGGCTTCTGGGCAGTTCGGCATCTTCGACCACGACGGCCTGCTGCTGGGCTCCATCGGCGTGGTGGACCACGACGTCGAGGCCCGGGTCGCCGAGATCGGCTACTGGGTCGCCCCGGGCGGCCGGGGCCGGGGCGTGACCACCGAGGCCCTCAAGCTCGTCTCCCGCTGGGCGTTCGACACCCTGCACGTGCAGCGGCTGCTCTGGCGGGCCAGGATCGGGAACCTGCCGTCGCAGCTGGTCGCCGAGCGCGCCGGCTTCGTGATGGAGGGCGTGCAGCGCGAGGCCCTGATCGAACGGGACGGGGAGCCGGTCGACGGCATGGTCGGCGCGCTGCTGCCGGCCGACCTGGCCCGGATGGAGAAGCACGGCTTCCCGACGGTCGACGGCCGTCGTACCCGGGTGTTCAGCTCTCCGCCGCCGGTACTCGTCGAGGGTCCCGTGACCCTCCGGGCCCCCGAACCGCGCGACGCCGACGACATGCTGGTCGCGTGCGTGGACCCCGAGATCGTGCGGTGGACGTCCATGCCGCTGGACTACACCCGGGAGATGGCCGAGGGCTTCGTCGGGCGGACCGCCCAGGGGTGGCGGCGAGGCGAGGCGGCCATCTTCGCGGTGTGCGGCCCGGACGGCCGGTGGGCCGGCAACATGGACCTGCGGATCATGGGTCCGACCCTCGGCGAGGTGGGCTTCCTGACCGCCCCGTGGGCCCGCGGCCAGGGATACTGCACCGCCGCCCTGCGCGCCGTCACCCGCTGGGGCTTCGAGGAACTGGGCCTCGTCCGGATCGAGTGGAACGCATTCGTCGGCAACGACGGGTCGCGGCGGGCCGCCGAGAAGGCCGGGTTCGTGGTCGAGGGCACGCAGCGCGGGAAGCTCCGGCACCGCGGCGAGCCGGTCGACTCCTGGATTGGCGCGAAACTCGCCACCGACCCCCGCTAGGACCCTCCGACGGGCACGAGGTGCCGCTGGGCCGTCGGGCGCCTACCGCCCGCCCGGCGGCACCTGCACCTCGGGGCCGGCCTCCGCTCGACGCGCGGCCCGGGTGGCCGGTAGCCGTTGGGCGGACCTAGCCGGGGAAGCGGGCCCAGAGGATGTCGTCGATCCGGGTGCCGTTCGGGCCGGGCAGCCGGGAGCGGGTGTAGCCCTCCCGGACGAAGCCGGCCTTCTCCAGTACCCGCTGGGAACCGATGTTCTCCGGGGCCGTGCCCGCGATCAGGCGCATGACGCCCACCTGCGCGAACGCCCATTCGGCGACCAGGTTCGCGGCCCGGGTCGTGTACCCCTTGCCGCGGAAGGCGGGCAGCGCCGAGTACCCGATCATGGCCTGTTGGGTCGGGGGCTCGTGGTAGTAGAGGCCGATCTCGCCGACGAACGCGCCGCTCGCCGCCTCCCAGATGCCCAGGTCCACGCTGACGCCGGTCAGCCACCCGCCGGGCGCGAGCCGGCAGCGCTCCTCGACCTCCTCGCGGCTGAGCTCCACCGGCGGCACATTGCTCTTCACGACCTCCGGCAGGTTGCGCAGCGCGAACATCGCGTCCGCGTCCGCCGGCCCGATCGGGCGGATCGTGATCACGCCGTCGGTCAGCTCGCCGCCCGGCAGGTCCGGGATCAGCCGGCGGGTCGGGCCGGGCGGATCCGAGGGCAGCCGGGACCAGACCAGCATGTCGTGCCGGCCGCCGCCCCTGCTCTGCTCGGCGGCACGCCGCAGGCCCTCGCTCCGGAAGCCGGCGGCCAGGGCGACCCGCTGGCTGATCACGTTCTCGGGGTGGGTGGTCAGTTCGAGCCGCTCGTACCCGTGCGCGAACGCCCAGGCCGTGCCCTGCCGGGTCGCCTCGGTGGCGACCCCCCGGCCGCGGGCCCACGGGGCCACCCAGTAGCCCAGGGTGCCGGGCTGGGTGGCGACACTGCCGAGCAGCCGGTCGTCGGCCGGGTCGACGATCGCCCAGATCTGGCCACCCCGGGCGGCCACGGTCGGCGCGCCGTCCCGGATCCACCAGAGGGCGTGTTCCCGCGAGTACGGCGCCGGGAGGCTGGGCACGAACCGCTGGATCAGCGGGTCGTTGCACGCGGCGGCGAGGTCCTCGGCGTCACTGTCGCGGAGCGGTCGAAGAGTGATCACCCGGCCGACCCTACCTTCCCCGCGCCGCTCCGTCGCCGACGTTCACCCCCGAAGATCCACCGCTCGACGGGTACCGGCCGCCGGTGTGCCCTACCCGATCCGTGCGTCCCGTCCTGCCGTCCCGGTCCGGTGCACCGTGCGGGCCTAAGTGGCGCTGGCTGTGGCACGCGGGGTTAGTAATGGGGCTCGGCTCGGCTCGGCTTCGCTCGGCTCGGCTCGGCTCGGCTCGGCTCGGGGTGGGGTGGGGTGGGGTGGCTCGGGGTGGGACACCGGGTGGGGCGGGGGGGGGGGGGGGGGGGGGGG